>JAMCWO010000252.1 GCA_023481165.1 Planctomycetota bacterium | reverse complement strand
CAGACACGTGTTCATCCCCAAGAGCGCCACGGCGATGCCGACGGAGCACAGAATCAGGTATTTCCATGCTGCCTCGAGCGACCGGCGGTTCTGGTGGTAGTAAATCAATGGGGCGCTCGCCAGCGTCGTCGCTTCGATCGCCACCCACTGCAGGGCCAGGTGGCGGCTCAGGATCGCCAGGGTCATGGCGGCCAGCAGCAGGAGAATGCCGCCGGTGAAGACGGACTCCGGTTCGTTCTGGAAGAGGCTGCCATCCTCGAAATCCATCTGTCCCGCGACCGGCTCCCGGGCCACGTATCCGATGCCGTACATGGTCGCCCCGCAGAAAAGCAGGCTTGTCAGAACGAGAAAGATCGCGCTGAGCGAGTCCATACCGATCCAGTGGTCCAGCGGCGGCGAAGTGATCGACAGGACTGCGGCGAGCGAGAGCGCCAGGTGCGCAGCGGCCGTCGCGCCCCAGAGCAAGCGGCGCCAGCGGTGCGGGCGGATGAAGTACGAGGCCGTCCCGGCGGCGGCCGGCAGCAGGATCGTGAGTAGCAGGAGCATCATGCGTTTTCCTCCACAGCCTCCACGACTACGGGGGTTGACTTCGACAGATCGGACAGTTCCGTCAGCTTGTCCGCGTCGAGGTGCTCGAACTCGCGGTCCAAATGGAACAGGAGGTTGCCCATGAGGAACACGCCCACGAAGACGTCCAGCAGAATGCCCAGTTCCACGATGAACGGAAAGTCCAGGCTCATGCTGACGCCGACGCCGTAGACGCCGTTCTCCATGACCAGGTACGCCAGGGATTGTGTGATGGCTTTACGTCGCGTGACCATGAGGAACAGGCCCACGAGAATCGCGAAGAAGGAACTGATCAACAGTACTTGCGGGACTTGGGCCTGGCTCAATTGCAGGCGGTCGGTGATCCAGACGGCCAGACCGAGCAACGCTGTGCCGCACAGCAGCGAGGGACCGAAGCCGACAAACGGCTCGATTTCCTTGCGAATGCCCGAAAGTCGCAGACACGTGTTCATCAACCACGGCAGCAGGATGGCTTTGGAGATGATCGTGCTTAATCCCAGAACCCCAACGCCAAATCCGATGTCTCCCATCGACCGGACCAGCGGGAGCACGCCCAACAGCACGCCCTGGATCGCCACCACGCGAATGGCGACGTGCAGGCGGCTGGAGCCCAGCAGCCAGAGACAGGAGAGGATGAGCAGGACGGAGATGATAGTCATGGTTGGCTAACCCATCAAACGAACGATCAAGGCGATCAGGCTCAGCAGGGCCGCGCCGATCAGGACCTTCGGAATCTGTTGCAGCCGCAGCCGGGCGAGGATCGACTCCACGATTCCCACCAGGACCATGACGAAGACCATACCCAGCAGAAAGATGGGCGCCTGCAGCCAGGGCGCCAGAGAGTGCATGGGGACGACCAGGTTCACCACCAGGGCGGCGAAGATCCACATCTTCAGCGAAGCGGCGTACAAAATGAATGCGAGGTCCGGTCCACCGTAATCGAGCACCATGACCTCGTGAATCATCGTCAGCTCCAAGTGCGTGTTGGGATCGTCCACCGGGATGCGCGAGTTCTCGGTCAGCAGCAGGATGAACCACGAGCAGCCGACGAGAATCAGGAGCACGCCGGAGGTCTGCCAGGTCTCCAAGGAAATCTCGGACACCATTTTCGATAGTCCGGAGAATCCGAAATGGAGCACCAAGACCAGCATCCCGAGGAAGAACGATGGTTCCGCCAGAGCCGCGAACTGGACCTCGCGGCTGGCGCCCATGCCTTCGAAGCTGGAACCGGTGTCCAAGGCCGACAGCACGGTGGCGAAACGCGCCAGGCCCAGGAGATAGGCCAGGAGGATGATGTCCCCGACGAATGTCACAGGGGCCTGCAATTCACCCCAGGGGAGGATTGTCGTCGCCAATGCCATGCACGCCAGCACCACCGATGGCCCGATACGGATCACCGTGCTCGTCGAGCGGCTATAGACCGAGGCCTTTTGCAGCAGCTTGAACAGGTCGTAGTAGAGCTGCCATACGGAGGGTCCCTGCCGCCCGGCGAAGAACGCCTTCACGCGATTGATGATGCCGAGCATGAGCGGCGCGAGAACCCAGGCGGCCAACGGGAATGTCCATCGTAGCGCATTCATTATCGGCTCCCCGCCTTCCAGATGAGCAGCAGCACCAGGACGATCGCAATATAGAGCAGGTACTCATGGATGCGCCCATGCTGCATTCGGCGCACCGGGGACAGCACCCGGTCGATCAGCCGGAACAGCGGGGCAAACAAGTGCTCGCGCGCTGCATCGGGCGTTTGCGTCTCAAATGTCGCCCGCGCCGGGAAGAAGCCTTCCGGGTCAGCGCTGTGCTTGCGTGTCCCGAGGAAGATCCTGAACAAATCCGTCAGGGGCTGGGCGAAGGAGGACGCTGTGTACTGCATCCGGGCCGTCGGGCGGGCATAGCCGCAATCCCACGTTCCCGTCGCGGTCTCTTCGCTCCCGCGCGGCAGGTAGCGACGGACCAGGTACAGGCCGGCCCCCAACAAGAGCAGCGCTGTCGATATGTGAACTACACCCATCAGACTTGCCGTTGCGGTTGTCGCGAGCGCGTTCGTAGTGACGCCGTAAGGCGTTTCTTCGTATGCCCTTACGGGCACACTACGAACGACCTGCACGGCGGGTAAGACGATCTTCATCGCGGCCGGTGCCAGCAGGCCGATGCCCAGGCAAGCCGCGGCGAGGACCGCCATGGGCCAACGCATCGCGGCGCCCACCTCTTCGGCACCCGTTGCATGAGAACTGCGCGGCTCACCGAGGAACACGACGCCGAACGCTTTGACAAAGCAGGCAGCCGCCAATCCGCCGATCAGCGCCAGACCACCGCCGATGGCGATGGCTAGAATGACTGTCCCCGGCGCATTGGCCCGCACGCCGCTGAAGCCGGCGAGATAGATGAGAAACTCGCTGATGAATCCGTTGAACGGAGGCAGTCCGGAGATCGCCGCCGAAGCAATCACGAACGTCACAGCGGTCCAGCGCATCGACTTGATCAGGCCGCCGAGGTGGTCGATGTCCCGCGTCCCGGTGCTGTGAGCCACCGCGCCGGCCCCAAGGAAGAGCAGGCTCTTGAATACCGCGTGGTTCAGCACATGGAGAATACCGCCGCCGAATCCAAGAACCGTCAACACCGGCTGATCCCAGGCCAGCCCCAGGAGTCCCGCCCCGATGCCCAGGGCGATAATGCCGATATTCTCGACACTATGGTAGGCCAGGAGCCGCTTGAGGTCGTGCTGGGCCAGGGCGAAGGCCACGCCCAGAATGCCCGAGACGAGCCCGATGATCACCAGCTGGACCTCCCACGCCGCCGGGGGATGTCCCAGCATCGTCAGGATGCGTAGCAGGCCGTAGATGCCCGTTTTGATCATCACGCCGGACATCAAAGCTGAGACATGGCTTGGTGCGGCGGGGTGCGCTTCCGGCAGCCAGACGTGCAGAGGAATAAAGCCCGCCTTCGTGCCAAACCCGATCACGGCCAGGACAAAGAGGATGCCGGCCATCGTCGGGGACAAGGCAGTCTTCGCCATCAGGTCGAAATCCAGCGAACCGGCTTGCTTGCCGAACAGGGCAAACAACACCAGCAATGCTCCTGTCCCAATGTGGGAGGCGACGAGATAGGTCCAGCCTGCCTGGCGCACGTGGGCGTGCTCATCGTCGAAGATAACCAGGAAGAACGAGCTGATCGCCATGACCTCCCAGATGACCAGAAACAGCAGGCCGTTGCGAGCCGCCAGGAGCAGGAGCATGCTGGCCGTCAGCGCGTTGTAGAAGAACGAAACCATTCCGAGCGGCTTTTTCTCGTGGGCCAGGTACTGGCAGCCATACAGCGCCGCCAGAGGGGACACGAGCAGAATCGGCAGGCAGAAGAACGCCGAAAGCCCATCCAAACCGAAGGTGAGCGACCCGCCGGGCATGTTCCAGGCGATCTGCAAGGACGGCGGGACATTGCCTGCCAAGGCTTGGATCACCGGGACCGCCGCGACGCCGCAACCCAACCAGACGCCGATCGCAGCGATCCACGGTGCGGCCTTCGACCGGCGGATCAAAAGCGCGAAGACCCCCAGCCCAAGCGGAACCAGACAACCCAGGATGAATACTTCCATGCCGCGGTCTTTCTTTCATGAATCGCGCTGCAGACGGGCTTCCGTCTGGGCGAGAGTATCTAAAATCGTCTCTCGAGAGGCTTGGCTTAAGACCGCTTGCTTGAATTCCGGGTCGTGCAGACAGAAGGACAACCGCGCCAGGATGCGCAGATGCGTGCGGACGTTGGGTGACACGAGTAGGAACAAGGCAAACACGGGCTGGCCATCCAGGGCGCCATAGTCGATCGGCGTCTCCAGGAACGACAGCGAAAGAATCGGCTGGCTGATGTAGCCGACCAGCGACCCGCGGGCATGAGGGATCGCGATATGGTCTCCAATGCCCGTGGACGCCAATTCTTCCCGTGCGACGAACATCTGAAACAGGGGATCCGAGACGCTCTCATCCACCCCTTTGATCATGTTCAGCGCGTTGCGGAGCACATCTTTCTTCGTGGTGCCGCTGATTCGATAGAAGATCCCGCCCCTGGCGAGGGTTTCGAGCAGGGAGATATCCTCGTTACCCTCGGTCTCAACGGCTGCATCGGGCAGGGGACGACGCCCCTCCCGGATCACGAGGTTATTGACCTCGGATCGCTCCAAGAAGTGCTGTCCGCCCAGGCGGTGGGAGGGCAGCCGGCCGTCTTGGATCCAGCGATAGACGGTCTTCTGCGAAATTCCCAGTATGTCAGCGGCCTCACGAACCGAAAGCATGGTACAGGTCTCCGTAGAATGACTCTCAGAGGCGAGTCATGTCAATAGTGTACCAACCCTGCGCATGGATGGCAAGAGATGTGACAAAAATTTCTGTGCAGTGCACATCAGGTTCGCAGGTAGTGACGATTGCCGGACGCCATTTACCGGCGCGCCCGTTGGGGGCATCTGGAATGGGATATGACTATTTGATTGACCACGTAGCCGGTTGTCCCATGGGTTGGAGATAAGTCCGCTTCGCCCAAGATCGCACGGCCAGCGCGGCCGCGACGACAAGGGCGACGGCCAAGACCAGAACGAGCCCCAGTTTCCAGCCGTCCTGCCCGTTCGCGAGCATCTTGTCCTTTTCCATCTTGTGTGCCTCCCGATCGTTTGCGGCGAACGCGCACTCAGGCGATCCCCCGGTGCGGCGCCCCTTCCGTATGAAACCAGACGATCCCGACCGCGGCCATGATCCGCAGCAGGTCGACACCCGCTACCCGCTCCTGCGGCATAGATACCAGCGCCGGCGCGGACTCGGCGCAGCGCAGAACCCAAGTCTGCGGGACCTCCGGGACACCCGACTCCAATGAATGGACCGGCCTGGCTGCCATGGCCGATTCTCCATGCTTCATCACCCTGAACCTCGTAGCCCGATAAAACCCCCGAAGTGCGAAAAACGAATGCTTGCGACCCCGTATGTGTAAAGCCTTCCTATCGCCGTTTCGCATATATCCTGCAGTTCCCTACGGCACAACAGGGAATCCGCCGATTCTGGGAGCGCAAATGCTGAGCGCCGCGATTCGCACCCGGTCTTGAGCATGCCATCCTTCGCCGGGGGCAGTTGGCACTACCCATGGCGCATCGCCCGGGTTTTGCAGCGAGGTTGACTTCGGAAAAGGCGGCGGATAACATGGTGGCGTTGGTGCAGCCCCCGACGCGCAGCAGCCCTTCAGGCCTGGGGCAGGCATAAACCTATCAGAAAGGAGTGGTGTCCGATGTCGCGATCTGTGACCCGCCGTGCGTTTCTCCGTCATGCCGCCCTAACCGGCTCCGGCCTCATCATCCTGTCCAATCCGCGCTCCGTCCGGACCTTTGCGGCGAATGAAAAGCTCAATATCGCTGGGATTGGCGTCGCCGGACGCGGGGGCGACGATGTCCGGGGCGTCGCGAGTGAAGATCTCGTCGCGCTGTGCGATGTCGATGACGCTCATGCGGCCAAGACGTTCGAGCAGTTCCCGAATGCCAAGCGGTACAAGGACTTCCGCAAGATGCTGGATGAGATCCATAGCCAGATCGATGCCGTGGTGGTGGGCACGCCGGACCATACGCACGCCCCGCCGGCCGTCATGGCCATGAAGATGGGCAAGCACTGCTACTGCGAGAAGCCGCTGGCTCACAATGTGTACGAGGCCCGGGTCATGGCCGAGGTCGCCCGGGAGAAGAAGCTGGCGACGCAGATGGGTACGCAGATTCACGCCGGAGATAATTATCGCCGCGTCGTGGAGCTGGTGCAGACGGGGGCCATCGGCTCGATCGGCGAGGTGCACGTGTGGCTCGGTGCCAACTTCAAGGGTCCGGCCACGCCGACCGACATGTCCCAGCCCGACCTCCCCAAGGGGGAGCCCGTGCCGCCGACGCTCGATTGGGACCTGTGGCTGGGGCCGGCGGCCTATCGGCCCTACAGTCCGGCGTACGTGCCGGGCCGGTGGCGCGGCTGGTGGAACTTCGCCAATGGCACGCTGGGTGATTTCTTCTGCCACTACGTCGACTTGCCTTTCTGGGCCCTGAAGTTGCGGTATCCAACGACTGTCGAGGCCGAAGGGCCGGTTCATCCCGAAAGTGCCGCCCGCTGGACGATTGCCCGGCAGGAGTACCCGGCGCGGGGCGACCTGCCGCCTGTGAAGCTGACCTGGTACAACGGCGGCGGCTATCCGGAGTTCATCAAGGAGAAGAATATCCCCACCGAGAAGTGGAACAGTGCGGTCCTGTTCATGGGGTCGAAGGGAATGCTGATTGCCGACTACAACAAGCATCAATTGCTGCCGGAAGAGCGGTTCAAGGACTTTCAGCGGCCCGACCCCTTTATCCCGGACTCCATCGGCCATCACCAGGAGTGGATCAAGGCCTGCAAGACCGGCGGTCCGACCACCTGCAACTTCGACTACTCGGGCGCCCTGGCGGAAGCGGCCCTGTTGTGCAACGTCGCCCTGCGCACGGGCAAGACGCTGATGTGGGACCCGAAGAACCTCAAGGCGACGAACTGCCCGCAAGCAGACGCGTTCCTCCGGCGCGAGTACCGCAAAGGCTGGACGCTCTGAATCTATGATTTATGAATCATGATTTTGATTCAAGGGCGGCGAGACGCGTTTGTAGTGTGCCCGTAAGGGCATGGTTCGAGCGTCGATGGGTGGCCCGGCGTATCATTCCGGCAGGACGGTGTCCGATGGGGCCTTGCCGGTGGTAGGGCGCGTGAATTTCTCGCCGTAGGGCGTGAAGCCGGGCACGAAGCCACCGTGGGAGAGGAAGAACTGCCTGCTCTTTACACCCATGAAGCGGTCGAGTCGATCCGCTTTGCCCGTGGGATCGTGACTGAACGTAGCTGTCGTTAATTCTATCCATCGACCCTCGGCCGTGCGAATCCATTGATTGCCGTAAAGCGCCTTGCGGAGCAGATGGCCGTTGCTGCCGCCGAAGTTCTCGCTGAAGCTGTACAGGCGGCGCAGATAGCCGCCCTCCTTCGGAGCCTTCCAACTGGAGATCAGGACCCACTGATTCTTATCCGGGTGGAAGTAGTACCCGGCGTAGATCGTGTGCGTCGCGTCGGTGGGCTTGGCAGTGACGAGGAAACGCTGCTTCTCGCCGGTCTTCCACGCGTAAACCAGATGACTGTGGCCGCCGGTGCCCTCGTTGCCGAAATCGCCCGCCACGACGCCTTCGCCCTTGGCGACGAGCTGGACGCGATTCTCATCGGCGACTTTGCCGCGATCGACCGCCTCGCCGCCGCTATCCCAGACGCTGAAGATGATCCGCCGCTCAATGATGAGGGTGCATGAACGCCCAAGGTATGGTACCATGTTACCGGCCGAGTACCGGGACATCAACCGCAGATGAATTGCCAGGAGGTGTTCGGATGTCACGACAGCAGATCAGCAGACGTCGATTTCTTGGCGCGACCACGGTGACCGCCGCCTTCACCATCGTGCCCGGGCACGTTCTGGGCGGCGCGCAGCACACGGCTCCCAGCGAGAAACTCAATATCGCCGGCATCGGCGTGGGCGGCATGGGCAAAAGCAACCTGAGCCAACTCGAAACCGAGAATATCGTCGCTTTGTGCGACGTGGACCATGCGTACGCCGCCGGGACGTTCAAGAAGTATCCCCAGGCGAAGGTATACAGCGACTATCGCGAAATGCTGGACAAGGAAAAGAGCATCGACGCCGTGATGATCGCCACGCCGGACCACACGCACGCGGTCATCTCGATGGAAGCGATGCGCCGGGGCAAGCACGTCTACTGCCAGAAGCCTCTGACCCACGATGTGTACGAGGCCCGCATGCTGGCGAAAGCCGCCCGCGAGACCGGCGTGACGACCCAGATGGGAATCCAAGGCCACTCCATGGAAGGCGGCCGGCTGATCTGCGAGTGGATCGCCGACGGCGCCATCGGCGCGGTCCGCGAGGTCGATGCCTGGTGCAGTCTGTCGTACTATCCCTTCGGTCATGCGTACTGGAGTTCCAAGTGGGACCGCCGGCCCAAAGATACGCCGCCGGTGCCGGCGACGCTGAATTGGGACTTGTGGCTCGGGCCCGCCCCGCATCGGCCCTATCATCCGGCCTATCATCCCGCCGTGTGGCGGTGCTGGTGGGACTTCGGCTGTGGCATGATGGGCGACCGCGGCGCGCACACGCTCGACCCGGTCGTCTGGGCCCTGAAGCTGGGGCATCCGACCAGCATTGAGGCCACGTCGGTGGACCTGAATCAGGACATCCACCCGGTTGCTTCTGTGGTGACATACCAGTTCCCGGCGCGCGGGGACCTGCCGCCGGTGAAGCTGACTTGGTACGAGGGCGTCCGCGCACCCCGGCCGCTGGAACTCGAAGACGGCCGGCGCATGGGCCACGCGGAAGGCGGCTCGCTGTTCAAAGGTACGAAAGGCAAGCTGGTTGGCGGCGTCTACGGCGAAGATCCCCGGCTGATCCCCGAGAGCCGTATGAAGGAATACAAGCTGCCTCCCAAAACGATTCCGCGCGTGGAAGGCTCGCACGAGCAGGATTGGGTCCGGGCCTGCAAAGCCGGAAAGAAAGCCGGCGCGGACTTCGAGTATTCCGGCCTGCTCACGGAAATCTGCCTGCTCGGCAACATTGCCAAGCGGGTGGACGCGCGGATCGAATGGGACGGCCCCAATATGAAAGTGACGAACCTGCCCGAGGCGAATCAGTACGTCCGAACGACTTACCGCGACGGCTGGAGGT
>JAMCWO010000101.1 GCA_023481165.1 Planctomycetota bacterium | reverse complement strand
GGGAAGGAACCCTATATGCTTATCACATCTCGAATTAGTAATTATTCGTTGACGGGATGCGAGGGTTGGACAAAAAGGCCGAGGCCCGTGCCAAGGGGCACGGGCCTCGGGTTCGTCACTTGTACTGTGTGCATCGGGCTATCAAGCGAGGCCTGACGCGGTTGCCGTTATGAACGTAACTCCTACTTCGTCACGCGGATGTCGTCGAAGTACATGCGGCCGGTGGCGCCCCCGACGGGGGTCTTCTTGTCGCCGACGCCGAGGTAGAGCTTCTTGACTTTCGCGAGATTCACGCCGGCCAGGTCCGTGAGCGGGATCTTCCACTGGGTCCAGGCGGTCAGGCCGACCGCCGCCGGATCAGGGTAGGTCACGAGGGTGCTCTTGCCGGCGCTGTCCTCGACCGCCACGTAGAGCTTGTCCGGATCGTTGCTGTAGCTGGCTCCGACCTTGGCGAGTTGCCATGAGCCGGAGACGGAGCCGGTGGTCGTCACCTCGGCGAACTCCCCGAAACAGGAGGAAGCCCCGAAGTTGTTGCTGGCCACGCACAAGCCGATGCAGATGGTCGAACCCATCGCAATCGACTGCGGGTTGAGCGACTTGTCGGTGCCGGTATTCTCGGTGTCGGGCTGACGGGTCCACGTCTTGCCGTCCGTCGAGTAGTAGCCGGTGATGTTGCTGCCCTTACGCTCGACCTTGACCCAGAACGGCAGCTTCGCTAGTCCGGTGCCGCTGTGGGCCGAGAAGGCGTTGCCGCCCGCGACCGGCCGATTCTGGAAGGCCCGGCGGCCGTCCGGCGTCGGGAACATGTTCGCGTAGGTCGAGGCCGGATCCAGGGTATCCCGGATCATGACACCGGCCTTCGCCCAGTTGCTGGTCGTGTTGGTCACGGCCAGCACCTGGGCGGAAATGGAGCCGTCGCCCGTGAGGGTCTTATAGTAGAAGTTGAAGCTGTCGGCGGTGCCCCAGATGTCGTTCGAGCAGGCGCCGATCTTGTACTGGCCGGCGGCCGTCTCCGCCACCGTCGGGTTCGCCGGCCGGCCGCGGAACCAGAGGCTCAGGGCATTCACGTCGGCGACCGTCCAGTCCTGCAACGGCGCGAAATCCAGCTCGGCCTCGCTGTAGAAGGGCGACTTGAGGTTGTTGTAGTCCATCGGCATCGACTGGCGGCCGCTGTGGACGATCGTTTGCTCGGCAAACGGGGCCTGAACATTTCCGACCGTCGAGCCGGTGCCATTGGTCCAGCCATCGATCCACGTCTGGTAGATGCGCTCGCCATCCGTGTCGGTGTAGCTTTCGAACTCATCCACGATGAGATAAGCCGGAATCGTGAACGACCAGACGACGCCCTTGTGGATCATCGTGCCGTCGGCCTCGACCTCATCGACACGCCAGTAGTAGGCGCCGCCGCCGATTTCGACCTTTGCGGCCACCGCGAAACTCGTGGCCGTCTGGCGGCCCTGATACAGGGGCGAAGTCGCGTCCGCCGCCTTGACGGCGTCCTTATCCTGGCCGAAGTAGACATCGTGCTGGGCCGCCGTATCGCCGGCCGACCAGGAGAGGTCTGCGATGTCGCGGAAGTCCACCGTGGTGCCCGACTTGGGCGACGGGTTCCAGGCAATCAACGGATCGCCGCGCATGATCTGCTTGATCTCGTCCACGCTCAGGGCCCGGTTGTAGACGCGGACATCGTCCAGCGTGCCGTTGAAGAAGGCGATCTTGGGATTCGTCCAGCCGCGGGCGCCGAGGGAGATCATCCGGGTCGTGTTGTAGTTGTCGTCCCGAGTGTTGGTGTCGGAGCCCTTCAGCACACCATCCAGATAGATCTTGTGGCCGGCCGCGTCTTTCGTGGCGGTCACCATGTGCCACTCGTCCGCGCGCCAGACCGTCTGGCCCACGCGAACCGCGTGGAAGCCGGGAGCTGTGTCGTAGTAGTGCAAGCACAGGTCGCCATTGACGTTGACGCCATCCTCGACGCCGAAGACCAGGTCGCTGCGCGAGCCGTTGCACAACAGGTATTGCGCGCCGCTGTTACCGGCGATGTCCTTGGCCACTTTGAACCAGGTCGAGTACGTATAGGTCTTGGGCAGGTAGAGCGCCGCGGGTGTGCCGCAGTCCACATAGTCGGTGGTGCCGTTGAACTTCAGGCCGCTGTCGAGAAGGCCCTCCACCCATTGCGGACTGCCCGTGAGCGTGCCGTAATAGTCATTGCCGGAGTAATCGGCCGCGAAAGGCGATTTCGGCTCGTCCAGCTTCCACGAGGCCAGCAGGTTCGGATCGGTCTTGGCGATGACGGGACGAACCGAGAAGGACCAGACCGGGCCGGCTACGGCCGTGCCGGCTGCAAGCTGCTCATCCACGCGCCAGTAGTAGGTCTTGCCGCGCTCCAGGTTCGCTGCCTTGAACGTGGTCGCGGGCTGGGCCGGCGACACCTTGGCGGCAACATCGCCCGCCGTCACGGCAGCCTGGTCCTGGCTCAGATAGACATCATGGGTCACGGCACCCATTCCTGCCGACCATTCGAGCGTCGTCGCGTCCGGCATGAATGTGGCGCCATCACCGGGCTTCTGAGCCCAAGCGGTGGCGGGGGTCGTGGTGAGGCTCCAGACATCGCCCGTGGTTACGACACCGGCGGCATCCGTTTCATCCACGCGCCAGTAGTAGGTGGTGCCCGGTTCCAGGCCCGCCACGTGGAAGTACATGGTAAACGGCAGATTGGCCCCGGCCAAGTTGGCTTGTGTCAGGTTCGGGTCCGTGCCGACGTAGACATTGTGGAATACGGCGTACGTGCCCGGCTGCCACTGGAACAGCGCTTGGGAGACCGCGGTGGCCTTGTCGGCCGGATTCGGTTTATAGGCCTTCACGCGGGCCGCCAGGGTCTTGACCTCGGCCGCCGTCAGGATGTGGTTGTACAGCCGGATATCGTCGTACCGGCCAAAGTAGAACTGATTGGTGGTCCACTGGTTGTTGCCGATGTAGAAGGGTCCGCCCACCCCGGCGACAGCACCGGCCGTGGCGGCGGCCGCATTGTAGCCGCCATTCGTTGCGCCGGAGCTGACGCGGTCGGTCTCGACGCCATCCAGGTAGAAGACGGCCACGCCCGCCGCGCCGACGCCCGGCGTGAAGGTGACCGTCACATGCTGCCATTCGTTGATCTTCAAAACCGTCTTCTGGGCGTTGTAGTCCAGAACGCCCGGGGTGGTGAAGCGCGCGTAGGGACCACTGGCCTTGAAAGCATAGTCCATGTTGCGACTCACAAAGGCCCGATCCGCCCCCGCGCCCGCGAGGGTGGCGCCCAGGTTGGTCGGATAGATCCACAACGCGATGCTCAGCGGCATGCTGCCGGTGAACAGCGTCTGGGAGGGATTGCCGAAGTCCAGCCAGCAGGTGCCGTCGAACTCCAGGCCGCCGGTGCCATTCATGCCCTCCACCCATTTCGGGTTGCCGACAAAGTTGCCGTCGATTCCGTTGCCGCTGGAGTCCTTGACGACGGTGCCCGTCCCATCGTCAAGCTTCCACCAGCCCACCAGGTCCGCACAGACCACGGGGGCCAGGCCCAGCGTGCACACAAAGGCCAGACAAATCACTCTCTTGCACATACTCGGTCCTCCTTCTACATCAACCATTCATGACTTGTTATGTACCGTTGGGCCCAACCCGGGTCCCATGCGTCCAACCCTTTTCTTTCGGCTCAATTCCCCCCTTTCATGACTCGGATATCATCGATAAAGATCCGGCCGGTGCCGCCTTGCGCGGGCTTGGTCCGGTCGCCCACGCCGATCGTGATCTTCTTGATCTTGGCCGCATTTACGCCGGACAGACTACTCAGCGGGATCTTCCATTCCGTCCACTGGGCCGTTGTCAGTACTGCGGCGTCGGGGTGTACCACCGTGCCGACGTGCCCGGCGGCATCCTCCACGGCGACATACAGCTTGTCCGCGGCATTAGCCGTCTGGCCGCAGACGTAGAGCGTCAGCGTATCAACCCCGTTGATGGACCAGTTCTGGGACGTGTCCCAGCTTCGCTGGGCCTCGGAGTAATAGGGCGACTTGGTGTTGTCATAATCCAGCGGCATCGATTGCATGCCGGTGTGCACGATACGCTGCTCGGCGAACGGAGCGGTGATATTGCCCACGGTCGAGCCGCTCAGACCATTGGTGAAGCCGTCGATCCATGTGTCAAAAATTGTGGTCTTGGCGTCGAGATCGTCGTTGTAGCTCTCGAAATCATCGAGCACGAGGAAATCGGCCGTGGTGAAGCTCCACACGGGGCCTGTCCACGGGCTGTCGGGGCTGGCTTCGTTGACCTCATCGACCCGCCAATAGTAGGTCTTGCCCCACTCGAGCGGGCCGGGATCGAAGGTGGTTGCGTCCAGCGCCTGGCGGCCCTGATAGAGATCGGCCGCCACCGCCTGGGCGTCCGTCCCGAAATAGACATCGTGTTTGGCCGCCTTGTCGCCGGGGGACCACCGCAGGAGCGGCGTGGGCGTGACATCCTTCTGCCCCATCGTCGGCCGGGGCCGGTTGGCCTTGAGGGGCAGTTGCAGATAACCGGGCCCCACGAGGCTCCGCTCGCCGAACGGATCGACCCATTCGAGGCGGGCTTCTTTGCCCGTGGCGGCGTTGTACTCGTTCCATTCCATGATGAGGGAGTAGATATTGCCGGCGGTCAACCGGATGCCTTGGCTGCTGTACTCCGGGTAGTCGCCGCTATTGGGCCAGCGTTCGATCAGCAGCTTGTCGTCCAGCCACAACCGGCCGCTGTCCCGGACATTGATGACGAAGCGGTACTCGCCGCTGAAGGCGACGTGCAACTCCGCCGACCACCGGGCCGAGAAGTTCGTCACGGGGATGCCGACGGCAGGGGAGTTGACGCCCTCGGTCGTGCCGTTGGGCCAGGTGAACTCGATCTTGGATTCGCTGCGGACCACGGCGGGCGCGCCGGACACGTCCGGGTTCGCGAAGTACTCCGCCTTGACGCCGTCGTAGGGGCCGCCGCGGGTGCTGAACGTCCAGACGGCGCCCTGGTTCAGCTCGCCTGTTGCGGTGTGCTCATCGATGCGCCAGTAATACGTGGTATTGCTCTGGAGCGGGCCGGGATCGTAGCTGTTGGCCGGTTGCTTGGCGGCCAGCGCACGAGCGTCACCGGCTTCCACCGCCGTCTTGTCCGTGCCGAAGTACACATCGTGCTGGACCGCTCCCTGGCCGAATTCCCAGGTGAGGTTCACGCCGGCGGGGTCGAGCCACCCCATGCCATCCCGGGGTTTCGGGCCGTAGGCCGTGGTGGAGGCCGCCGTGAAGCTCCAGACCTTGCCGGTAGCCTTGGTGCCGTCGGCCGCAACTTCGTCGATCCTCCAGTAGTAGGTTTGGCCGGGCGTGACTCCCGGCGTGTGATAGTACATCGTCAGGGCCTGGCTCCCGCGGAAGTCGGCCGCCGTGAGGTTCGGATCGGTGCCGAAGTAGACCTCATGCAGCACCGCCCCCTCGCCCCCAGTCCATTTCACCATGGGTAGGGCCACCCCCTTGGCCCCATCCGCAGGATCGGGTAAGGCCGCCCGCGCGAACGAGGCCACGCCCCCGGCAAACACCTCCAGGACCTGGGCGGCGGTCAGAGCGCGGTTGTAGATCTGGACCTCATCGATCCCGCCTTTCATGTTCTGATCGTTCTGGTTGGGGTTCTTGCCGATGTTCACGTTGAGGTTGATGTGATCAATGTCTCCGGCGTGGGCCGCCTCTCCCTGCATCCTGCCGTCCACGTACGTTTTGAGCACCTTGCCGTCGTACGTGCCCACGACGTGGTGCCATTCATTGTTGAAGGACCTGTCGATCGAGATGCGGGTGGCGTAGGGCGCGCCGCTATCCCAAACGGCGAAGATCAACAGATTGGTTCGATGCTTGATCTGATAGCTGTTGTGCTTGGAAATATAATGGTTTTGGCCGCCCATTTCCCCGCCGGTAGGATCGCCCGCGTCCGTAGTCTTGACCCAGCAGGCGAGGGTCACCTGCGCGGTGAGGTCGAGGCTGGCCGCGTTGCCGCAATCGACGCAATCCTCGACGCCGCCAAACTGCAGCGCCTTGCCGAACGGCCCGGCGATCTGCTGCGGGGCACCCTTGATCGCGCCGTCATTACCGCTGCCGCTGAGATCCGGGACCAGCGTGCCCTGGATGTTGTCAAGAGACCAGTATCCCACGAGGGGACCCGCGCGGCCGAGGCTCGCGCCAAGACTCAGCGTCAGGACAAATGAGACAGCCATTGTCATTTTGGAACCCATCATGAATCCTCCTCTAACGGTCACTCTTTGAGTCCTCTCATCCATCCGGGCCAGTCCTCGGCCTGGACGCCACCCGCTTTGGTCCAATGGCCGTCCGTTTTGAAATTCCGGTGCCATTTCAGTTGCCACAGATGCTTGAGCGGCACCTTGGATAAAGACGCATCCATGAACAGGCAATTCACCACGCCGTGGTGGCGGTTCAGGCAGAACCGGATCATGTTCGAAGTCGCGTCGAAGCCAATCATCTGTCCGTCGAACGCCGGGGGCGCATCGATATCGAAAGGACGACCTTCGGCGTGCAGGCAATCCAGAAATAGCGGGATATTGCCCACGCCCTTGACGTGCAGTCCGCCCCAGAAGTCCTCGACCGGACGTTCGAAGGCTTCATCCGCCGCCTTGGCGTTGTAGGCCCAACCATTGAGGCCGTAGCTGAGCAGAACGTTGTCCGGGCCGCGATAGCACCCGTACGGGACTTGGCCGCCCTCGTCGTAGGGTTTTGTCGCCGTCGGACACAGGGTGATCTTGCGATCGCGGTAGTAATAGGATCGCAGCGCAGTGACCCAGTGTCTCCGGTCGTTGGTGTTGTAGCTGCTGCACCCGTTGCAGAACCGACCATCGTGATCGCTGTCATACATGGAGAAGACCAGGCTCCACTGATGCAGATTGGACTGGCAGGCTGAGGCTTTGGCCTGCTGCCGCACCCGTCCCAGAGATGGCATCAAAAGCGCCATCAGCAGGGCAATGATCGCGATGACCACCAGCAGCTCAATGAGCGTAAAGGCGTTTCGCGAACCCATGTTTCCTTTCGTCACTACACTGCTCACCATGCCGTCAGGGCTGGGCCGGAGCCGATTTGAGAAGCCAGATATCGTCGACGTAGATCCGCCCGGCACCGCCCGCGGCAGGATTCTTCCGGTCGCCCACGCCGAGGTACAGCTTCTTGACCTTGGCCAGGTTCACGCCGGCGGCACTGAGATCGGCAAACGGAATCCGCCATGCGAGCCACTGGGTGGTCTTCACCGCGGCGGCATCCGGATGGACCAGCACGGCCGTGTGCGCGGCACTGTCTTCCACAACGACATAGAGCGGGGCGACCACATTACTGATGTTGCCCCGGACGTAGAGGATCAAAGTGTCGGCCCCGCCCGCGGTCCAATCCTCGACCGGGCTGAACTGACGCTGGGCCTCACTGTAGAACGGCGTCTTGACATTGTTGTAGTCCATCGGCATGGACTGCTTGCCGCTGTGGACGATCTGCGTTTCCCCGAACGTCCCGTTGGCGGCGGTGGTGTAGCCGACGGTCGAGCCGCTGGAACCGTCGAGATAGCCGTCGATCCAGGTCGAGAAGACCTGCTCGCCCTCTTTGTCCGTGTAGCCCTCGAAATCATCCACGACGAGGGACGTCGTGAAGGTCCATACTGCACCGGTCTGGACGGCGCCGCCGGCGGCGATCTCATCGACGCGCCAGTAGTAGGTCGTCAGGGGCTCCAGTGCACCCGGTACAAACGTCAGGGTCTGGAGCTGGCCCTTGTCCGTGGCGGCCGCACCTTGCTGTACCGCTTCGAGGTTGTCCCCGAAGTACAGGTGATGCTCCTGAGCGTTCTGGCCCGCTGCCCAACTCAGGGCCATATTGGGGTCCGCGGAAGCGTCCGAGACTCCATTCGCCGGCTTGGGCAGGTAGGCCGTAAGCGGCAGGGCTGTGAAGGTCCAGACGTCGCCGGTGTGAATCGTGGTCATATCCGCCTCGATCTCATCGACGCGCCAGTAGTAAGTCGTCCCCGGCGTCAGCCCCGGGACGTGGTAATACATCGCCACGGGCGAGTGCGATTGCACGAGATTCTTCGGCCCCAGGTTGGGATCGGTCCCCACGTACACATCGTGGAACATCGCGTTGTCGCCCGCCTTCCACTGGAGAAGGGGGAGGACGACGGTCATGTCGCCATTGGCAGGACTCGGATTGCGCGCCTTGACCTTGGGCGGAATCAGGGCTTTCAGCTCGTCGACGGATAGCGCATGGTTGTACACCCGCACATCGTCGATCAGGCCCTTGTACTTCTTGAACAGCGAGCTATCCGTATGGCTCGTGATCGTCCCGATGTAGGCATTGTGTTGGGATGTACCCGCGAGACTGTACGTGGTGGCCACGGTGTTCTGGCCGTCAAACACGCCGTCGGCGGCGACGCGGATCGTCGTGCCCTCGCGCATGCCCACCACCAGGTGCCATTCACCATCGTTGACGAGGGTCTTACCGGTCGCCTGGACCTTGGTGGCATCATCATCGCACGTGAGGGTCAGACAGCCGCTCGTGATCTCCCCCACGCAGATTGTATAGCGGCGTCCGCCCCCGTTGTCGCCGCCTTTGGCGTAGACGGTCCCGCGTTCCGTCTCCGAGTTGCCGGTGATGGTCGTGTTGATCCAGGCCGTCACCGTCCAATCGCCGGTCCCGAAGTCCAGCGCCTTGGGGTTTCCCAGGTCCACGTAGCCTGCCCGGTCGAGCTCGATGCACCCGCCGGTGCCGTCATAGCCGGGATTCCTCCAGGCGGCATCCTTCAAGTTGCCGTCCAAGCCGTTGCCGGAGCTGTCGGCGGCGGTCTGGCCGGCGCCTTCGTCGAGTTTCCACCAGCCTACGAGGCCGGCGCGGGTCTCCTGAGCCAACGCGAACAGGCAGAGGAAGGTGAGGCAAATCAGCTTTCTGCACATACTCAGCCCTTTCCATTACATTGCTTGGTTGAACGATGCTTGTCGAAGATGCGAAAACGGGGAAAATTCTGTCGATAGGGCCTGACCGGACCCTCCTGAGGATTTGCTACCGAGACTGAAGTCCGACCTCCGGTGCACCACACCCTCCCGACGGGACAGCCTGCAACACCAGATTCTGATGAGCCACCAACGGTCAGTATAATTCACGCTGCCCACGGCGGTCAACCGAAAATCCGACAGAGGGTGCATGACCGTTCATGCGATGAGCCGGAGGCGATTTCGGCCTGCGGCTGGGCCGCGGGGACGATGGGCATAGAAGGCCACCCCTCGACCGTCCTCGCTGAGGTAGGCGGCGCGGCCCTGCAAGA
>JAMCWO010000256.1 GCA_023481165.1 Planctomycetota bacterium | reverse complement strand
AATCCGGACGAGGGCCGGCCTGGTTCCAGCGCCGCCCGGCCGCACAGCGGCCTTTCGGGCTCAGCGCGTGGCGGAACCGCCGGCCCTTTGCTGCTCGGCGTCACAGTCCGTCTGTCAGGGCGGAATGGTGCGTGATACGCACCCTACTTCGCTGAGAATTTGTGCACGGTGGTGCTGGTGAACTTCTTGCCCGGGTCCAGGACGGTCGTGGGGAAGTTGGGCTTATTGGGCGAGTCGGGGTAGTGCTGCGTTTCCAGGCAAAAGCCCGCGTGCTTGCCGTAGGACTTGCCGCCTTTGCCGATAATCGAGCCATCCAGGAAGTTGCCCGTGTAGAGCTGGACGCCCGGTTCCGTTGTGGCGATCTCCAGGATCCGGCCGCTGGTCGGCTCGTGGACCCGGGCACAGGGCTTCAGAGTGTTCGCCGGCCCGCTGAGGATGAAATTGTGGTCGTAGCCGTTGCGGAGCTGGCGGATGCGGGCGCCGAGGGTCCGGGGCGACAGAAAATCCAGCGGCGTGTCCACCACGCTGGCGGTGATCCCGGTGGGGATCAGGCCCTTGTCCACGACGGTAAAGCGCGTGGCGTGGAGCAGCAGCTCGTGGCCGAGGACCTCGCCGCTGCCCTGGCCCCGCAGGTTCCAGTAGGTGTGGTTCGTCAGGTTGAGCACGGTCTTTTTGTCGGTCTCGGCCTCGTAGTCGAGCCGCAGCTCATCATCGTTCGTCAGCGTGTACGTGACGGTGCAGCGCAGGTTGCCGGGATAGCCCTCCTCGCCGTCTTTGCTCAGGTAGGTCAGCTTGACCCAGGCCCGGTCCTCGGCGGCCGTCGCCTCCAGCGTCTTCCAGACGACCTTGTCGAAGCCCTTGATCCCGCCGTGCAGATGGTTCGGCCCATTGTTGGCGGCCAGCTTGTACTCGACGCCGCCCAGGACGAACCGGGCGTTGCCGATGCGGTTGGCATACCGGCCCACGGTCGCACCGAAGTAGGGGTGCTTGCCAAGGTATCCGTCCAGATTGTCGAAGCCCAGGGTGATATCGTCGAGCTTGCCGTGACGGTCCGGCACCTCCAGGGACACGAGGATTGCGCCATAATTGGTGATCCGCGCCCGCAGCCCCTTCGCACTGGTCAATGTGTAAAGAGAAACTTCTTCACCTTCCGGTGTCCGTCCGAACAACTCCGTATTGAAATTCATCCGACGATTCTCCTGCAAAAGCACGATGATACGCGCCACAGAGGTATGGAGAACACGGAGACCCTTCCTTGGTCGATTCCGCGTTTTCCGCGCCGCTATGGTGAACGACCACAGCGGCTGCAATATACCAGCTTGGGCGGCTCCTGTCAAAAGCCTCTCCGTGCCGGCCGGCGACCAGGATAAGCATTCTTGCGCGGCGGTCGAAGCGGAGCCGGTTTCCCGTCCAGCCCTCTGCCCCGCGTCAACAACGCGTGCGCCCGACCGCGGCGCCGGCCGGCGATTTGGTTCCACCACTCTTTCGTGGGCGCCGCTCCACAACTTCCGGGTATAGACTGCCGCGGGGGCCCGGCCGCGTCCCGCCGCGACGCCCGGTGGGCCCGTGCGCGCCAGGGCAGCGCTTGACGGAGCACGGGACGAGTTGTAGTATATGCATGTACATGCATGTACATGCATGTATGTGTACCCTGGAAAGGATGGCGGTATGGCGACCAAAACGATCACGATTGATCTGGAAGCGTATGATCGGCTCAAGGCGGCTCAGAAGGAGACGGAATCGTTCAGCCAGGTCATCAAACGCGTGGTGAAGAGGCCGCTGGATGTGCAGGCATTTGCCAAAAAGCTGGAGGCACGGCCGCTCAGCGATGAGGCGACGGCCGCAATCGGACGGCACGTCCGGCGGCGGCACCAGCCTGCGCGGAGGAGGCGGTGATGGCCTGTCTCGACACCACGATTCTGATCGATTTGGCCGGCAAAGAATCTCCGTGGAAACAACGGGCGCTCCGGAAGATCGACGAGTTGGCGGCGCAAGGACAGGGGCTGACGACCACCCGTTTCAACGTCGCGGAGCTCTATGTCGGCCTGGCGCGATCCCGGCGTCCGCAAGAGGACGAGAAGGTCATCCGTGCCCTGCTGGGCGACCTGGAGATCCTGGAATTCACCGACGCGGCGGCGCGCATCTTCGGCTCCCTCACCGGCTTTTTACAGCAGATCGGCCAACCCGCCGGCGATATGGACGTGCTGATCGCCTCCACCGCTCTGGTGTACGGCCACGCCCTGATTACCCGCAACTCCAGGCACTTCCGGCACATTCCCCAATTGGTCGTTGAGGAGTATTGACACTTCCCACTTGAGACTTCTCTCCTACTTGGCCAGTTGGAGGTCGTCGAGGTAAAGGATACCTTTGCCACTGGCTTGGGCAGCAGTCTTGTCGCCTACGCCGAGGCACAGCTTCTCGACCTTGGCCAGGTTCACGCCCGCGAAATCGGTCAAGGGAATCCTCCACGCGGTCCATTTCGTTGTGGTTGCGAAGGCGGGATCGGGATGGACGACCGTGGCCGCCTTTTGGGCGGCATCTTCCACTCTGATATAGACCGGCGTCGAGCCATTGGCGGACCTGCCGCGAACGTAGAGGAGCAGCGTGGTCGCGCCGCCGGCGGTCCAATCCTGGGTTGGTGCAAACTCCCGCTCGGCTTCGCTGTAGAACGGGGATTTGATGTTGTTGAAATCCAGCGGCATCGACTGCCGGCCGCCGTGAACGATCTTCTGCTCGGCGAAGGGCGCCTGGGCGTACCCGACCGTCGAACTGGTGCCGTTGGTCCAGCCGTCGATCCAGGTCTCATAGATCCGGCTGCCTTCATCGTCCGTGTAGCTCTCGAAGTCGTCGACGGCCAGCGTGGTCGTGAAGCTCCAGACCGCCCCGGTCTTGGTGCCGGCGGACAGAACCTCGTCCACGCGCCAATAATAGGTCGTCAGGGGCTCCAAGGTCCCGGGTGCGAAGGTCGTTTCCGCCAATTCGCCTTTGTCCGCTTCGGCGGTCCCCTGTGTGACGCCTTCGACGTTCGCGCCGAAGTAGACGTGGTGTTTCACGGTCCCGGCGCCCGGCATCCAGGTGAGCGTCGCGCCGGCGGGGACATCGTTGGCCTTGTCCGCGGGCCCAGGGTAGTACGCCGTAAGGGCCTGGGCCACGAAGCTCCAGACACTGCCGGGGTGAATGGTGACGCCGTCCTTCTCGATCTCGTCCACGCGCCAGTAATAGGTGGCGCCGGGCTCCAGACCCTGCGCGTGGTAGTACATGGTCAGCGGTTGGCGCGAAACCTTGAGGTCGGCGTCCGTCAGGTCCGGGCTCGTGCCGAGATAGAGATTGTGGAGCATCGCGGTCTCGCCTCTGCTCCACCGCAGCAGCGGCATGGCGACTCCGATCGCGCCATTGGCCGGATCGGGCGTCTGCGCTTTCAGGAAGTCCGGGGCGATCCCGTGGAACAGGTCCTCGACCTGACTGGCGGCGAGCACGCGGTTGTACACGCGCACCTCATCCAGCAGTCCGGCGAAGGAGTCATCGCCCCAGGCGTCCGGCCAGCCGATCCACAGGCCGATGCCCAGGTTGTTCCGGACGGCGGGCACGGCGGCGTCCGCTCTCTCGCCGACAAGCTGGCCATCGAGGTACACCTTGCGCTGCTTGTTGGCGACATCCCAGGTCATGACGATGTGCGACCACTCGCCCTGCGGGATCGTCGTGTCCAGCACCCAGTCGCCGCCCCAGATCACCGACTTGAGATACAGATCGGTCATCAGGGCCATGCCGTAGCCTTCGAACTGGCCGACGATGCAGGACCGGCTCGTGTCCGTCGGGAACACCCAACTGCACAGCGTCGTCCCTTCGGTCGGCGTCAACTCCGGCCAGTAGGGGATCTCGACCTTGGACGTGGTGCCGTTGAATTCCAGTGCGCCGCCCACGTTTCCGGCCGCCCACTGCGGATTGCCCACCAGTTGGCCATCGTGACCATTGCCGGAACCATCCTTGGCGACGGTACCGCTCCCCTCCTCGAACGCCCAGTACCCGATCAATCCCGCGCCGGCGCTGTGACACATGCCCAGCAACACCAGAACCAGAAAAGCCCACCTCGTCCCCATGCTCGTCCTCCCATCTCCATCGGCCGTCTACGATCTACCATTCTCCACGTACTCTGGGCGCCATGCTTACGCGTGGGTAAGCATGCTCGGTCCACCGCATGGAGCATGTCTACGCCAGCGTAGACATGGCGCCCAAAGCTGCAACTTGCTTTCTTCTATTTCCGCACCGTGCCGCGACTTTACGGCTTAGCCAATCGGATGTCGTCGACAAAGATCAGACCGGTGCCGCCGGCCGCCGGATTGGCTTTGTCGCCCACGCCGATGGCGATCTTCTTGACCTTGGCCAGGTTCACGCCCGCCGTACTGAAGTCGGCCAGCGGGATCTTCCACTCGGTCCACGTGGTGGCGGTCACGACCGCTGTACTCGGGTTGACGACGGTGCCGCTGTGATTGGAGGCATCCGTCAGCACGACGTACAGTTTGGCTGGGGTGTTGATCGGTCGGCCCCGGACGTAGAGGACCAGTGTGTCGATTCCACTCGCCGTCCAATTCTGGGCGGTCCCGAACTCCTGTTCGGCCTCGCTGTAGAAAGGCGACTTGACGTTGTTGTAGTCCAGGGGCATGGATTGCTTGCCGCCGTGGACAATGGTCTGCTCGGCGAACGGGGCCTGGGCGTAACCCACGGTCGAGCCGCTCAGCCCGTTGGTCAGGCCGTCGATCCAGGTGTCGAAGATCGTGGTCTTGGCCGCCAGATCGTCCGTGTAGCTCTCGAAGTCATCGACGGGCAGGCATGTCGTGAAGGTCCAGACCGGGCCGGTCTTGACGGCGTCGCCGGTCAGGATTTCATCGACGCGCCAGTAGTACGCCGTCAGGCTCTCCAGGGCCTGCGGCGCGAAGGTGGCATCGGCCAGGACGCCTTTGTCCGTCGCGGCCGCGCCCTGGGTCACCGCATCGAGACTATCACCGAGATAAAGATGGTGCTTCACGGCCCCCACCCCCGGCATCCAGGTGAGGGTCGGGGTGGTCGAAGCGGTATTCACCTTATCGGTAGGACTGGGGTAGTAGGCCGTGACATCCTGGCTCATGAAGCTCCAGACATCGCCCGTGTGGACGGGGACGCCGTCCGCCTCGATCTCATCGACGCGCCAGTAGTAGGTCGTGCCGGGCTGGAACCCGGGAGCGTGGTAGTACATCGTCATCGGCGAACGGGCTGACTTCAAGTCCGCGTCAGTCAAACTTGGACTGGTGCTCAGGTAGAGGCTGTGGAGCACGGCTGTGTCGCCTTTGCTCCACTGGAGCAGGGGCATCGCCACGCCGATCGTGCCGTCGGCCGGATTGGGCTTCTCGGCCTTCACCCACGCGGGGATGCTGCCGGAGCCCAGCTCCCGCACCTGGTTGGCGGTCATCGCCTTGCTGAAGATGAACACATCGTCGATGAGGCCCGTGTACCAGGACCGGCCGCTGCAGCCCGGATCGCCGCCGAAGTGCAGGGGCTCGGCGCTGTTGTAGGGCATGGGGGCGGCGATGCTGCCGCGCTCCTCCCCGTTGGTGTACAGGCGCAGCATCTTGCCGTCGTGGGTCGCCGCGATATGGAACCATTCGCCCGCCGTCGCGGGGGCCGCCACGCCCGTATAGGCGCTGCCGCCGGCCGACCGGACGCCGAAGACGAAGCTGTCCGCCGTCAGCGCTGCATCCGGCTCGCCGCCCTGGACCCCGAGAAACCAACTGGCCCACGTCGAGCAGCCCAAGCCGTGAATCAGGATGTTCTGCTGGCCCAGGCCGGCCGCCTTCACGTAGGCGGCGACGCTGAACTCGGTGCCGGCGAGCAACTGGATGCCGGGATTGTTCGCGACCGCCACATAGTCGCCGGCGCCATGGAACTCGGCCGCCTGACCGTACATGCCTGCCGTGTAGCTTATCTTGCCGTTGGCCGTCCCATTATAGTTGTTGCCGCTCGTGTCGAGCACATTGCCGTCCAGGGGCCAATGCGCTACGAGCGTCCCGGCGTGGCCGAGGTTCGGGGCGACGCACAAAGCGGCCGCCCCCAAGAGCAACATCGTGAGTCTTTTGCACATGATCGTCCTCCTTTCAAAATTCCCCATTTGCGATTTGCGGTGGCCGGAATCAGGCCGCACGCGTCGTCATTCTTCACTTCGTTACATAGATATCGTCGATATAGATTCGGCCTGCACCTCCTGTCTTGGGATTGGCCTTATCGCCAACACCGATAACGATCATCTTCACTTTGGTCAGGTTTACACCGGCCAGGCCGCTCAGCGGGATCTTCCATTCGTTCCACTTGGCTGTACCGACAACGGTTGCATCCGGATGGATGACAGTCGCTGCATGATTGGACGCGTCCTTCACGGTGATAGACAACGCCGCCGCGCCATTGCCCACCCGGCCCCGGACAAACAGGACCAGCGTACTCGCATCGCCCATCGTCCAATCCTGGGCGGAAGCGAATTCGCGCTGGGCCTCGCTGTAGAAGGGCGACGCGATGTTGTTGTAGTCCAGCGGCATCGACTGCTTGCCGCCATGAACGATCTTCTGCTCGGCGAACGGGGCGGTCGGGTAGCCGACCACCGAGCCGCTCAGGCCGTTGGTCAAGCCATCCATCCAGGCGTCGAAGATGGCGCTGCCCAGTTCGTCCGTGTAGCTCTCGAAGTCATCGATGGGCAAGTAGGTGGTGAAGCTCCAGACCGGCCCGGCCTTGATAGCATCGGCGGCTCCGATCTCGTCCACCCGCCAATAATAGGTCGTCAGCCCCTCCAGAGTCCCCGGCACAAAGCGTGCCTCTGTCGGAGTGCCTTTGTCCACCTCGGCCGCTCCCTGCTTGACCGCCTCGAGGTTTTCGCCGAAGCAGACATGATGCTTCAGGGCACCGGCGCCCGGCAGCCAGGTCAGTGTTGCGCTGGGCGACGTCGCGCCGGCGGCATCCGCCGGATCGGGCCGGTAGGCCGTCAGGGCCTGGGCCGTGAAGGACCAGACGTTGCCTGTGCAAACCGTCTTGCCGTCCGTCGCGATTTCGTCCACGCGCCAGTAGTAGGTCGCGCCCGCCTCGATCCCGCGGGCGTGGTAGTACATGGTGACAGGGAGGTGCGCGGCGGCGAGGTCGGCGGGACCGAGAGCGGGGCTCGTGCCCACGTAGACATCATGGAGCAGGGCGCCCTCCCCGGCCGTCCAGCGCAGCAGGGGCATGAGGACGGCTGCCGCTCCATCGGCGGGATTGGGGTCGCGCGCCATGGCCCACGGGTTCGTGCCGGTGGCTCCGGCAAAGATGACCTGGCGCAGATTCGCGGCGTCATCCGGGTTCGTGCCGCCCCAATCCAGAAACTTGGGCGGCTGTTCCGCGCTTTGGGTGCCCTCTTCGAAGCCGGGCACCATGCGGAAGATCGCTCCCTGGATGGGCTTCTGGAGCGGCAGACAGTCCAGGGGAATCGCGACCTCCACGATTCGGCCCGCTTTCCCCAAGCGCGGTTCCATGACGATCGCGAGACTGACACTGCCCGCGTTCGCCGCTTCGACCAGATTCGCGGTCATACCCAGGAACGTCGGCTGACCCTGGAACAGAAAGAAGCACGCCTTGTTCTCAATCGTTCCATCCCCATCGGCATCGAGGTAAAGAAACGTGCAGTCCCCGGTCCACGGCTGTGAGGGATCTGCCGCTTCGGCGAGGACATCGTCCCGAATCGCCGCCGCAAAGTAGAAGGTCGTGTCATCCCACATCACCGACCAGGTGCAGGTCAAGTCATCCGGGCCGGACCACTCGCCCCGGAAGACATCGCTTTTGCGCCCGATGAGCTTGAAGGCGGCTCCCTCCCAATCCGAAAGGTCGCCGTCGATGATCAGCGGCGCCCCGGCACGGTAGGCGATGGATTTGTCTTCCGCAATACCGGGCGTCGGCTCGGGGAGTGGGCCCGCCGTAGCCACCCCCGACACCCCGAGCAGTCCGAGCCACAAAGCCAGTAGCAATCGCGTTCGCATGGTATGTCCTCCACTCCACTCGCAAATCATTGTTCCGGCGTGGATTTCCGCACGTAGATGTCGTCCACGAAGATCCGGCCCGCGCCGCCCGACGCCGGCCTGGTTTTATCGCCGACACCGGCGGCGATCTTCTTGATCTTGGCCAAGTTTACACCGGTGAAACTCGTCAACGGAATCTTCCATTCGGTCCACCTGGTCGCGCGCACCACCGCTGCATCCGGGTGGAGGACCACGGCCGTGTGGTTGGAGGAATCCTGGGCCACGAAGTACAACGGCGCTGGGCCGTTGCTCAATTTGCCTCGGACAAAGAGGACCAGCGTGTCGACCTCGCCGACCGTCCAGTCCTGTGCGGTTGCGAACTCGCGCTCGGCCTCGCTGTAGAAGGGCGATGCGACATTGTTGTAGTCCAACGGCATGGATTGCTTGCCGCCGTGGACGACCTTTTGCTCCGCGAAGGGGGCGGTCGCGTTACCGACCACGGAGCCGCTCAGCCCGTTGGTCAGGCCATCGATCCAGGTATCGAAGATCGTGGTTTTCGCCGCCACATCATCCGTATAGCTCTCGAAGTCATCGACGGGCAGGAACGTGGTGAAGCTCCACACCGGGCCGGTCTGGACGGTGCCGTCAGCGATGACCTCGTCCACCCGCCAGTAGTATGTGGTAGTCTGCGCGAGGCCCGTGGGCGTGAAGGTCGTTTCCTTCTGCTCGCCTTTGTTAACGTCGGCTGCCCCCTGGGCGATCGCGTCGCGGCTGTCACTGAGGTACACTCGGTGCTGGGAGGCGTTTCTCCCGGGCAGCCAGGACAGTGTTCCCGCCGGCGAGGCGCTCGCGTCGCCATCCTGCGGGTTGGGCAGGTAGGCCGTCAGGGCCTGTGCGGTGAAGGACCAGACGTTGCCCGTGTGGATCGTGGTCTGGTCGGCCTCGATCTCGTCCACGCGCCAATAATACGTGGTCCCCGGCTGCAAGCCCGGCGCGTGATAGTACATCGGCGCGAACGTGCGCGGGCTGATGTTCACCTTGTACATGAGGTCCGCTTCTGTGCCGAGGTAGACGTCGTGCAGCACCGCCTTGTCCCCGGCCGTCCACCGCAGCAAAGGCGCAGAGACCGCCCGATCCCCGTTGGCCGGCTGCGGCTGGTACGCCTGCAGCTTGGGGGGATTGAGGGCCTTGATCTCCTCGGCCGTCAGGGCGCGGTTGTAGATGCGGACATCATCCATCTGGCCGCGGAACCAGTTGCCGGTCGGGTCGTAGATGCCGCCCCCGCCGATGTTCACCTTGTACATGGAGTTGCCGTAATTGCCTGCGGGCGGGCCACTGGGGCCGGCGACCTGTTGGCCGTCGATGTACAGGAACAGGCCGTGCCAATGGCCTGTTCCT
>JAMCWO010000012.1 GCA_023481165.1 Planctomycetota bacterium | reverse complement strand
TATGATGCTCCGCTCCGCTTTCCGCTGAAGGTCCATTCAAGGGCTGAACCCGGGCGGCCGACCCCCGGCGGCCCCAGGGCGAATGATTATTCGCCCCTACAACACGATCCTTCCCGGACTTGCGGAGCGGAGCATCATACAATTGCCTGGAGATGAGGGAGCCGTGTATCATGTGGCGGATCGCGGGTATCTTGTTCTCTTTGAGGTCCTCCGTCAGAAGGGGATGGTGAACGGTCAGACATGAGGATGACGACAGTTATTGTGTTGGCTATTGTGGGCCTGGGGCTCAGCGGCTGTGGGAAATGGTGTGCTTCGCAAGGGATGGGCCGCGCCGCGAGCGAGCCGCGGCAGCGGGTGATTGTCGCCACGGATATCGGCGGCACCGACCCGGACGATTTTCAGTCCCTGGTTCATCTGCTGGTCTATGCGGACCGGTTCGACCTCGAAGGGCTAATCTCCTCGCCCTACGGCCCGGGCCGCAAGGAACATATTCTCAAGGTTATTGACCTCTACGAACGTGACTATGTCCACCTGAGGACCTATTGCAGCAAGTACCCCACGCCCGACGCGTTGCGGGCCATTGCGAAACAGGGCGCTTTCGAGGGCGCGGGCTTGCAGGGATTCGGAGCCGCGACGGAAGGCTCCGACTGGATCATCCGATGCGCGCGGCGCGGCGATCCGCGGCCGCTGTGGGTTCTCGTGTGGGGCGGGATCGACGAGCTCGCCCAGGCGTTGCATGAGGCGCCCGACATCCTGCCGAAGCTCCGCGTCTACTTCATCGGTGGGCCGAACAAGAAATGGAGCGTCGATGCCTACCAGTACATCGTGACCCACCATCCGCGGCTGTGGATCATCGAGGCCAATGCCACCTATCGCGGCTGGTTCGTCGGCGGCAACCAGGACGGCGAATGGGGCAACAAGGCGTTCGTTGCTGCGCATGTCGCAGGCCACGGCGCCCTGGGCGATTTCTTCGCGGCACAGCTCGGCGGCAGCCTCAAAATGGGAGACTCGCCTTCCCTCGGCTACCTGCTGCACGGGACGCCCGAAGATCCATCGCAGCCAAGCTGGGGCGGGCGCTTCGTCCGGGCCTGGGAACGGCCGCACGTGGTGGTTCATCAGATCGCCGGCACGGAGGACCGCCTCGAACAGTTCGGCGTTTTCGAGCTGGCCCTGCCGCTCGGCGAGCAGTTACCGGCACAACCGGAGGCGCGCTTGGTGGTCGAGAACCAGGAGTCTGCGGGAGCGGTGGGCGCGGACGGTAGGATGCACCTTCGCTTCTCGCCGAAGGATGCCAAGACCTACAGTTACACGATCCGCAGCAACGTGCCGGCACTCGAGGGAAGAACCGGCGCGCTGATGTCCGTGCGGCCGGCGCCCGACGCGGCACAGAACCCCTCGCCCCGGCTGCCCCACTGGTGGACGGACGACCCCGCCCCGGAGGTCGCCGAGGGGCCGCACCTCGGGGCCCGGACGGTCAGCCGGTGGCGCGAGGATTTCCTGCGTGACTTCGCCGCCCGCCTGGACCGCCGCCGTGTGTCGGCAGCCGATAGCCGCTAATCGGTTGGAAATCTGCCTCGCCAATTCCCAAAGAAAAACACTTCCCGACCTCTTCCTTGGCACACGACAAGCCATCTTGTCGTGGGCAGCCTGCCGTTAAGGAAAACTGCCCGGTCTTTTAGGAGAACGGCGTGCCGCCCGGTGGGAGGCCCTGGCGTACTCGACTAGCAAAGTGATGAACCCTGCGGCAATCAGAGGAAAAGATCCTACCCGGGCCGTTGAGGAGTACATAATCATGAAGCGAGATTACCAGAAGGCGAGCCTGACGGGAACGTCCCGAGCGCAGGTCTGTTCGGTCGCCAGCGTGCTGGTACTGTGTACCGCACTGATCTCCGCCAAGATCCTGCCGCCGGCGGCCGACGTCCATTCCCAGACGGCCCAGCCCCGACCGATAGCCGTGCGGGGAGAGTTGATGGCAGACGAGCAGACGGTCGTCAAAGCGTTCAACGCGGTCTCCGCTTCCGTGGTGTTCATCCGGAGCAAGCAGGCCAAGGGTGATCTCTTCCACCTCTACGCCTCCGAGGTGGAGGAAGATGCCGGCTCCGGCTTCGTCTGGGACCCCAACGGCTATATCGTGACGAACTACCATGTCGTGCAGAATAGCGAGGCCGTCCAAGTGACCCTGGAAGGCCAAGCGCATCGGCACGGACCCGGACAAGGATATCGCCGTGCTGAAGGTCGACGCTCCGCCGAATCTGCTGCCCGCCATTCCCATCGGTACCGCCTATGACCTTCAGGTGGGCCAGCGCGTGTATGCCATCGGCAATCCCTTCGGCTACGACCAGACCCTCACCGCCGGCATTGTCAGCGGTCTGGGACGCGAGATCGCCGGGGCGGCGAAGCGCCCGATCCAGGGCGTGATTCAGACCGATGCCCCCTTGAATCCGGGCAACTCCGGCGGGCCGCTGCTCGACAGCGCCGGCCGGGTCGTGGGGATGAACATCGCGATTCTCAGCCCCACCGGCGCCTACGCCGGCATCGGCTTCGCCATCCCCATCGACTGCATCAACCGGATCGTTCCGGAGATCATCCGGGGTGAGACTGTCCCCAGGCCGCGTCTGGGTGTGACGACGGCCGAGGATCATCTGGTCCGGCGGCTGGGGCTCGAAGGAGTGCTGATCCTGAAGGTTCCCCCGAATGCGACGGCGCAGAAGGCAGGCTTACGGGGCACGCAGCGCAGCGACGAGGGCAAGATCGTGCTGGGCGACCTGATTACGGCGATTGACGGCCAGCCCGTTCGCATCACGGAAGACCTCTTTCGCATCATGGATCAGCACCAGGTCGGCGACACCGCACGGTTCACCATCCTGCGTGACGGGAAGAAGGTGGACATCCCGGTCCATCTCGGGCCGATGCCCTGAGGTCGGACGAGTACCATCCAACGGGCAGGAAAGCACGGCGCGACGCCTCGTGAGCAGAGCGCCGGTCGCCTCAAGCAGGGTGCACGGCCGTCCGTGTAGTGAAGAGGCTACAACGATAAGACCCAGAAAAGAAGCGGCCTTACCTTCTCACGTTCGCGCTTCTCACCTTCGGGCCGCCGGCGGCGTTCCTCAGCGGGCGATGCCGTCTTCGAGGTGGGCGAGAATGGCTTTGGCCTTGGCCACCTTGTTGCCGGCGGGGCCTTCCCAGTGGACCTCGACATCGCGCTGAAGCATCTCCTCGACCTTCTTGCAGGCGACCAGGACCGTGGCGTGGTTCTTGTTGCCCATGTGGCGGCCGACCTCGGAGGAGGACATGTTGGTGTGCTGGCGGGTCAGGTACATGCTGAAATGGCGCGCCAGCGAGATGGTGCGGCCCTTCTTGGCGGAATGGAGATGGGCCGGCGTCACACCGAAGTAGGCGCCGACCGTCGCCTCGATGTCCGTGACATGGACCATCGGGTCGCTCCGCTCGATGTGCTCGGCCAGGATCGCCTGGGCCATCGCCACGGAAAGCTGCTCATTCTGCAGCGTGGCGTAGGCAATCAGCTTGAGCACCGCCCCTTCCAGCTCGCGGACGTTCGTCCGCACCCGCTCGGCGACGAACCGGATGACGCTCTCGGGCATCGCGCCCGACCGCTTGGTATCCGGGCCGCCGAGCGAGGTCTTCAGCATCCGCGTGGCGAACTGCCGGCAGATGTCGCACCGCGTCTGCAGGTCCGGGGCCTCGATCTTGACGACCATGCCGGAGACGAACCGATTGACGAGCTTTTCGGACAACTGCCCAATCATCTTGGGATGGGCATCGGAAACCAGGATGACCTGCTTGCCGGCGAGGCTGATGGTGTTGAAGGTGTGCAGGAACTCCTCCTGGGTGGATGGTTTGCTGGCCAGGAAGTGCACGTCGTCAATTGCCAGCAAGTCCGTTTGCCTCATGCGGCGTCGAAAAGCCTCCAGCTTCCTCGTCTTCAAGGCCAGCACAAATTGGTTGGCGAAGTCCTCGGCAGACAGGTACAGCCAGCGGGTCTGCGGGCGGGCCTGGACCACGCCGTGACAAATCCCCTGCAGCAGATGGGTCTTGCCGACCCCATAGCCGCCATGGATGAACAAGGGGTTGAACGGGCTTTGTTGTTCGCGAATCACTGCTTTTGCGGCATTGTAGGCCAGCTCATTCGAGGGGCCGACCACAAACGTCTCCAACGTCAGTCGTAAACCTTCGATCACACCGGACGAGGTATCCTCAACAGCAGGGCCTGCACCCGGCCGGCTCGGGACCGTTGCTGCGCCGCGGGACGCGCCGCCCGCGGCCGAGCGAGCGCCGCCGACGGGCGCGCCCGACCCGAGGACCGCGCGACGCTGCGAACCGCCGAGCTCGGCGTCCACCGTGAAGACAATCTGAGGCACCGAGCCCAGTACCGTCTGGGCCGCTCCCTGAATGTCCTTCAGGAAGTGACCCTCCAGCCAGGTGGCGAGAAACGGATTCGCCACGCCGATCCGCAGCATGCCGTCCGCTGCGGTGAACCGCGCACAACTCTGAAACCAGATCCTGTACTTCTGCGCGCCGATGCGCTGCGAAAGAGCCTCCGTGATAGCCGTGGTGTCCAAGCCTGCTGCACGGGGCCTCTCTTCCGTGATGGAGGCCTGCATGGAAATCTCCCCAAACGTAGCGATCGCGCCCTGCTCCGGGCCGACCCGCGCAAGCTTTCGCGGTAAAGGCCCCGGACCGTGGCGGCGCTACCCACGAGGGACGAAAGTCGTAACTGAAACGCCAACATCTTCCGTGCTATTATTGAGGGAAACTTTAGCAAATCAAGATGGATCGGGGCGGTTTTTTTTCCACTTGCCCGAGGGACTTGCTGGCACTGGCTTTGCGCATAAAAAAAATTTGTTCTTCACAGGTTATGCACGGCGCAAGTGGCCATTGTGGATAACGTGTGCATTACATTGGCCGGGACTTCGACGGCGAACTGGGCATTATCAGTATTGATAATACGGGTAGATGCGCGAAGGCAGGTAGTGGGAATGGCACTGGCGGTCGCGCGGGAAGGGTGCCCCCCGGAGAGGTAGGGTGCGTATCACGCACCATCCCGCCCGCGCATTAAGGCGGTGCGTGATACGCACCCTACAGTCTTAGCCCTTGGCGCGGCTGACGTAGGAGCCGTCTTCGGTGCTGACCCGGACGACCTCGCCGGTGTCGATGAAGGGCGGCACCCGGACCCGCAGGCCTGTTTCCAGCGTGGCGTCCTTCATCTGGTTCGTCACGGTGGCCCCTTTGGTCATGGGCGTGGTGTCCGTCACCTTCAGCTCCACAACCTTGGGCAATTCGAGCGATACGATGTTGCCATCGTGGGTCAGGGCCGTCACCACCGTGTTGGGCTTGAAGTACCGGATGGAGTCGCCGAGCAGCTCATCGGACACGGTGAGCTGATCGTACGTCTCGTTGTCCATGAATACGTGCGAGCCTTTGTCGGAATAAAGATATTCCATCTCGCGGCGGTCGAGGAAGGCCTGCTCGACGTCCTCGGTGGAGCGCAGCCGCTTCTCGATCATCACGCCGTCGGAGAGCCGCCGCAGCTTGGCCTGCACGAAAGCCCGCAGGTTGCCCGGCGTAACGTGCGTCGCCACGGTGCAGATGCACAGTTGCCCGTCCATGATGAACGCCATGCCGGGCCGCATATCGCTTGCTTTCACTTCTTTTCACCTCTGAACAAATACAAAACCGTCAGAATTCCACAATGGATCACGATTCTATACGCTTCTCCCAACCCCCTGTCAAGCAACACTTTAGCCTCGTAGATTCTCGTGTGCGGCCACGTTGTGTGGGCTCCGTCCGGTCCCCGGTCATCCCTTCGGCTACGTTCAGGGCAGGCTCTGAGCTTGCCGAAGGAATCTGGGCCGAGTACGAGAACAAACGCTGGTTCTATGCGCCGATATTGTCCTTGATGAAGGAAGGAGAATCTGCTATAGATAGACCATCAATATCTACGCACTCGCACGAGTTCCGGTTGGGCCCTCGCCGGGGCATCCGCAGGCGATTGTAGGTTGTGCCGCGAGGAGGAGAAAAGGAGGCAGGTCATGAAGAGTCAATGTTCCGCACGATTCCCCAATATCATGATGGCCGCGCTGATTCTGGGCGCTCTGAGTCCAGCGCTGCTGCGGGCCAGCTACCCGATCCTGAAGCTGGATTTCAGCAACAAAAACGATCCAGCGCAGACCGAGCCCGGCTTCACCTCGTTTACGACCGGCGACAGCGGCAAGGTCGTCGACGGCATCAAAGTGGAACTGGCGGGCACGCTCGACGCCCGCTGGCGCGGCGCGCCCCTGGGAATCCCCTACTCGTTGATTTATCGCGACTTCCTGTTTGCCCGGCCGGGGGGCATGACAGTCACGCTGTCGGGGCTGGAGGCGAACCAAACCTACGAGATCACCATTTATGCCTATGACACCAGCAGCGGGGCCGGCGGCGATCGCATCGCGGATTGGACCGCCAATGGCAAGCCGTGTCTGACCGCCGGCTTCAGTGCTGGCGTGGCGCCTACGGCGGCGGATTCCTATGCCAGCACGGGCACAGCGCAGGCGGACGGCACTGGTAAGATCGTCCTGCAGGCCGGCCCGAACGCCAACACCACCGAGCAATCCGGCGCAAACAACCCCTTTGCCTTTTTGAATGCCCTGGTGGTCTCCACCCTGGCCCCGATAACGACAGCGCGGCACCCGGTGCCGGCCGGCGGCGCCATGATTACCGCCACCGCCGTCGAGCTCCAGTGGGACCCGGGCATGCTGTCGGCCTCTTCCAATGTCTACTGCGGAGAAGACCTCGAAAAAGTAAGCAATGCCACGCCGGCGGATACCGATGTATTCCGCGGCAATACGACCAAGACTTCTTTCCCCGTGGGCTCGGCCGGGAATCCTTATCCCACCGGTCTGGCCGAGAAGACGACGTACTACTGGCGCATCGATGAGGTCAATGAGTTGCAGCCCGGCAGTCCGTGGAAAGGCGAGGTCTGGAGTTTCACCGTCGCCTCGAAGAGCGCCTTCGCTCCCACTCCCGTCGACAGCAGCCTCTTTGTGGACCCCAACGTCACGCTGACCTGGATGGCCGGGGCGGGCTCGATCGTGCACCTGGTGTACTTCGGCGACGATCGCCAGGCCGTGCAGGCGGGCACGGGCGGGACCGCCAAAGGCCCGGTTCCAAACCCCACGTATGCAGCCGGCATGCTGGAGCTCAACAAGACGTATTATTGGCGCGTGGACGAGTCGGACGGCAAAGCGACGCAGACGGGCGACATCTGGAGCTTCACCACGACGCGGGCGGGCCTGGGCACGGTGGTCATGGATCTGTGGGAGAATATCACCGGCTCCACGCTGGACCTGTTGCGGAACAGCCCGGACTTCCCGAATAATCCGACACGGAGCGAAAAGCTGACCCGGTTCAGCACCGCGGACAGCATCGGCGACAATTACGGCGGCCGAATTCACGGCTGGCTCTATGTTCCCCTGACGGGCAATTACACGTTCTGGTTCTCCAGCGCCGACCAGGGCGAACTATGGCTGAGCACCGATGATGATCCGGCCAATGTGCAACTGCTCACATCGGAGCCGGTCTGGGGCTCGTACGACACGTTCTCGCGGAAGTCTGATCCCGTTCCTCTGATCGGCGGCCAGAGATACTACATCATGGCGCTCTGGAAAGAAGGCACGGATTGGGACCATTGCCAGGTGGCCTGGCGCGGCCCCGGAATCCGCGACCAGCAGATCATCGCAGGCAGCTACCTGGCGCCCTATGAGCCTGTGAATGCCTATGGTCCGGTCCCAGCTAACGGCGGCACGGACATCCAGCCAAAGCCGATTCTCCACTGGAAAGCCGGCACATCGGCGGCCCGGCACGAGGTGTACTTCGGCACGGACCCGAACGCCGTGCGCAACGCCGGCGCCGGCGCGCCCGAATACAAGGGCACCAAGGACGTGGGCGACGAGAGCTACGACCCCGGCACCCTCGAATTGGAAACCACCTACTATTGGCGCATCGATGAGGTCAACAGCGTCAATCCCGCCGGTCCCTGGGTGGGCGAGGTCTGGAAGTTCACCACCGGTCCTTTCCTGCTGGTGGATGATTTCGAGTCGTACAATGACCTGACCTCGGGCCAGGCAGGCAGCAAGCTGATCTACGAAACGTGGCTCGACGGCTGGGGCACCCAGACCAACGGCGCCACGGTCGGTTACTCGACCCCGGATTACGCCGCGGGCCAGCACACCTTCGAGGCGACCATCGTTCACGGCGGCCGCCAGTCGATGCCCCTGGCGTACGACAACGACCTGAAGTATTCCGAGGCCGTCCGGAGTATCGTAGGGGCGAATAATTATTCGCCCGTACAACAGGATTGGACGCAGGAAGGAGTGGACACCCTGTCGCTGTGGTTCCGCGGCTATCCGGCGTCGGTCGGCAGCTTCACGGAGGGACCGGCCGGCACTTTTACGATGACGGCCTCCGGCACGGATATCACCGGCGTGGCCGATGAGTTCCACTTTGTCTATAAGAAGCTTACCGGCGCCGGCTCGATCACCGCCCAGGTCCTGAGCGTCGGCAACACGGACCCGTGGGCCAAGGCCGGCGTGATGATTCGCGAGACCCTGGACCCCGGCTCCAAGCATGCCCTCGCCTGTGTCACGCCCGGCAGCGGCGTGGCGTCCGAAGGCCGCGTCACCACGGGCGGCCTGAGCACCAGCGTCAACCAGACCGGGATCACCGCGCCCCACTGGATCAGACTGGAGCGCAATCTCGCCGGGGTCTTTGCCGTGACCCATTCGGCGGACGGCAAGACCTGGGACCCCGTGCAGGGAGCCCTGAACCAGACGATCTGGATGGATGCCCCCAGCGTGTATATCGGCCTGGCCGTCACGGCCCACAACGCCAACGCCACCTGCGAGGCCAAGTTCTCCAACGTGACCACGACCGGCAACGTCAGCCAGCCGCAGTGGGAGCACCAGGACATCGGGATCATGAGCAACGCCCCGGAGCGGCTCTACGTTGCGCTGAACGACAAGGCGGTGGTCTACCATGCCGATCCGAAGGTCTTGCAGACGGACCAGTGGACCGAATGGCGCATCGGCCTGAAGGATTTCGCCGGCCAGGGCGTGAACCTCAAGCAGATCGAGAGCATTGCCGTCGGCGTCGGCACCAAAGGCAACACCACCACGGCGGGCGGCTCCGGCATGTTGTACTTCGACGACATCCGCCTCTATCGCCCCGCCCCAGCCGCGGCGCAGTAGTCACCGCATTCATCAGACAAAGTTGAGCTCACGGCATTCAGGGGCCCGCGCCGCCCAACATGGCACGGGCCCCATCATACCTATCAAGCACCCGCAGAACCGCCGGGCCGGGTTAGCCTGCCCTAATGATGTCGGGCAACCATGCGGTGGGATTTCTGGACGCGAGTCTCGCGTTCGCAGATTCAGGTCCGCTTTGTGTTTCGCTACCTGAGTCTCTCCGGATCGAGCAGGCGTGCGCCGTGGTGAACCGTGAGTACTTCGACAGCCTCGCGATGGAGACGATAGATGATGCGGTAGCTGCCCAGGATGATCTCGCGGATGTTTCTCTCGCCAATTTCGGGAACCATTCGCCCGGATTCGGGGAAGTCAGTCAGTCGATCAACGGTTTGCAGGATGTCCGCTACGAAGAGCGCCGCGAAGTGAGGAGAATCGCGTCCGATGAATTCCGCGATGGCGTCGAGGTCGTCCGCTGCCTGGGGAGTCCACCTCACTTGAGCCATTTGGCCATGCGCTCCTTGACCTTCTCATGAGGGATCAGCGCGCCGGCATCGGCCTGCTGGAGACCACGCTCAATTTTGGCCAAGAGGAACAACCGCTCCATGGCGTCTTCCAAGGAGGCATCCTCGGGCAGTGCTTGCACCGCCTGAACAGCTTTCTCTTTCGTTGTCATGACTTCAGTATATCGCAACACGCAAGGTGCTTCAATAGCCGATCGGGAACGGCGGACGAAACGGGACGGGTAGAGGCCGAACCCCGCGCCTGCCATGAGGTAGTGGCGGGAAAATGGATGAGACCTGACTTCCAGGGCCGCGGGAGGGAGGCAAGCAGGCTTGAAATCTTGCGGAGGGGCACTATCCTGGTTCTCGAAAGGCTATACGCTGCCCGCGGGCAGCGCGAAAGGGGATGCTTCGGTTCAGGGAGAACGACGATGGTTGAGCCTATTGTTGTCATGATCTTTCCGGTCCTGTTCTTGATCCTGCTGTTCGGCGGAGGGGCCCTGCTGCGCCGGAAGAATATCGATATGGATGGCGAGCCGCCGATTGAGAAGAAGATCTTCTATGTCAGCAAGTACGCTATCCTGGTTCTGTGGGCGGTCATGGTGGTGCGGAGCTGGGGCGTGCGCCTATCTTTCGCGAGTCCCCCGGGATGGGTGCGAGGGATTGCGCTGGTCCTGTGGGTCGGCGGCTTTGTGCTGCTATTCATCGGACGGCTGGGACTGGCGGATTCCTTTCGAATCGGCTCGCCCAAGGAGAGCACCCGCCTGAAGGTGGGCGGCTTGTTTCAGTTCAGCCGCAACCCGATGTACGTGGGCGTCAATGCCACGCTCCTGGCGAGCGTGCTCTACACGCTGAACCCGCTGGTCCTTCTGGCCGCCCTCTTCGTGGTCGCCGTTCACCATCGGATCGTCCTGGCCGAAGAGCAGCACTTGCAGAAGGCGTTCGGCGCAGAGTATGCGGACTATTGCTGTCGCGTCCGGCGCTATCTGTAGCGGTGGAAGGGATGGCTGTGTTTGCGGGTGAACATCAGGGCTTCCTCGCAGTCTCCGAGACGATTTCGCCGGCCTCGGTGTTCGGCAGGACGACGAAGAACGTGCTGCCTTTCCCCGGGGCGCTGCTGATCTTCAGGCGACCACCGAGCAACTCGATCCGCTCCCGGATACTCCGCAGGCCGAGCCCCAGGGTGTAGTCGGGAGCGGCGGGATCGAACCCTCGGCCCCGATCCGACACCCAGAGGCCGATATGGGCGCCGTAGCGCCGCAGATGCAGCTTCGCCTCCTGCACCCCGGCGTGCTTGATCGCGTTGAAGAGCATTTCCTGGGCCGTTTTGTAGAGCAGGATACGCAGGGGCTCCGAGGCCACCTCGATCCGATCCTGGATTTCCAGGTGGACCGTCAATCCGTGCTTCTGTTGCATCTGCTCGGCCAGCCACTCGAACGCCGCGCTGAGGTCACTGCGGGAGAGGGCGGTAGAACTGAGCTCGTGGGACAAGCTGCGGGATTGGGCGATCGCGTTGGCCAGCAGATCCTTCGCCTGTCCGGCGATCTCCTGCGCATCCGCATCGTCCCCGGCCCGGCGGCCCAGGAGGTCGACCTGGAACTTGGCGGCCGCCAGCACCTGCTGCAGGTCATCGTGCAGGATTTCCGCAATCCGCGCCCGCTCCCGCTCTTCCGCCTGCGTCAGCTCCAGCGTCAGCTTCTGAAGCTGCCAGGCCCGACGCTCCAGTTGGGCCGTGCGCTTGGCCACCTTGCTCTCCAGCGTCGCGTTCAACTCGCGCAGGGCCTCCTCCGCCTTCTTGCGCTCGGTGATATCGGCGATCATCACCAGCGTGCCGAGGAATTCCCCCGCGGGGCCGAACTTGGGCGCCACGCCGATCAGAGCCCACACGGGGCTCCCGTCCTTACGTCGCAGGCGGAGTTCATACCTCTCCCCCTGCCCCCGCTGGCGGGATTCCCACCGCTCTTTCATGGCGGCCATGTCCTCCGGGAAGACCAGATCGAAGTGGCTCATGCGCAACGACTCTTCCCGGCGGTAGCCGAAGATGTCCGACCAGCGGTCGTTGACGAAGATGAAACGCGCCTCGGCATCGACCATCACGATCGCTTCCGTCGCGGTTTCCACGATGCTGCGGTACTTCTCCTCGCTCTCCCGCAACTGTGCATTCACGGCGGTTAGTTCCGCCGCCTGCGCCTGCAACTGCTCGCCGCGCTCCTGGAGGCGCTCGTTCGCCTGATTCAGCGCCGCCGTGCGCAGGACGACCAAGTCCTCCAAGTGGTCCCGCGTGTGCCGGTAGAGTTCGGCCACAATGCTCATGAGCAGGCCCATGATGACGAAGACCACCAGACCTACGGTATCGACGGGGCTCTGAATCTTGAACCCCGGCGGCGGCAGCCAATAGTCCACCACGAGCGCTGCGGCCAGAGTGGCCACGAGGCCCGGCCCCCAGCCTCCCAGCACGGCCCCGAGCATCACGGCCGGATAGAACATGAGGTACACGGGCAGACCCGGTCCTACCAGGCGCGTCAGCGCCATGCGCACGGCCGCGCCGGCCGCCACCAGCAACAGGGCCAAGCCATAGTATCCCAGCCGGCGCAGCCACGCGGGGAGCGCCGAGGCACCCGGCCTCCCGTCGCCGCGCTGTGTCTGCAGACCGCGCTGGGCACTGCGAATCGTCTCCTTGCTTCGGCGGGCCGACTCGGGGAAGGGAGACGGCGCTGGCTCGGACCCGGCCGAGACCGGCTGGGCCGGCGAAGTCAGCCGCTCGACTGCGCTGCGCCGCTGTTTTGCTGCATCGACCGTCTCGCGATCGGCAGTATTCCTCATACCAAGCCTCCTGTGCCTCGCTCTTGCTGAAGACTCTCCAGTGCCCGAAGCTTCTTCCCCAATCGGAGCCGCCCGGGGCCTTTGAAAGTAGTCAGTATATCGCCGCACCAATCAGTCCCGCAAGAGCTTCACTTCCGCTCTTTACGGGTGGCGTGCCGGCGCCGTTCGGCGGTAGATATGCTGCGGAGGGTAAAGATATGCATCTCGTGATCCGCAGCGGTGGAACCGCTACACCCGGAGGAAGAGCTTGCGCCGGTACATCCACCACAGGATCAGCCACTCGATGAACAGTACACCGGCGCCCAGCAGCAACGGCTCATAGGCGGGGCCGAAGATCTCGAAGATGCCGCGGCCCAGGTGCAGCGGCAAGCTCTTGGAGATGAACTCGACGAACAAATGCGCGATCAGGTAGGCGGCGATGGAATTCATGCCGATCACGGTCAACGGGAAGGCCCAGGACCGCAGGTGGCCGGCGTCCATGATCAGGTAAAAAGCCGCCAAGAGCAGGAAACACCACCCGCCGCTGTAGAGCACCCAGGAGGGGGTCCAGATCCGCTTGACGATCGGGCACAGACCTAAGGCCGCTAGCAGCAGGCCGGCCCCCAGGCTCACGAGCCCCGCGAGGGCCAGCCAGCGGACCCTGCTCATCGGCGTTCGCTCGCTGCGCAGGACACCGCCGGCGAGCAGGCCCAGGATCATCGTGCCCAAAGTCGGAATGAAACTCAGCGTGGAGTACCCGCCGCCATTGTTCGTGAACGGGTGCTCGCGCGGGAACAGGTTCATGAACCAGGTGTCGAAGGCCCACGCGAAGTTGGTGTTCTTGTTCCAATGGGCGGCGAAGCCGGAGAGATTGTACGCCCAGTCGGGCGTCACCCCCGCTTTCGCCCAGTCGAAGTTCGCGCCGGGCAGGGGATAAAGGGCAAAGGCCAGCCAATAGCCCACGAGGATAACCGCCAGTGCGGCCCACTGCACCCGGACCGGACGCGACGCCAGCAGGTACAGAAGAACGTAGCCCAGGCCGATCTGCGTCAGAGTGTCCTCGAAAGTCCAGTAGGTCTGCCCGCGACCGATGGACCGCAGGAACACGCCCAGCAGGATCAGCACCAGCGCCCGCCAGGCGGCGTGCAGCGTCCGGCGCCACGCGGGCTGTCCCTCCGCCGCCCGGCGGGCCAGCGAAAACGGCAGGGCCACGCCCACCAGGAAGGAGAACGACGGTTGGATCATGTCGTGCACGATGCAGCCGACCCACTCGACGTGGGTCTGATGGTGCGCGAGCAACGCCCAGAAGCCGCTGGCCGGCAGGGCCTGGGACACGCGGCTGAACTCCAGGACCTCGCCCATCATCAGCAGCATGACCAGCCCGCGATAGGCGTCCATCGAGGCGACCCGGCCGGCCAGTCGCGTGGCCGCAGCCGTGCCCACGAAAGCGTTGGAGGCGTTGAGTGCTTGTACGTTCATGCCGGACCATTCCTTCCTGCAAACTGCGCCGCGTTCCGGGCGTCGAGACAAGCTTCCGGGCGCCGAATCGGCCCGGGCCGATTCCGTCGCTATCGTATCCGCCGAGCATCCGGCGTTCAAGCGGCTGACGCGTAGGAAGAGAAACCGCGGCCCTTGAACTCTGGGTGGCATCGGCAAGCTGCGAGGACTCCGCTCGCCGCTGCCCCCCGGACCAGAGGCGGCGGAATTTCGTTGAAAGGGACGGGGGACATCGGGTACGATGAACGGCGGTGAGCAGAGATTGACGGGTTTCGCGGCCGGGGACGGCCTTTGGGAAAGGGGTGAGCGAAGCGGTGCGGTAAATCGGCGGTTGAGCCGGCGGGCAGCGGTAACCCCGGGTGTGTGTTGGGGGACCGTACCCGTTCCGGCCATCATATCCATTAGGAAGGAGGACCAGCATGAGTAAGCGCGTGGCATATCTGGTGTTCGTGGCGGCAGTGCTGGGCGTGGTCGGCGCTGCGTGGGGCCAGAAGAAGGCCAGTAGTCCCAATCCGGCGGATGGGACGGGGGACGTGGCGATGCCGCTGTTCCGCTGGACGGCCGGCAGCACGGCGCTGTTCCACGATGTCTATCTGGGCAAGACGCCGGAGCTGGGGCCGGAACAACTGGTCGGACCGCGGCAGGTGCTGGCCATGTTCTACTATACGGCGGCCCTGGAGCCGGGGGTTCGGTACTACTGGCGCGTGGACGAAATCGAGAAGGATGGAGTCACCGTCATCCAGGGGGACATCTGGTCCTTCTGGACGCAGGCGCTGACCGCCTATAACCCGGACCCGGCGGACGGAGCCAAGAATGCTATCGTCGCCCCGGTCCTCCAGTGGTGGCCGGGCCAGGGCGCCGCGAAGCATCACGTATATTTCAGCGACAATCAGGACGCCGTCAGCCAGGCGGCCGCCGCGGCGGACAAGGGCGTGCAGGCGCTGGACGCCAAGACGTTCACGCCCGGGACCCTGGAGCCGGCCACGGCATACTACTGGCGCGTGGACGAGACGCTGGGGGATGGGACCGCCAAAGCCGGTCCGGTCTGGAGCTTCACCACCATTGTCCCGGTCGACGATTTCGAGGGTTACACGGACGATGAGGGCAGCCGGCTCTATGAGACCTGGATCGACGGTTGGACGAACAACACCGGCTCAACCGTCGGCTACGTCACCGCCCCCTTTGCCGAGCAGAAGATCATTCACGGCGGCCAGCAGTCCATGCCGGTGGAGTATAACAACGTGGCGGCGCCCTTCTACTCCGAGGCCGAGCGGACTTTCGATAAGCCGCAGGATTGGACCGCCGACGGCGCCGACAAGTTGATCCTCCACCTCCGGGGCCGGGACATGGATTTCGAGATTCTCAGCGTCAGCACGCCGCCGGTCATCGACGGCAAGGTGGATGACATCTGGAAGACCGCGTCCGTGCAGCCCATCATGACCCCTATCATCACCACCAGGCCGATGAGCTCATCGTCCCAGTTCCGGGTCCTGTACGACACGACCAATCTCTATGTCCTGGTCGACATCAACGACGACAAGCTCCGCAACGACTCCCCGGAGGCCTGGTTCGACGATAGCGTCGAGTTCTACATCGACGGCGACAACACGAAGAAGGGCCCCGGGCTGGAAGGCAACGCGCGCCAGTACACCTTCGGTTGGACCGCCACCGACATCCAGGGGACCAACACGGATGTCACGGGCGTCCAGTTCGCCCAAGTCGATACGCCCACCGGCTGGCGGCTGGAGATCAAGCTGCCCTGGCAGTCGCTGCTGGGTAGGGGCGCCCCGGTCGGGAAGCTCATCGGGATCGACTGCTTCTACGACGACGATGACCTCAATACCGGTGTGCAGGAGTCGCAGGTCGCCTGGCACTCGAAGGCGGAACCGGATTGGGAGACGCCCGCCAGTTGGGGCACCGCCCTGCTGGCGCCGCCGGGAGTCAAGCCGGACGCGGACCCGATGTACGTGGCGCTCCAGGATTCCGCCCAGCACGTGGGCGTCGTCACCCATCCGGATGCGCAGCTCGCCAAGACACAGCAGTGGATCGAGTGGCAGATCCCGCTGAGCCGCTTTGCCGAGGCGGGCGTCAAGCTGACGGCCGTGCAGAAGATCATGATCGGCGTCGGCAACCGGGCCAGTCCGGCGGCGGGCGGCACCGGGATGGTCTTCCTCGACGACATCTACCTGACCAAACCCTGATCAACGTGGAGGCGGAGCGCGGACGCGTCTGAGTTCCGGCCCGGGGCAGTGACGCCTTCATCCTGCAGCAGGGGCAGATTCTCGGCCGCGAGAGTCTCTCCGGCGGCGGGCAGAATCCGCCGGCCCTCCTCGCCGTGGAACTTGGTCGCACCCAGCCCGGGCAGGTAGAGCGCCACCCACGTGAGAAAGACCGCGAGAAATGCCTCCATGCGGCCCAGAGGCGAAGTGATCCGATCTATCTCCGTTGGAGCAGCCATCGCCATATCTCCCGTGACGATATCGCCGTCCTCGATGGTCCCCGGGGATATCACGTTCTCCGAACGAAATCAAGTCAGAACTTGCTCACTCTGCGAACCGAAGGGCCGCCACTGTCTCCTACGCCGCGATTTTACCGCCCCCTCGCCCCTTCTTGCCTTCGCGCCCTCTGCCCCCGAACGGGGAGCGGGTGGCTCCTTCGAAGGGAATTTTCAAGGAAGCAACGCGCCGAGAACGATAAGACCATCCGGGCCTTGGGGGGCCATTGGCATGAAGAAACATAGTAACGTGTCTCCGGCCTGATCCGCCGGGGACGATCCATTCGTCCAAGTCCTGTCGAAGGAATTGCACAAGGAGGTCCTCATGAAACGGACTCTGCTCGCCGCCACTGCCGCACTGATTCTCGTTGTCGCCGGCGTCGCAGGGGCGGCCGACCTTTTCGGCGTGGAGGCTACCTACAGCGGCGGGACCATCACCCAGACCGCCAGCTCATTGCCCAACCTGATCGACGCGCTCGTCAATAACCAGGGCGCCTTCGCCCCACTGGTCGGAAACGATTTCACGGGCAACCTGACGTATTACGGCATTCCCGGCGCCGTGGCGGTCAATGTGCAGGGCGAGACCCAACTGACCCTGACCTCGCCGCTGACCGGCCTGAACCAGACCTTCACCGGAACCGACCGCGGTGACCTGGAGAATCAGGTGACGGATTGGCTGCTCAAGAACGGCAGCAGCGAGGTCGCCAAGCTCATCCAGGCCGCCGCCGAGCGTTCCGCCGCCGCGATTACCGACGGCAACCCGGCGTCCGCGACCGCCCGCATCGCCGACCGGGCGTTCGACGCGTTCGGGTTGTTCCCGGCCGCCCGCGTCATGCGCGGCAGCGAGCCGGGCGGCTACAGCGCCATCTGGTTCCATACCCGCCAGGGCCGGGCCGCTACGGCCGTCGGGACGGTCAATAGCGCCGATTACGAGCTCAATTTCCCCTGGTGGATTCATTTCGGCCGGCACTTCTCCCTGATCGGCAACGCCAGCGGCCAATACATGGACACGGAAGGCAGCGCGATCTACGGCGGCGGCTCCGACCTCGGGCTCGGCATCCGCCCGCTCGTGCGTGACGAAGAATGCAGCCTCGGCTGGCAGATCACCCCCTTCGCCGGCCTTCACGGCGTGGGGACCTACGACGGCGCCACGGGCGGCCTGCTGGACCAGTTCGGCGTCACCAGCCGCCTCGAATTCCAGCTCCCGCACAATATCCTGCTCATCGTGGCCAACCAGTTCTCGCACTTCAACAGTCTGAAGTTCAAGATCGAGGACGTCCAGATCGATCCGGGGGTCGAGCAGGATGTCCTGAAGAACGGCCTGATGGTGGACTTCCCGCTCTGGTCCGAGAAGTCGCTCTACGCCAACGGCTTCGTCGTCGACACCCGCTTCCTCCGGGATGCGGCGATCGACAACTACCAGACCCTCGGCCTGGGCCTGTCCCTCCGCGGCGACCGCCTGTCGCTCAACGGCTACGTGAGCCGCGATTTCGCCAAGGACTTCAGCAGTTGGAACGCCGGCCTCGGCCTCGCCTTCGGACTGTAGCTAGCGCCCTTTTCCTATCACGTCCCTGCGCGAGTCGCAGCGTCGGCGCCGTGACCTGGACTACGCGTCCTCAATGACCCTCAATCCCAGGGCCCGGCCCAACTCGGCCAGCGGTTCTTTGAGATCGCCGTAGACGGTGACGCGGTGCCAGGCAAGACGAGAGCCTCTTCATGCTCTCGCGGCGGGCGAATGCCCGCGGTCACTCGGATGCCTCGGGTGGCCGTCCCGGCCTGGGAGTAGCCGCGGCGATTTTGACGTCCTTGAGCTTGGCGGCTTTGGGGAATGTGAAGGCCGGCTCCTGCTTGAGCAGGGCATAGCCGAATTTGAGCAGGGTCTCGTTGCCGAGCGAATCGACCTCCACCGGCTTGATGAACAGGTTGGCGATCGCTGCTTTGATGTGGCTGAGGAGGCCGTTGTCGCCTTTCTTGCCGATCGAAGCCACCGTGATTCCCATCCGGGGGTTCTCGCCCCGCTTGAAGCTCAGCGAGTTCACTCGCGCCACCATCTCATCAGATCGGTTCTTGTATTCGAATAGCCCGTTCTTGCGTTTGGCCTCGTACAGGCCGATCGTCACGGGGCTCTGGCGGCCCCTGGCGTTGAACGCCAGCTCCACCTCCCTGACCGTCCGGACGGGACCGTTCACCGTGCCCCGAATCTGAATCCTGCCGAATCCCTTTCCCTCGAGGTCGATGTAGTCGAGCACCTGCGTCAGCGTGTCTCCCTTGGTCAACGCGGCGGCGCCCATCGCGATCATCGCCAGGGAGTCGAAGGTGTACCTGTTGAAGCCGTCTCCCACCATTTCAAATTCGCAGGTCACCGAAAAGGACCGGGCCGTGACCTTTCTCTCATAGGAAATCACACCCACCTGCTGCTGATTGTCGGGACTGACTTCCCTGCCCATGGCCACCGGAGAGATCAGCGGGAGGAAGTACATGAAGGAACCGAGTGGACTCTTTTCCAATACTTCTTTGCTGTAGCTCAATAGGACCGTGGGGCCTCTGCCGCCTTCGACAGCACCACAGCCCTCCGTCGCGGCGGACGCTGCGCCGATCTTCGATCCCTTGTCCTGAGCGGCAGCCTGGCTGCGCACCGTTTTCTGGCCACCGAGCGCAATCATCAGGAAAGAGGCCATCACAATCGTGATTGCAGGCTCCATCCTCATTCTGTTGTCTCCCTGAAAGGGTCCGTGGGTGCTGCCCGACGTTCACGCGTGCCTTCGGGCGCACCGCACATGTCATGATCGACAGATATCAAGATAACGGTAACGGTTGCAGCGCCAGGCATGTTCACCGCCCAAGACATCGCCAAGCTACCGCAATGCTCCCCCCCGCACCTTATACCTCCCCTCAGGCATGAGTGGTTCGACCCATCCAATACACCATGCTACACTGTGGGGGACTTCTCGCTATGGGGTAAAACCCTACCTGGGCTTGTCGGATACAGCGCTAGCGGGAAATTGGCCAGAGGCAACAGATCGCCGCCGCGGAGGACAGCTTCACAGACTCAAAGACGGACCGCGCACCTTTGTTTCCCTCCGCGAACGGAAGAGAGGTCGGAGGCGACAGGCCGCAGAGAACAACTCACCGCCGCAGGCATGCGACCCAAATCGTCAGTCATCAATCATGAACATGTCATTGCGAGCCCCGCGCGGCAATCATCAATCCAAAGACCCCTGACTGCTGATCCCCGCCCTTCCGACTACGCGCTACCGACGACCGGGAATCGGTGTACTTGTCACCTACCTCCTGTCACGTCGACCCGCCTTTTCCACGACGTCGAGGCCTCCTCGGACGACCCCGCTCGCCAAGCGCAGCCTTGTTTCTGTTCGATGTCTAAAAATAACTGTGAGCTTGTCTTTTTCGCTTGCCTGTGCGGAAGACGTCCGCCAAGATATCAGTGCTATCCGTGGATGGCCATGGTTGGCGAAGTCGTGACAAATGGCTCGAGATCTCGCGGCGTGAATGCGAGGGAAGAGATACATAGCGTTGGTTCCGCCTCCGCAAACAGGCCCTGAATGTTGACCTTCGACAAACCAACGTCTTGCTTCTCAGATTGAACGTGAACACCGACCACATAGAATTGCTGAAAGCTGACTGGAAGACGGTCTTTCTTCCTCCTACATATCAGTTGGTACCCCATATCCATGAGGTATATGAATTGCACTTGGCCCACTGGGAGAGCAGGCTGCTCACCGAGCCGGAGATTGTCGAGAATGGAGCATTCTTTGCCTGTGTAGATGGCCGCCCAACGAGGCACTTCCTCATGTGCACGGGACAACCTCTCCGCTTGCCAGATCATTCTTCGTTTCGTCTGAAAGCATTCTTTGAAAGGAATCTATTCAGAACCGGATATGGAACTCACGGGCTGTTCCCTTACCGAGGCAAATTCCATCCGCAGATGGTGAAGGCGCTCATGAACATCATGGGATTGAAGCCGGGGCAGACTGTCCTCGATCCTATGATGGGTTCGGGAACAGTCTGTGTTGAGGCGTCTTTGATGGGAATCAACTCAATCGGTATTGATATCAGTCCGTTCTGTGAGTTCATGGCAAGAACGAAGCTGACGGCACTTACCATGGATCTGACACGAGTCCACAGCGCACGCGAAAACGTCGGGAGAGTCTTCGAATACTTCACCCGACGTCTTGGGCCCCAACCCATGGAAGAGAAAAGAAAACTGGCTTCGCGTAACCCGATCACGATTCAGAGTCTGCGAGAGGACGAGGCTTTACTTCTCCGCACAGGGGGAGGTCGTGACACGTTTGATACGCAGAATCTCCTCCTTCTGGCTTATCTGGATAGTATTGGATACGCGGAACGAATACGGGGAAAAGATCCTGCCAAGTTGCTTTGTGGCATCCTTGATCGGTATCTTTTTGTGTGCGAGAAAATACAAGCAACGCTTGGCTCGGATTGTGCATGGCTTGGTAAGGCAACGCTCCTGACCGGCGATGCTCGCGCCCTGCCCATGGCCGAAGGTAGTGTTGACGGTATTCTCTTCTCACCTCCCTACAGCTTTGCGGTTGATTATGTTGCGAACGATTCGTTCCATCTTCAAGCCTTGGGTGTCGACGTGGCGAACCTACGTGAGATGATGGTTGGCCTTCGCGGGGGACCCCGACTACGCGACAAATACGACACCTACCGGCAGGACATGAAGAGAATCTTGGAGGAATGCGGACGCGTCCTGAAATCCGGAGGTCTTTGTACCGTCGTTATCGGGACCAATAGCAACCAGATCAGCAGAGCACTACGTATTGCGGAGGAGAAGGTACAGGGCTTGAATGAACTGATCAGGCAACTGGCACACGAGAGTGGACTGGACTTCATACAACAGATAGACAGACCTGTCTTGGGCTTGGCGAACACCATGCGCGAGGAGCACGTTGTGTTTCTTCAAAAAAAGTAGAGTCACACTACATCCGGGGGCGTTGGTGTCTGGCCCATCCGTCAGTGCCCTTGGGTATGTGTGGGACGCTGGAGGACGTGGCGTCGTGTTCAATCTCCATGACTATGAGGAGCCCCTCATCGATCTGAATGTTCTGCCAGACGGGGAAGTACGGTTCGATCTCCTGATAGTTCCCGACGCGATCGGTGAGATACTTGTAGAGTTTCCGCGACGGAAGGATGAGCACGCCGCCCACCAGACGCCTCTTCTGGATGCCGACCACCATTTTGTTCAGGGCACGATGGCTGGAAGATATGTTTCCAGTTTCCCATTCCAGGGCAAGATAGCGGTCTCCGTCGATCAGCTTTGCCGCATCGATAGGTCCGGGGTGCTTCTCGCCTGTTATGTTCTCCTTGTATTCGAGCAACCAGCCACGGTCACGGAGGTAAGACACGAAGTTAGCTTTGATGGGTTTCACCCCGTTCCCCTGCTTTTCCGGGAAGATCGTGAACGTCCCGCTACCTTGGGGCCAATCGACCGCCAACACAGCTTGTCTGATCTCGGCAAGAGCTACCTCGATCTGCGGGGCGACGTCGACGCCCAAGCGGCGAAACAAGGTCGTTTCCCTAAGGATCCTCATTCAGACGATCTTCCACCCTCTTGGCCAGTGCCGCGAGACTCATATTCAGGGCCTCTGCCAGTCTGGCCAATGTCTTGAGCGTGGGCTGTCGTTGACCCCGCTCTAACAACGAGATATAGGTCCGATCTAATCCGCTCTTGGCTGCCAGAGCCTCTTGGGACAGCCCCGCCCGCTCCCGCAACTGGCGAAGGACGTCCGCAAACGCAGTGTTGAGATCCCTTTTTGAGGCCATATCCAAGTGAGACCCATATTGTGGCACCGGCGACTGAACGTCTACGGACTATAGTCTGCAATACATCTTGTCTTGCAGGGCGGAGCGTGGTAGTATATATGTTGGTGGCATATGGCACATACAGACTTTGACACACTCCGAGGTATGATACGACACGGAGAGGTTAATCGGCCTGTCCTTCAGCGGATTGCCCGCGGCACAGACATCGAGTTCTCCACTCTGAAGTATTTGGTGGAGAATCGATTACTGCCCCCTGGACCGCAACTCCAAAGGTTAGCCAGGATTACGGGCATTTCAGCGATGGAATACAAGTTGCTCCTCGGTATTGTAGACGCCTCGGTGCGCCAAGTTCTTCAGGATCATGCGGAACAGATTGCCGCCTTGGCCAAAGACGTACCTTTTCCTGCTGAGCGGCTGCCTATGCCTGAGAAAGGATTCCAGACGGAACTTGGGCAGCTTTACCAATGTGACTGCATGCGCCTGATGCAGAGCATGGACTCTGATTGCGTGGACCTCGTCTTTGCCGATCCGCCATTCAACTTGGACAAGATTTACCCTTCCGGGATGGACGACGATCTCAAAGCCTGCGAGTACATCAAATGGTCTGAGAGATGGCTTCAGGAGTGCATCCGGGTCCTGAAGCCGGGTGGAAGCCTCTTTGTCTGGAATCTGCCGAAGTGGAATGTGCCACTGGCAGCCTTCTTGAATCAGTACTTGACCTTCAGACATTGGATTGCGGTAGATATCAAATACTCGCTTCCTATAGCGAGCCGCCTGTATCCGTCGCACTACTCGCTGCTGTATTACTGCAAGGGTCCGATCCCAAAAGTCTTTCATCCGGACCGTCTCCCCATGCCGGTGTGTCCTCATTGCAGCGGGGACCTTAGAGACTATGGGGGGTACAAGAATAAGATGAACCCCAGCGGCGTGAACCTTGCTGATGTCTGGACGGACATTCCTCCGGTACGCCATGCGAAATACAAGCGAAGGAAGGATGCAAACGAGCTTTCGATAAAACTCCTCGATCGCATTGTCGAAATGGCCTCGGATGAGGGAGATGTTGTGTTTGATCCTTTCGGGGGTTCAGGAACAACCTATGCGGTTTCAGAGATCAAGGGTCGCCGTTGGATCGGATGTGAAATAGGCCCCATCGATGAAATCGTCGCAAGATTCGCGACCTTGCCGGAGGAGCGAATGTATCTGCAGAGAATCCGCGCAGACCTGAATTGTCTCTTTACCGCCAAGATATTGACCTTGCGCCAACGGAATGGCTTGTGGACGGTGGAGTCTGTCCGAGGGGACCAGCGTGAGGTGCAACCTGCCCTTTTCTCCTCTGCCAAATAAGGGCGGGCCGATGTCAGGTACGTTCTTTGGACGGGGACGGGGGGAACTGATGACCGAATCTGCGCAAATCTGAGATTGCCGCGCTGCGCTCGCACTCGTCTCATCTGGGGATGAACATCCCGACCCGCATGGGCTGAAGGGGTCCCCAATCGCGATACCTTGTGATTGGGGGGCCCAGAACCACCCTACGGCCTCCTGCCTATCGCCTCCGGCCTGCTGTCCTCCGTCCCCACGCCCTTCAGGCGGCGTGGGTCCGGCGGAGAGAATTTCTGCGGAATTTTGAGATTCGACGTCAACATGGGGGCGTCGAGAAGCGTCTTGTTATGGTTAAACTATATGGTCACAGTAGTCAGTTGGCATTTCTCAGTTCCCGGTCAAACGGGGCCTCAGCAAGCAGGGGCCAGCCTCCGCCCTCTGGGTCTCCGCCGGGGCCGGTTGTGCAAACAAAGCCAATTCCCGGCCTGGCCGGGCGGGACAAGGCCTGGGGGACGAGGGACGCACGATGCGGTACAAACAAAGCCAATCGGCCCCGGACAGGCCGGGTGGACCGTCGCCAGGGCCCGGAGCCTTGATGCTGCCACCCGTGCGGGAGGCAAATGTGCAAAAGAACCCAATTCCCGGCGGCACCGGGTGGGACGGGGCCACGGGGCCTGGGACGAGGGCACAACGTGCGAAACGAAGCCAATTTCCCAAATCGGGCGAATGATGATTCGCCCCTACTACGCGCTTTCGATCGTCTGGAGGACGCGATCGAAGGATTCGGGGATGGGGGCTTCGAGGGTCAGGAGCTGGTCGTTCCGCAGGCGGATCGTCAGCTTCTGGGCGTGGAGCATCATCCGGGGGTACTGCCGCTGGAGGGGCAAGTCGCCGTAGCGGCGGTCGCCGACGATGGCGTGGCCGATGCTGTAGAGGTGCACGCGGATCTGGTGCCGCCGGCCGGTTTTGGGATAGGCTTCGAGGAGCGTGTGGGCCGCAAAGCGGTGGAGCACGAGATACTCCGTCACGGCGGCGCGGCCGTGCTGGGGGTTGATGCCGACCCGGCCGGAGCCGAACTGGCTCAGCGGCTTGTCGATGATGCCCTGCTCGGCGGCGACCAGGCCGTGGACCAGGGCCAGGTACACCTTCTGCGTCGTGCGCCGCTCGAACTGGCGGCCGAAGTGGCGGTGGGCGTCGGCGCTTTTGCCGAAGATGATCACGCCGGAGGTGTCCTTGTCGATCCGGTGGATGATGTAGAGCTTCTCGCTCCGCTGGGCCGAGAGCTTCTCGAAGAGCGATTCGTTGCGCACCGCCGGCTCCGGCTGCCGCTCGGGAATCGCCGACAAGCCCTCCGGCTTGTTGACCGCAATGATATCTTCGTCCTCGTACAGGATCTCAAACATGAACCGGCCGTAAATACGCCTGACCAACCAATAGCCTGCACAGCCAACGATCATAGTGTTGTCGCACGGCGCATGGGCCGCAAGTGGAAAATCCATTGCCCGCCTGGCACGGGTCATCGTGCCAGCCTCTCGTTGACGTCAGGGGGACCGCTTCCTATAATCCGACCAGGGAATTCCAATGAAGTCGCGATCACGGAGTCATGCCGTATGAGCCGAGAGACGCAAGACGTGAGCAGCAAGTGGAAGGCAGAGATCGCCCGGCGCTGCCGTGAGATTGATGAGGGTACGGTGGAGTTGATCCCCGGCGAGGACGTTCTCAAGGAATTGCACGAATGAAGTACTGGTTTGATCCGGCAGTATGAGCATGAGCACGAACCGCTTTTTTGTTCCGGCGTCGAGTTTTGAGGGTGAGCTGGTCCGGCTGAGCCGGGAGCAGGCGCACCAGGTCCGCCAGGTTCTGCGCCTGGACGTGGGAGATACAGTCGTGGTCTTGGACGACCGGGGGGCTGAGTATGACGTGGTGCTGACGGCGGTCAATCCGAAAGAGACGATTGGGCGAGTGGTAATCACACGCCCGGCCGCCGGTGAGCCGAAGGTTCAGCTTACGCTCTTTCAGAGTCTGTTGATCCGCGAGAAGTTCGAGTGGGTGCTGCAAAAGGCCACGGAGGTTGGCGTGGCGCAGATCGTGCCGGTCCTGACGGCGCGGGGACTCGTGCGGACGAAGCAGATCGAAGAGAACAAGCGCGACCGCTGGCAGCGGATCCTCACCGAGGCGGCGGAGCAAGCGCACCGGGGCCGAATTCCCAGGCTCGAACCGGTTGTCCCGTTTGCCGAGGTGTTCTCGCGGTTCGTGGGTTTCGACCGCTTCCTGATTGCCGCACCGTCCGAAACGGTGAGCCTGCGCGAGGCCCTGCGCGGGATGGAACGCCCGGACCCTTCCCTTGCGCTGCTGATCGGCCCGGAAGGAGGATTGACGGACGAGGAGGTGAAACTCGCCCGCGATCAAGGTGCGCTGGCGGTCGGCTTGGGCCCGCGCATCCTGCGGACCGAGACCGCCGCCATCGTAACCTGTGCCCTGATTCTGTACGAGTTGGGCGAGATGGGATCGTAGGCCATGACGAGTGGAACGCTTTATCTCGTGGCAACACCGATCGGCAACCTGGGCGACATCACGTTGCGGGCGCTGGAGACACTGCGGCAGGTCGACCTGATCGCCAGCGAGGATACGCGCCACACCGGGCTGCTGCTCAAGCATTTCGACCTTCAAAAGCCGCAGATGTCGTTCCATGAGCATAACGAGCGCCAGGCGACGCCGCGGATCCTGCAACTGCTGGAAGAGGGCAAATCGGTCGCGGTCGTCACCTGTGCGGGCACGCCGGGGATCTCCGATCCCGGCTTCGTCCTCGTGCGGGAGGCGATCCACGCCGGGATCGAGGTCACGGTCATTCCCGGCCCGACCGCCCTCATCATGGCCCTGGTGCTCTCGGGCCTGCCCGTGTACAGCTTCACTTTCCGGGGCTTTCCGCCGCACAAGCCGGGCCAGCGCCGCCATTTTCTCGAAGCCGACCGGGACTCGCCTTACACGCTCATCTACTACGAGAGTCCCTTTCGCGTGCGGAAGCTCCTGGAGGATGCCCTGGCCGTCTTCGGCGACCGCCCCGCCGCGATCGCGAAAGAGCTGACGAAAATCCACGAGACCGTTCGCCGAGCATTGCTGTCCGAGCTACTCGCCCACCTCGAAGATACCCCCAAAGGCGAATACGTCGTCCTCCTCGCCGGCAAAGAAATCAAATAAGGGCGCACGTGTGGCCCCGTCAATCCAACCTCGACAGTTTCTCTTCAAGATCCGGCGCCGGCGTAAAATACCAAGTCCTACCTACCTTTCGACTTACGAGCAGGTGCCGACTTTCCAGATCGAGCAGGTCCGTCCGCGCGGTCTGATAGACGACGTTATGGCTCATTTGATGCGATCTAAACGTGTACCGCTGGTTGGGGTGCCAATGAAGATACTTCCCTTTCGCAGGAGCCTTGAGATCTGTTCGCAGGATCGTCTCCAGTCGCTCCACTTGAATCTTGGAAAGTATGCTTCCCAAGCTTGGTGGTCTGCTTGGCATTCTCATGGCATGGCCTTCTTGGGCAAGCCATAGGCGTCAAGTTATACTAACATTCAGATTATTAGTATATCGGTTTCACCTGTCGAATGATATACTAAAATGTACTACTTTAGTATATCGGTCGACGTTTTGAAGCATATACTAATCTTCCCTATTTTAGTAAATGATTAGCGCTTGCGAACTCACAGCGGAACTGGCTGATGATAAGGCCAAATGCGCAACCCAAACCATCACGTCCCATAGAAACGTGAGACACGCACTATTCAGATCGCCCGGAGCAGGTGGGCGGCGGCTTTGGTACCGCGGCGGAAGCTGTCGAGACTGAAATGCTCGTTGGGACTGTGCGGGCCATCGCTGTCCAAGCCGAAGCCCATCAGGACCACCGGGCAGCCGAACTGCTCGACGAACGTGCTGACCACCGGGATCGAGCCGCCGGAACGGATGAAGACGGTCTCGTGGCCGAAGCCCTGGCGCAGGGCCTCTTGGGCGGCGCGGATCATCGGGCTGTCCACGTCGAACAACACCGGCGGGCTGGCCCCGAACTCGTTGGTTTCGAGGCGGACCGTGTCGGGGCAGAGGGAGCGGATATGATCGAGTACCAGGTCGCGGGTGCGGGCCGGGTCCTGGTTCGCCACCAGGCGGCACGTGACCTTGGCCGTGGCGAAGGCGGGGATGATCGTCTTGGATCGCTGGCCCTGGTAGCCGCCGAAGATGCCGTTGATCTCGAAGGTCGGCCGGGCCCAGAGCCGCTCCAGCGTTCGGTAGCCGCTCTCGCCGTGCAGGCGGGGATGATCGTCTTGGATCGCTGGCCCTGGTAGCCGCCGAAGATGCCGTTGATCTCGAAGGTCGGCCGGGCCCAGAGCCGCTCCAGCGTTCGGTAGCCGCTCTCGCCGTGCAGGCGGGGCACGTTCAATTCCTTCGCCAGGGCCGCATCGTCGAACTTCAGCTTGCGGAAGCTCTGCCGCTCCCACGGCTGCAGGGGCACTACCTCATCGTAGAAGTGCGGGATCAGGACCTTGCCTTTCGGCGAGACGCACTTGGCCAGCATCTGCGCCAGGACCAGCACCGGGTTGGCGATGCCCCCGCCGTAGGCGCCGGAATGGACGTCCATGGCGGGGCCGCGAACGGTGAACTCCAGGGCGATGATGCCGCGCAGGCCGTAGGTAATCGCGGGCGTGTTGGCATCGTACATCGTGCTGTCGGAGATAACTACGGCGTCCGGCTTGAGCTCGTCTTTGGCTTGGCTAACATAACGGGCCAAAGCATCGCCGCCGGACTCTTCCTCGCCCTCCAGCAGGAACACCACGCCGCAGGGGAGCTCGCCTTCGGTCTTGAGCAGGGCCTCGACCGCCTTGACATGCGTGAAGACCTGGCCTTTGTCATCGGTCGAGCCCCGGCCATAGAGGATGCCGTCACGGATCGTCGGCTCGAAGGGCGGGGTCTTCCATTGATCGAGCGGGTCCTCCGGCTGGACATCGTAGTGACCGTAGATCAGCACGCGCTTGGCGCTGTTGCCCTTCCTGACAGCGCGGACGATTGGCTTGCCGCCGATGTCGATCAAGCCGGCCTCGAAGCCCAGTCCCTTCAAGTGGTCGGCGATCCACTGGGCGCAGGCCCGCGTGTCGCCATCGTGCTTCTCCTGGGCGCTGACCGACGGGATGCGCATGAACTGCATCAGCTCTTCGACAAAGCGGTTCTGGTTCGCGTCGATGTAGGCTTCCACTCGATCCGTCATTCTCTGCATCCTCCTGATCAAGCCGGGCATTCCGCGCCCGCGTTGGTTCATTCCTGCGGCTATTCTACCGGGCGCATGCCCCATCTGGCTATAGGGAATTCCTCGGGTCGGCTGCCGAGATACGACGACTTCCGTAGGGTGGGCTGTGCCCACCAATTCCCCAGGGTTAGACCAGCCGACAGACTGGTGGGCACAGCGCAGGGTTCCCAAACGCAAACTTCCGCGTTTGGGGGCCCCACCCTACGCCGCTATTGGCTGTCCTTTGCCAAGGGGTAGTGCATCCCCGTGGTCCGGCGGCTGGCGAAGTAGGACCAGACAGCGATCAGCAACAGGATCACCAAACCGATCCAGGCGCCGTAGCCTTCGATCCACGTGCGGACCGCCGGCAGCCAGTCGGCGGCCTTTTGCCCCCAAAGGGCGGTCAGGGGCAGCTCCAAGCCCTTGTTCTTCATGAGCACGACCGGGATCGCCACGATGATGCCCATCAGGGCCTCGCCGGTGATCAGGCCGGAGGCGAACAGGACGCTCCGTTGCTCCGAGGCCTCCTCCATTTCCTTGGTCGCACGCTGGCGGGCGAGGGCACGCTTGACCAGCGAGGCGACGGCGCCGCCGAGACAGATCGCCACGGATTGGGCAAACGGCAGGTAGAAACCGATGGCCACCGCCAGTACCGGCGTGCGGAAGGTGCTGCCCTTACGCTCGAGGATCTCATTGAGAACAATGAGGCCGACCGCAACCGCCATGCCGATGAAGATGAAGGTCCAGGGCAGCCCTCCTTGGAACACGCCCTTGGCAACCGCCGCCATGACGTTGGCCTGCGGGGCCGGCAGAGGCCGGGTCGCCGGGGTGGGTTGGCCGGCAAAACCGTAGGCGTTCTGCAGCAGCGTAAGCACCGGGGCCACGACCGCCGCCCCCGAGAGAGTGCCGATCGCACGCCTGACCTGCTGCTTCCAGGGCGTGGCCCCGACGATGTAGCCGGTCTTGAGGTCCTGAAGGTTGTCGCCGGCGATGGAAGCGGCACAGCAGACGACGGCGCCGATGATGATCGCGGCCGCCGGACCGATCGGGGCGCCTTTGCCGATCAGGAGCATCAGGAAAAAGGCGGAGAACACGATGGTGGTGATCGTCACGCCGGAAATCGGATTGTTGCTCGACCCGACCAGACCGGCCATATAACCGGCCACCGCCGAGAACGCGAACCCGGCGATGAGCATGAGCACCGCCATCGTGATGGAGACCGAAGCTTTTTGGACGAAGGCATGATAGACGAAGAACAACGGCACCACCGACAACACCATCAGGACCAGGATCCACTTCATGGGCATGTCGCGCTCGGTGCGCGGGACCTCGACGGCGGGGCCGCCGCCCTCGACCGAGCGATACGCCTGCAAACCGCTGGTGACGCCCTTGAGAAGGGTCTTGCGCATTTTGAACACGGTCCACAGACCACCCACGAGCATGGCGCCGACGCCGATGAAGCGGGTCTGGGCGCTCCAGATCGTCTCGGCCCAGTTGCCGGCGGTCACGCCTTCGGGTGCGGGATGAAAGTACGAGTAGACGGGGATGGCGACCAGCCAGTTGAAGGCCCCGCCCAGGAACATCAGGATGCCGATGTTCAAGCCCACGATCAGTCCGACGGCGAGGAGCGCGGGACTGAGCGTCACGCCGAACGCCGTAACGCTCGGGCCGATGGCCCAGCTGACCTGCAGCTTGTCGGGCCACACGCCTACCAGATCCCCCACCACCTTGAAGCCCCCGCCGACCAGGCCGGTGTTGACGATCTGGCGCAGGCCCTCGCCGCCCATCTGGCCGCTCTCCAGAACTTTCGCTGTGGCGATGCCCTCGGGGAACTGGAGCTTGGAATCCACGATGAAGCTGCGTCGCAGGGGAATGGTGAAGAGCACGCCGAGCACGCCCCCGAAGCCCGCGATGATCGTGACCCACTTGTAGTCGAACGTCGTCCAGGTCCCCAGCAGGATCAGGGCCGGCAGCGTGAAGATGCAGCCGGCGGCAATGGCCTCGCCCGCGCTGGCGCAGGTCTGGACGATGTTGTTTTCGAGGATGTTGTTGCGTTTGAAGAAGCGCAGCACCCCCATCGAGATGACCGCCGCGGGAATCGTGGCCGAGACCGTCATGCCGGCGAACAGGCCCAGGTAGGCGTTGGCCGCCGCCAGGACCATCGCCAGCAGCACGCCGAGAATGACGCCCTTGATCGTGATTTCAGGAAGCGACTTGTTCTGCAGATCCATCGTGTGTCGATCTCCTTGTCTACTTCACAAACTGATCCACGAAGTACTTGGCGGTCAGAGGTTCGCCGGTGGAACGTTTGATCATTTCGTTCCACGGGTAGAGGTCGCCGGCCTCGAAGACCTTCTCTCTCAGGTATTGGCCGGCTTTCTTCTGGCCGACGTAGCTGACGCCTTGGTCCGCCTTGAGAGCGAGGACCTTGGCCACGAGCGTGTGGTGCCACTGCGAGGCGAGCAATTCGCCCAGCATGTAGTTGTGGTAATAGCACGCGGCGACGGCAAAGTGGATCTTGGCGGCCCAGTCGGGATTCGTGCGGTTGGGCGGCCGCTTCACCAGTTGATACTTCTCGACCAGGTCCCACCACAGCTTCGTCAGGTCCTGGTCGGGATTGGCGTACAGGGCCTTCTCAAAGTAGTACATGACCATGTCCCAGCGGGCGAAGATGAGCTGCTTGAGCTGGGCGTACTTGGCGCCGACCTTCTCGATCTCGGCCCGCTGGGCGTCGGACAGGCCCAGCATCTGCTGCATCCAGGCGGGATTGCGGCTGAGCCGGCCGAAGAACATCGCCATCGCCTCGGTCGTGAAGGAATGGGCCGGCGAGCGGAGCAGGTACGGCGTGCTGTAATCGAGATACTTGTCGTACACGCCGTGGCCGAGCTCGTGCAGAATCGTTTCCATCCAATATTCATTGTTCTTGAGATTGCACAGGATGCGCACATCGCCTTCGCGGTCGATGTGGGTGCAGAAGGCGTGCGGGTTCTTGCCCTCTTTCTCGTAGAGATCGCTGTGGGCCAGGATCGCGTCGACCGGCAGATCGAGACCCGCATAGAACGTCTCGGCCAGCTTCTTGACGTCCTTATCCTTGTAGTAGACATCCAGGTCGAGGTCATAGACCATGGGTGTCTCCTGGAAGAACGGGTCGTGATAGTGCCACGGCATCAGTTGGTCCGGCGTGATACCGTACTTCTTGGCGAGGATCTGATCCAGCTCGGCCTTCACCTTGGCGAACGGCTTATTGGTCCGCCGATAGAGATCGGCAAAGATCCTGTCCAACTCCTTGACGTCCTGCTCGCCCGTCGCCAGGGCCATCGTGTGGTAATTGTCGAAGCCCAGCTTGTGGGCCGCCTCGTTGCGCAGCTTGACCAGTCGCACCAGGTCCGGCGCGACCGCCGCCCCCACCTGCTTGCTCGCCAGCCAGGCCTTCTCGCGCTGGGCGGAGATGGTCTCGTCTTTGAGGATATCCTTGATCTCGTTATCCGTGACCTTCTTGCCGTCGATCGTGCCCCGGAAGGTGCTGAAGTTCTTCTCGATCTGGGTACCCAGCTCGACGATCTGCTGGAGCAGGTCCGGCTCGATCTGGTTGGACAGATACAGATTGCAGAGCACCGTCAGTTGTCGGGCCAATAGCGGGTCCTTGATCTGCCCGGACGCCTTCATCTCCTTGAGAAACGCGAAACTCTTCGGATCGCTGTAGATCCGCCGCATCTGCAACTGCATCTCGCTGGAGCGGTCATACGCCTTGGGATCGCCGGTCACGGCGGCATCCCACCAGGCCAGGTTCGCCTGCTTCTCCACCGGCTTGATCTTCTCGACGTGCGCGGTAATGAACTCTTTCAACTCAGTCTCCTTCGCATTAGCGGCGTGCGCGGACGGGGCCGCACTGGCCAGACATAGTCCGATCAGAACACCCAGGTGCCTCATAGCCTTGTACCCCCTGAAATCCACCGGTTCCGTTTCGTTCGTCGGATATTATCAACTCTGTTTCACCAAATCAAGGCTGCCGCTCGGGATGATCAGCGCAGCGCGGGAATTGATGGGGGTCCACATCAGACGGGTTACGCGTGGGAATCGCGCAGTTCGGGGTGGCAGCCTCAAGGCCGAAGGCCTTGGGAATGGTGCAGCTCGAGATCGTCTCGCTCATCGCGCGGTTCGGCCTTCAAGGCCGGGCGGAGGAGCCGAGAGACACTGCCGCGTCGGCCGGGGCCGCGGGGCCGATGACCAGATCGTCCAGGAGCGCCGACCCGTGCTGGTCCACGCTGAACACGATCAGGGTGATCTTGGCCTTCGGCGCGTAGAACCCCGGAATAGTCTGGAAGTCGGCCAGGAGGTTGCGCCGGTAACTGCCGGCGGCCGGATCGAGGAGAATCTCGCGATATCTAGGGGCTAATTTCGGCTCCATTACACTCGGCACAGCCCCGCCGGGGCGCTGCAACACGTACAGGAGGTAGTTGCGGTTGTTGTCTTTCAGGAGCAGTGAGACATTGTCAAAGCCCGGTCGGCCGAGGCGATCTTCGCCGGGATTGTACCTCTCCGGATCGATCAGCTCGCCCACCTCGTTGAACGAGATCGTCGTGTCGGGCGCGAGGGGGATGTTGAGCTCTCTGTTGGCGCCGTGGATATCTTGCAGGGAGACCGCCACGGTATCGCCGCACCCGCTGAGGCTCTCGACGGAGCGCAGTTGCAGCGCGTGATGGCCGTTGTCGGCCAGGATCTCGGCCCGTTGCGGCGACAGGCCGCAACCGCTGATCTGAGAAATGATATCCTCGACCAGCCAGGACCCCGCGTCGCTGCTGATCGTGCTGCCCGGGGTGTAGACTCCGGCCGTAGCCGTCTCCCACCCTTCGTCAAAGACCTTGACCGGTACCGGCACGATCGGGGAGTCGATCTGCTCCAGCCAGGACCGGCTGAAGGAGGCGAGATCCGCGAGATCGACGCGGCCATCCGCGCTGAGATCGAGGTCGGCCGTCGGACCGGAGTTGGGGTCGGCGCCGCAGCGCCAGCCGGAGGCGAACCGCGCGAAATCCAGGAAATTGACCCTCGCATCATGATTGAAGTCGCGCGAAGGAACGTGCGTAAAGGAGAGCGTCTGGAGCAGCACATCGGAACCGGTCGAGGAGCCGTACAGTTCAACATTACAGGTCCCGGCCTGCTCGGCGTAATAATCGACGATGAACCAGTCGCCGGGATAGGCGGAGTGACCGTCGGTGACGGTATAGGGTTGGGCATCGTTCCCGAGTGCCAGGCCGATCCCGTACATATCGAGAAAGTCCCGCACGGAGGCGGCGGTACCCGCCGCGTTGAGAGCGGAATCCTTGTACGTGGAGAACTTGATCGGGCTGCCCGGCGGCGGCGGGGTCAGTCCCCTGCCGGTCAATCGGGCGTCATTCGCATCGTCCCAGGAAAGCTGCAGAAGGCCTCCCCACTTCTCACCGGTATCCGAACGGACAACAAGCGTAAGTCTCGCGCCGACCATAATGTCGCGAAAGACGTTCGGATGGTCCGCATCGACCGCCGCCAGCGGGGTCTTGCCATCGTGTTGATAGACGGTCACCCAGACTTTGGCCATCGCCGCGGGCGCCATGGCGGCGGCGAAGACCAGCACCAGAAGCTTCGTCATTGACTACATCCCCGGAGCAGATCGGTCACGATCGCGGGCCATTGTCCTTGAGACTCACAGAGGACTCCTTCCAACCATCAGGTCCGGCGGCGGAGGCGCTGCGCCGTCCCAAAGCTACCTATTTTATCATGTCCCGACAGCGGAATCAACGCCGTATCGCAAGACCGCAGCCGACCAGCCGCCCGACGACCCTGCACGACCGCGAGACCAAGCAGGTCGAGTTCCTCCGGGCCGACGGCGCCCAGACGCAGCGCCTGTACGTCTACGACGGCGCCAAGATCGACCAGAACCGCTACCGCAACTGGTCCTACGACAATATCCGCCAGGACCGCGATTACGGCACGCAATCCAATCCCAAGGTCTGGGTGATGAAGGAGTTCCAGAACACCAAGGCCAATCACCTGGGGATGCCGCTGCCGCGCGGGCGGGTCCGGTTCTACCAGCGCGATGACGACGGCAAGCTGGAATTCATCGGCGAGAACACGATCGACCACACGCCGCGGGATGAGACCGTCCGCGTCTACACGGGCGATGCCTTCGACCTCGTCGGCGAGCGCCGCCGCACGGACTACCAGATCGACGCCATGCGCTTGTGGCTGGACGAGTCCTTCGAGATCAAGGTCCGCAACCGCAAGGAAAGCGGCGGCGCAGAGACCTACGTTTCACCGGTTCGGGATGGAGCTTTCATGATTTCCGAGGCAGCCGGTGGTGCCGTATCGCAAGCCCGGATAACCGACGCTACCTCCGGAATGCTTATCGAGTCCTGCTCACTCGTGCTCGGCAAGGAATGGTGATTTTCGTTCCACCAGGCAACAAGAACGATCCGACTCGGTCGCCCGAATTCTACGACTCAACATTCCACTATCTCACCGAGCTTGGCATCCCCACACTGGCGTGAGCTTTCCCCACACCCATGCTTGCCGCTAACCGCACCTGCTCCAGGGAATGCCGATTGACTTGTAGACTGTAACATAGGCCGACTATCAGAACCCAAGTTCGCCGTCCTCGATATCAAGCGCCAGGGCGATTGCCAAGGCGTTCCGCAGCATGAAGGAACCGTATTCGGTGGCTAATTGCAGCAGATGCTCGGCAGCTCCCGCAGTCCATTCGGCCTCGTGCATGAGTGTCTCTTTCAGCGAGTCCAGTGTGTCGTCTCCCACTTCATCGAAAAGGCTGCGATACTCCTCCACAAGGTTACTGACATCGTGGGGTACATACATTTGCCACCTCCATTTATCTCCAACGTCCTCTTATCGGTTTTGGGCTGGCGCGGCTGGATTGCCACCGCATCCAGCGCTCAACATAATCGAAAGAGCACACCCACCGTCGGGCTCTTGACCCCGCGTTTAATCAGGCTCACGCAGGTTCTGTGGACGCCGGCGTCGAAGCCGAGTCGTTCCTGGCCGATCCGCTTCTTGTGCCGACAAGCGCTGAGCTCCATACCCACGGCTTCTTCCACGTTCATAGAGCAACTCCATGCCAAAGGGTTAAAGTACAGGGGAGTGCGCGACATATCTTCAGACTATAGTATGCAGGCAGGGAAAAAGGTCGAATGGAGCGGTGTCAACCAGGGACGGTGGGGAGTCTGGTTTGGGCTTCTTTGCGTGCTTGGCGTCTTGGCGCGAGCAAATCTTGGTTCCGCCCGAAGGCCGGCCTGCGTCCATCAGCGTTCATCTGCGGCTGCGTTTGCCCCGTAGCCTCGATGGCCTCTGGACTGATGATTCTCTCCGTGATCTCCGTGGTGAGAAAGCAGTTCCCCGTTGGCAGTTCCCAGATCGCCGTAAGACAGGAATCCGCTCCGGCCGGCGGCCTACCGCCCCTCCTTCGCGATCGTTTCGAGCGTCTCGACCAACTGCGGCAGATCCTGGTGGAGGATGGTCCGGCGGGTCATGCCGACTCATACAGTACCTCCGCTTCGGCCAGCGCCTCATCCCGGAAATAAGGGCTCAGACAGGCCGGCGTGTTCAGGTCCACCTTTCGCCCGAGCAGGTCCGACAACTCATCCTGCATCGCAAAAAAGGCCAGTCCCGGCGTATGGCCCGGCTCGAACTCCACCAGCACGTCCACGTCGCTTTGGGGCCCGAAATCCGCCCGCACGACCGAGCCGCACAGCGCCAACCGACGAATGTGGTGCCGCCGGCAGAACGCGGCAATCGCCTCCTGAGAGACCTCGATTTGCACACTCCTATCTGTCCCCGGTAGCCCACCACAGCCCTGTGTCTATCTGAAGGTACTTCTGTCTACTTTTGTTTGCATTTGTCAGCCCTTTCGGGGGCTCTTGCTTCAAATTTCACACTTCACACTTCAAACTCGGCCGAAGGCCGTTCGTGCAAAACAAAGCCAAACCTGCCCAAGCTGGGGTGTCTGGGGGGCCAGCATGGTGTGTGTTTGGCACGTGGCACGTGGCGGTCTGGGCCGGCGCCCCTGAAAACGCGGTTTTTGGCCGTAGAGCATCATTTGCATGTGGCGGGACTGCTTGTCCAAACAAACCCAATTTGCGTGCTTGCCCAGAAGGCCCGTGGAGCGGTATAATAAGGAGTGTTGGCTGGCGTTCGTTTCGCTTGCGGCCTGCCGCGGCAGCAACGGCGGTATGGCCGTGGAAACGCAAAGCCTTGCCAATAAAGAAGTTAAGCCACGTGGAGAGGTGTCGGAGTGGCTGATCGAGCTGGTTTCGAAAACCAGTGTGCTCTTACGGGCACCGCGGGTTCGAATCCCGCCCTCTCCGTTACGTTTTTAGGGGTGATTGTAACTGCTTAGACGTGCGACACTTGCACAAGTGCCGGCTCGGAATGATCACCTGACTGTCCTGGAACTGTCCTACTTTCCGCCTTCTCGCTGTTGAAGCTCAGGCTGTTCATGGCGGCCTGGGCCTGGCGGTCGTTCATCGTGAAGTACATGTCCAGGACATCGCTGGAGGAATGGCCCATCCACTCCAGTACGTACTTGTAGGACAGATTCTGCTGGGCACAATAGCTGGCGAAGAAATGCCGGAAGGTGTGCAGCTTGTACTGATTGGGATTGGCCAAGCCGCACTGGCCGCAGAGGTTCTTGAGATACCGCAGCAGCTTCTTCGGGCAGACCTTGGTGCCCTTCGGCATCAGAAAGACCAATTCCGATTGCCTCGTCAGCGATTGCAGCATGGGCCGCAGCTTCTTGCCATGGACAGGAATGAACCTATCTTCCTTGTCCTTGGGCTTGCCATCGCTGCCGCCGCGGTTGACGTGGATGACGCTGTGCTCCAGGTCCACGTCCTCCCAGCGGGTGCATGACCGTTCATGCGATGAGCCGGAGGCGATTTCGGCCTGCGGCTGGGCCGCGGGGACGATGGGCATAGAAGGCCACCCCTCGACCGTCCTCGCTGAGGTAGGCGGCGCGGCCCTGCAAGA
>JAMCWO010000143.1 GCA_023481165.1 Planctomycetota bacterium | reverse complement strand
CCATCTACTTCGGCCGGGTCTTGCTTCAAGGCATTGCGCCCGATGACCACGAGAGCGGACTCGCTGTCCCAGGCACGGGTCGCACAGCCCAGGTCCGTCAGCATCTTGCTGGTCCTGCCGTCCGGATCGACAACAGCGATCCGGCCTTTCCCCGCCGGATCCTCGCCAAAGAGCCGAAAAGCAAACGTATCCCGATGCGTGGCTTCGCCTATCGTGGCGGCCAGCGTGATCTGGCCATCGACTTTGGCACCGGATGCCACCGCGGGCGCGATCACCTGGAAGGGAATGAACCGGATCTCGGAAATAGCCAGACTGCCTTGCATCTGACCCTTACCCACTTCCTTACCGCCGACCGCAGCAGTCCACGCCGCCGTGAAATGCTGGGCCTGGCGGGTGTCGTTGATCAGGACGATCTGCTTGTCGATCTTCTGGCCGGAGTTGAAGTGGTGGTCCTTGGCGGTGTATGCCTCCGCAGGGCCGGCGATCCAAGCCAGAGTGGGGCCGTTGACCTCCTTCAGTGCGTCCTGCATCCAGGACCACGTGCGCAGACCGCCGGGCAGACCCGCGGTCCGCCAACTGCGCCACGTGTTTGCGCGGTAGAGCTGCTGAATCTTATGGTTGTTGGCGTACTCATCCAGGCGGTTTTCGGAACTGTTGTAGAGCATCCCGCTGCGGAACAGGTCGTGCAGAAACTGCCGGTATTTCGGCTCCTCCGCAGCATAGGCGTCCCGGCCAAAGTAGATGGCGGCGAATTCCGTCAACAAGGGTTCGCTGGTGATATTGCTCTCAAACCCATGGTGTCCACGCCGGAACGTGCAGTCCATAGGCGTGCCGAACTCCACCATGGAGACCGGCATCTCACCGCTGGTCGCCCACTCGCTCAGCCACTCCTCGCGCTCCTGAAGCGGAAGCAGATCCAGGTAGCAGTTCATCGTATAGACGTCGCCCGTATAGGCTCCCGCATGACTGTAGTAGACCCGCGTCGAGTCGAATGGCCTGAGCCCGTCGAACATTTCCTGGGCGGCAACCATGAGGCGTCGCCAGCGCTGGTCGTTTTGACCCCATCCGCCGCGACCCACATGGCGCGGGTCCGCGTCCTCCGCACTATTGAAGAAATTGAACCCGGCGATCCACATGACCACACAGGGATGATTGCGGTAATGGCGCATCCACACGGCGGCGCGCTCGAAGGCACGTTCCTTGTTCTGGTCCCAGACAAACCGACCCCTCGACGCCACCATGTACTTGTTCGCGTTGAGAGCATACTGGGCCACCAGGTATCCCCTGCGGTCGGCATCGTCGAGACTTCGCCCCGAATCGGCGGTGTCACCCCGCGTGTCTATGTTTCCATCCCCCATTTCGGAGAAGATGTCCCCCATCTGCATACGCGGCCCGCTGTAAAAGCAAGGCTGTCGCAGGTGGATCACGGTGCCGTTAAGGTAGAATTGCCGGCCTTCGATCCAGAACTCGCGGAACCCGAATTTCTGGTCGTACTCATCATCCAGGCCCGCGCCCTTCACTTTCAGCCGAAGGGTATAGAGATTGGGCTGGCCCACGTCCCATAGGCGCGGGTCGGCCCAAGGCCATGAGAGAGTAAGAGTCTGTGTTTCCTGGGCAACTGCCATCGCGTCCGTCGCGAAGCTCTCTTCCACGTCGCCCTTTTCGTTGAGCATGTCCGCCACGATCTGAACCGGGCCCGCCTGCTGGGGGTCCCCCAACGCGCTGCCTCGCGTTTGGGAGCCCTTCACGCCGGTCAACTCCACGTCCAGGGAGACCTCCTTCTTCCGTGTCGAAGTGCGGACGAAGACATCGGTCACCCGCGCCTCCGAGGCACGGCTTTCCAAAAAGACGTTGCCGGTCAGGCCGCGCGACCGGAGTGAGGCCGCGGTGTAGGTGACATTACTGAAGGCATTTTGCCAGAAGGTCCCCACCTGTTCGGCATCGGCGATGGCGGCCACGAGCACCCGCACGTCCGCCGTTTGGCCGGGCGTCACCGCGGACGTGATGTCCACGGAGCCCCACGGCCAGGCGATCTTCCCGCACTCTGTGCCGTTGACAAAGACGATCGCGTTGGTGCACACGCGGTCGAAGCGCAGGCTGATGGCACGGCCTTGCCATTGAGCTGGGATGGGTACCTGCCGCTGGTACCAGGCGCGCACGACCTGCGTCCCGTCATAGAGGTCCCACTGCGGCCCGGTGCCCCGCGCCACGAAACTTGCAGACCTGCCCCGTGAGCTTTGCCAACTGCCGGGCACGTTGATATAGGCCCATCCCTGTTTCGGGGGCTCCGCGGTTCCTTCGGCGGCGGGTATGAAGCGCCAGATGCCCGCCAGAGCTACCTGCGCCCGCTTGGCATTCACCGATACGATGGTCGTTTTGTCCCAGTCCAAGGCCACGCCGGCCGGCAGCTCGGCGTCGGCTGACTGGGTCGCCGCCGTCACGTGGGGCGTGACCGTGAACCAAAGGAACGCGAGGATCGGCAAGGACTTGATATTCATAGCTACTCCTGTACGTAGAACACAGACGTTATCGGCGGGAGCGTCAGGCGGGTGGTTGTCACCGGCTGGCCGGCGGCCCCGAATGTCGTGACGTCCGCCTTCTTCTTCCGCCCCGTGCGCGGGTCCCAGAGGGACAGGCTCTTGTGGCCGCGCAGGACGATCGTCGCTTCGACGGCGGCGTCGGTGGAATTGGCGAAGAAGTAAATGTCGCGGCCGCTCTTGACCTTGTGGATATAGGTCAAAGCTCCGGCGTAATCCCGGTTCATCGGCACCGGCCACAGCCAGGGCGCCTGGACATCGACATCGCGCACCGGCAAAGCCTCCTTCAGCACCGCATCCACCATCTTCGGTTCCGGCCGAGGCAGGAAATACGCCTTGCCGCCGGCTTGGCTGGGATGAGCGAAGAACGTTTTGAAATCGTCCGTGAAGGCGCGGATCGCCGCGGTCATCGGGTCGTAGGCGGGCAGACCGAATACTTCGCCGATGATCTGCTGGACCTGCTTATCCTGCTTGAACTCGGCGGATCGCGTCGGCAGCTTGCTCGTGGCGATGACCGTTCCCCCGGCACGGTAGAAATCGAGAATCTTCCGCGCCGTAGCGACGGAGATCGTGCTGCCGCCCGGAACGATCAGGACGCGAAACTCCTCGCGGTTCTCCTTGTTGTCGAGAATCAGCTTGTTACCGTCGATGAGGCACTTGCTCTCCAGGATTTCGGGGTGCAGGTAGGTGAAGTCGATTCGCATGCCGCGAAAGAGCATCTCGCCCAAATCCATGTAATCGTTCTCCGGCGCCAGGAGGCCGCCTTCCAGGGCATAATAGAAGCCGGGCTCGCCGCGACCGCGACCGCCGCCGGTCACCGGCTCGACCATCGCGGGCTGCGCGAAGCTGTAGTCGGCCTGCAGGGCCGCGATGGGGTACAGTACGGCGATATCCGCCACATGCCGGCCGTGACGCAGCAGGTACTCCATCCGGCCGACGTAGCGGCCCATTTCCGCGTTGGCCGTGTCGCCCGGGCGGCCGCCGATCTGGAGATTGGCACCCATGGCGTGTTGATCCATGGCCGTCCGGTACACCCACTTGGCGGTCCTGTGAGCCTGCTGATACGCGGCGTACGTCTCGGCCATCATGAGGGGCCGGTCGTAGTTGAACGCCGCCGAGGCGATGACCTTATACGAGACGTTGGATCGCCCGACGAACCAGATGTCATCGATGCCGGGGATTTGCTGGTGCTTGAAGATCTTCATCAGGTCGCCCTGCGTCCCAACGGGGCTGCGCGGCTCCTCCTGGTCCACGTGGCCCGACATGGCGATGCCGTGCTTGGTGCACCAGGCAGCGATCCGGCCGATGAAGTTCTCCGCATACAACTCGGTGCGGAAGCCATACAGGGCGTTGCGCGCCGCCGCGGTCTCGGGGCCGATGTCATACCACAGGGCCGGGTAATATTTCATCGGAGAATAGCCATACTTCTTCTGGAAGCCTTCATGGAAGCCGGTGGTCCAGAGCCGGCCGCTGACGGCGTTGTGCAGCGACGGCTCATCGTAGAACGACATCTTGATGACCTTCCCGAAATACTCCTTGAGATGGTCGTAGTACTGATCGTACATGATCTCAATCAGTTCATCGACGGCCTTGGCGTCCAGATAGTCGCAGATGCCCCGTCGGCGGGCGGGGTCGAGATAGAACACCATGACCTTCCAATGGCCGGCCGGGACCTGGTACTTGAATGTCTTGTCGTCCCGAGTCGTCTGGCTGCTGACGTCGACGCATTCGAGCGTATCAAGGTTCATCATGACGGTGCCGATGTAGATCCCATTGGGGAGGGGCATCGTCAGCTCCGCCTGCGCGGGTCCCATCACATCCTTCTCGATTTTCTCCAGACTCTTCTCGGCAGCGTTGGGATACTGGGCGTAGAACAGTCCGCCTGCCATACCGGTCGGGAACTGCAGCTCGTCGTAGAGGACGTCCATCGGGAGCTTGTTCTTCAATCCTTCCTCCATCGCCACCTTGTACAGCCGGAAGAACTCCTCATTGAGGTACTGGACCGGCGTGCTGCCGGTCGTGGCGGTCCCACCGGGCCTGCTGCCGCCGAACCCCCCGGAAGGCGTAATCATGAAACCACCATAGGAATCGCTTTGGACTGCCCGCTGCACCATCGATCGAACACGGTCTTCGTTCAGAGAGCCCAGATTGAAGGTGAACCAGGCGTGGCCCCAATACTCCCGGGGCGGGTCCTGGAAGGTCGCATAGTTGACCGGGCCGCCGGTCGGGTCATTGGCCGCAATGGTCCCCATCTGATCTTGTGCGGTAGCATTCAACGACAGAGCCAGAATGAACACACCCAGAGATTTACCCACCCGATTCATTGCCGACCGTCACTTTCCGAATGCATTGATTCACTTGATTCTACTCTGACGCTCTCGCTGTCCATGCTCACGGCTGCAGGTGCATCTGCAGGAACTCGAGGAACACAGGCCCATCGGTCGGAGCCGAGCCATGGCCGCCCGCGTGCATGTAGAAGCCGACCGTGTGCAGGATGGGCTCTCCGGGAGCGGGCATCTTGTCCGTATCCAATCCCTGTTTGCCGAGCAGTCTGTAGACCGGTCCGGCGGCGACCGCCGCCAGGAACTCGCCATAAGGATCCGACCATTTGTCTGTGTAGCCCGTTTGCAGGAGCACCGGACGCGGCGCGATCAGGGCGATGAGCATGTGTGCGTCAATGGGGAACTCGTTGACCTTGTCTGCCCATGTCGCGTAGTTGGCACAGAATTGATACGGGTACCGCGTTGGCGCGACCAGATGCTTGATGGTCTCGCCATAATTGCGCCGGCTCAGTGCCGCGCCCCCTTCGCCGGAACAACTGGCGATCACCAGCGCAATGCGCGTGTCGTGTGCCCCCGCCCAGAGTACGGTCTTGCCCAGCCGGGATACGCCCATAATGGCGATCCGTTTGGCGTCCACGTCCTTGTCCGTCTCGAAGTAGTCAATCGCCCGGCTCAGGCCCCACCCCCAGGCAGCGATGGAACCCCACTCATCCGGCGCCGGCTCTGTTTGCTCGTCTTTCAGATACAGCTTTCGCACGCCATAAGGGATCCCGCCGAGTGCATCAGGATCGACGTCCGTATAGTTGAAGGTGGCGATGCCGAACCCTTTCTCCAGCACCGGCAGGACGTTCAGGCCGCCGAATCCGCGTCGCGTGGCCGGCACTCTCTGCTTCTGCTTACGGTCCCATACGGTCCCGATCTTCACGTTCGGATCGTTCACCGATGTGTTGTTTGCGCCAAAACCCAGATTCAGCAGCAGCGGCACGGGCTTGGGGGCCCCGACGCCGCACTTCGCGTTGGGGGTCCCCTTGCCGGCGCCGGCGGGCAGATAGACCAGCAGATCCATTTTGGGGCCGGTCTTGTCCTTCGAGAAATAGATCGTCACCTGTCGGCGGGTCGCCTTGCCCTCGAACGCGGGCGTAGCCTTGTCGAACACGTCGAAAGTCATGTCGGCGGGGCGGCCCGGGCTACGGCCATACTGATTCTCCTCGAACAGTCTGACAATCTCCGGCCGCCGCTTCTCGAACCACGTGGCGGCGTCGCGGACGGGCGTGCCGTCGGCGAGTGTCAGCACGTCTGGCAGCGTGTATTGGCCCGCCTTTGCCTCCGTGTAGTTGACGGGAATACCCGCGGCACTCTCATCGGGCGAATCGGTGATCTGGGCCCGAACGACGCCGCCAACCAGCAAGAGGATCGAAACCGCCAGCCGTAGGGGCACGGGCTCCCAAAAGCGGTGTATCACGTTTGGGGTCCCCGAATGATCATTCGCCCCTACCCAACGAACGTGCGCTTTCATCTTCTTTCTTCTCCCACTCCCAAAGAATCTATTGTCCGACAGGCAGTCTGGAACCATAGGGCGAATAATCATTCGCCCCTACCAGCGGCTGACCATTATAGCAGCGGAACAACTTACGGCAAAACAGACTGGGCAACGGGTGCAGGACCTGCCTCCCAAGCTCGCTCGCTTTGAAATATTCCTGCCTGGCCCGCGACTTCGGGGGTGTATCTCCGAGAAACACCCGCAAGAAGACGCACATCATTCGGTTTGAAGGAAGGAGTATGGTTATGGCAAGAGTCGTCCTATTTGCATGGGTGCTGGTTTCGGGGCAGTTGGAAGAGGCGAGAGGGGCAAACGCTGCGACCCAGGCGCCGGGCTATGATCCAGCGCTCGAGAAGTACGTGCGGTTCCTGGAGACCCAAAAACAGACGCCGGTGGACTACATCATGGGTCTGTACGCCAAATACGATATCGTTGTGTTGTGCGAGCGGGCCCACCCGGAAACCACTCAGTACGACATGATCTGCGAATTGGCGCGCGACCAGCGGTTCCAGCGACAGGTGGGCCACATCTTCACCAAAAGCGGCAGCGTCCGCCTGCGGCCGGCGGTCGAGGACTGCTCACGAATGATCAGCTCTCCGAAGAGCAGCTACAGCAGAAGCTCCGTGCCATCTGCAGGAACTTCGACTTTCAGGTGATTTGGGACAAGACCAACGCGCACGAGTTTCTGCAGAAGATCGCCCAACTCAATCGGACCCTGCCCAAGGAATCGCGCGTACACATCTGGCCGTGCGACGTCGAATCCGACTGGAGCAAGATCACGAAGGACAACTACCGTCAAATCGAGCAGCAGTTGGGCCAGCGCGACAAGATCATGGCGGACAACTTTATCGTCAGGTTCAACGAGATCCAGAAATCGTCCGGGACCCGGAAGAAGGCCCTGGTCATCATGAACTACCGCCACGCCTTCCCGCATTTCCGCCTGGAACGCGGCGGCAAAGTGAAAAACATCGAGAACATGACCGGCTTCCTGCTGGCCGCGTATCCCGGCCGGGTCGCCAACGTGATGATCAACAGCACCGGCTTGATCCTCGGTGGCCGGGACAATCCGGCCGGCGTGACCGCGATTCAAAACGGCAAGTGGGACGCCGCGTTCATCGTCGCGGGCAATCCCGGCCTGGGATTTGACTTCAAAGGCTCCCCCTTTGGCGGCGACCCCTTTGATTATTTCCCCTTCCCCATTCCGGTGGGTTACACGTACCAGGATGTCTTCACGGGTTTCATCTTCTACAAGCCGCTCGACGAGCACCGGATGTCCTTCGGCGTCCCCGATCTGCTCGATCCAGCCTTCACGACCGAGTTAGTCCGGCGCTGCCAGATAACCGGCCGCACAGAATCGGCTGAAGAGTTGACGAAACTGGTCCGGCAGTGGGTCGGCACGGTTCGCGTCTCGGGTTACGAGGACAAGGAGATCTTCCCGAAGAATGAATGCCCGGAGAAGATAGGGCAGTGGCTCAAGAAGGCGAATTGAGGAACGCCAGCCATACCGGCATGTGACGCATCTTGTCTGGCGCATGGGGCGGTTGACAGTCTGCGGGGCGAGGTGTACCCTCATCCGGTAGCCCGTACGGCTGTGAGAGCGTTCTGTTTCAAGGAGCCGCGCCATGCGCCAGACCCAGACTTTGAGTCGTCGCCGGTTGCTCGCCGAGACCGCCGCAATGACCGCGGCAACCGTCGTCCCTTCGTATGTGTTGGGCGGGCCTGGGCAAGTGCCGCCGAGCGAGCAACTGCATGTGGCGGTGATTGGCACAGGCGGGCAGGGGATCACGAACATCAAGACCCTGCTGACGCACCCCGATGTCCGGATCACCGCGATCTGCGACCCTGCCGAGTTCTGGGACAACAGCAAACTCTATTACAAGCACCACGGTGGGCGCGGGCCGGCATTGAAGGCCATTGAGGACCACTTTCGCCAGACCGGCTCGGCCGGGCCGCACGGCTGTGCCGTCTACGTGGACTATCGCGTCATGCTGGAGAAGGCGGCGAAAGACATCGATGCCGTGCTGATCGCGACTCCCAACCACGTGCATGCCGTCGCCTGTATGGCGGCGATGCAGGCGGGCAAACACGTGTACTGCGAGAAGCCGCTCACGCACTCGGTCTATGAGGCGCGTCGCGTGGCGGCGGCGGCCCGCGCGGCCAAGGTCGCCACGCAAATGGGCAACCACGGCCATTCGTCGGACGATATCCGCCGGGCTGTCGAGTGGATTCGCGCTGGAGCGATCGGCAAGGTGCGGCAGGTACACGGCTGGCAGGGCGGACCCCCGCGCATGCGGTTGACCGAACGCCCGAAGGAAACGCCGCCGGTGCCGGAGGGGTTGAATTGGGATCTGTGGCTGGGCCCGGCTCCGGAGCGTCCCTTCCATCCCGCTTATGCCCCTTTGATCTGGCACTACTGGTGGGACTTCGGCACCGGGACCCTGGGCAACTATGGTTGCCACACCCTGGATACGGCGGCCTGGGCCCTGGACCTGGGACACCCGACGATGATCGAGGCCAGTTCCTCCGAATTGAGCGAGGAAACCGCTCCCATGGCGGCCCTGTATCACTACAAGTTCCCGGCGCGCGGCTCGTCTCCTGAGGTCGATCTATTCTGGTACGACGGCGGCCCGATGCCGCCGCGGCCGGATTGCCTGGAACCCAACCGGGACCTGCCTCGGCTGGGTGGATCGCTGATTGTGGGCGACCAAGGGGCCATTCTGTCGGGGTCGTGGAGCGAATCGCCGCGAATCATCCCCGAACAGAAAATGAAGGTGTACAAACAGCCGCCGCAGAGCATCCCTCGTTCCCAGGGACACCATCGCGATTGGATCAACGCCTGTAAGGGCGGCCCGCCCGCCAGCTCGAACTTCGATTATGCGGCCCATTTGACGGAGCTGGTTCTGCTGGGGACGGTCGCACTGCGGATCGGGGAGACCATCCATTGGGACGGCCCCAACATGCGGGCAATCAATTCCCCCAAGGCGGAGCCATTGGTCCATGGCTACTTCCGCAAAGGATGGGAGATCTAGGAATTGATGATGGATGAGGATGCCTATTGTTGTCGCGGCGAGCTCGCGGCCCCTGCGCTAAGTAGGTAGCCAAAAGTTTTCGCACGAATGGTTCTCTTCGCGTGTATGATGGGCTTCATGCGAAAAGCGAAGAGTGCCTCAGAGCGCGGTTTCGACCGATA
>JAMCWO010000032.1 GCA_023481165.1 Planctomycetota bacterium | reverse complement strand
TGAGCAAAAACCCGCACTTGCGCACGAGTGGACTGTGCGGCCCTGTTCTGCCAGGTGCGGCCAGGACGCGGCCGGCCGATGCGATATTGTGGCCCAGCCTGCGGCCATGTCGCGAAGATCGAAAGCACGCACAACAGTCGGCGCGTCTATCAGGGCGGTCGACGTCCGATCTGTGAGACTTGCGGTAAACCCATGGATCCGCCCGGGCGCGCTGGCGGACGCCCACACAAGCACTGTGCTGACTGCCGACGCAAAAGGTTACGCAGATACGAGGCCCTCAAGAAACGTCGAACAACTTCTCAAAGGAGACCTATCATGTCAAAGCCGAAAACAGGAAACGCTGCGCCGGATCTCGATACCCTCATCGACCAGGTTATTGCCGCGGTTCCTGACCTTAATGACCTGGACGGTCCGGCCGCGGAGGTTCACAAACTGGCCGCTTTGCGCGATCGGCTCGAATCCGATCGCAAGCGCATCATCGCGGAATTAGCGCATTGCTCCGCTGACGGTCCGATGGGTCCGGGAACAACCGTCCGATACGACCCGGGCGCCGACGCGGCTGCTCTGCTCAATGGTGCGCCGATCGAGACACTGACGGCGCCCGTCGAGGAATCATATCGTGCGGGGTTGCTCCGGCAGCTCCGCGCAGCCGAAGCCGGCCTGGAGCAGGTTAGGGATCGTATTCCCGGAATGAATCAGAAGGTGGCCGCGGAGCAGTTTGCCCGACTTCGACCGCTGATTGCCAGGGTCATCGGCAAGGTCCTGGATCGCTATAGGGATCTCTGCGCGGCTCTCGAAGCATTGAACTCGCTCGATCATGAGTTGGCCCGCAAGGGACTATCGGTTGGCCCGCGCCCGCCGTTGATGACAGGCTTTGATTCTCGCATTTTGGGCGGGGGCCAGAATTGGCCCATGCTGGGCTACTATGTGGAGGAACGGGCGAAGACGTGGAACTCGGACGAAGACGGCAAGCCCGCGAAGCAAGGGGAGTGACATGGAAACCGAAAGCAGAATCGAGACGGCGGACGCCGGCGGCGGCAAGATCGGCCCAGCGGGCCGGAGTTTGTCCCGCTGGTATGAACGGGAAATGAACCGCATTGCTGGGGAACTGGCGGAGCTGCCGGACAATGCCGAAGCACCGAAGGATCTTCAAGAGCGTTTTCTTGCGATGCAGCGGGGGCGAGAAAACAGCACGTTGATGCGGCACTTGCGCGAAAGCGAAAAGCAGTACAAGAGGAGCGGCACTATCGAGCAGCGGGTGGGCCTGGCAGTGTCGAGCGCTCCAGGCCTGGCGAGCGGCGCCCGGGCGACGTCGACGTCCACCGTCACAACTGCCAAATCCTTTGTGGGTTATGCCGCGGTTTTCAATAAGTGGGCGGACATTTTCTGGTTCCGCGAGCAGATTGCACCTGGAGCGTTCGCCGAAGCCCTGAAGAAGTCGGACGTTCGCTGCTTGTTCAATCACGACGCCAACTACATCTACGGCCGATCCACAGCGAACACGCTGGAATTGGCCGAGGATCGGCTCGGGCTGCGGTTTGTCTGTCACCTGCTGCCGTTTGACGCGGCGTCCTATGGCTTGGCCCGACGGATCGACAGGATGGACGTTTCCGGCTGCTCATTTTCCTTCACCGTGAAGAAGGACACCTGGAAGCTGGCGCAGCGCCCGGGCGAGCTTGATGAGCGGACGATCCTGGAGATCGGCACGCTGTTCGACGTCGGGCCCGTCACGTACCCGGCGTATCCTCAAACAAGCGTCCAGGCGGTCTTTGAGAAGGTCCCGGCCCGATCTGCGGCGCCGGCGGCAATCGCCGAGGCAACGCTTGACGAAGAAGAGTTTTACCGAGAGACAGACGCGATCGATGAGCAGATAGAGCGGCAGGATCGGTCACGGGCTCGGCAGCGGGCCCGTGACCGATGCTACACCTATCACGAGATGGGGCGGATCATTCGTGAAGTTGACCGTCTGCGGGCCCTGCAATCGTGAGGTCTCTTTTTCGCGGGTGTGGTCTCCTGACCGGGCGGCCGGGACTCGGCCTGGCCGCCTTCCTTTTGCGGCATGGCGCGAAGTTGGCAACTTCGCGTTCTCCAATGGGCCGGCGTTTGGCAGCGCCGGCCTTTGTCGCGATCCGGCGGTGCGTACCGCCGATTCTCCTCTCGGGCCGGTCGGCAGCTCCCGCCGGCCGGCCTTTTTCGGCCGGTCCGATGGTCGGACCGGGAAGAGATCGGGCCTTATAGCGGGTCCTGTGCAACGGGTTCTCACCAGATCCGGCGAAAATTGGCGTCGGGGCGAAGAGGGACGTTGTGGAGCCCTACAAGGGCCGATGTCCCTGGACCGTCCCAAAGGTCAGACCAAGGGCACTGGGCCTGAGCCGTGCCACGCGGCGCAACGGTGGCCTACGCTGGCGCCCGGGTCGGTGGAGAATCGCGGCGGATTTCTCTTGACGGCGGGCGGATCGGTGGGCAGAATGGACACCATGCAAAAACAACTGAGATCTTCCCGAATCGACTATATGGCCCGGAGTCCTGTTTCCGCAAGGCACAGGCGGCTTCACTATCTCAGTGGCCGTTGCAGCTCCGGGCTATCTTTCTTTCGGGAGATGCTCTATGGCACAGAAACGAGTCACGCCACAGCGGAAAGCTCAAACTGACCCTGAGGCAAGAATCAAGCGTGCGATCATTGAGCACGTGCAATCGCACAGCAGCGGCCTCAATCCATTGGATCTTGCATTCGCATTTGGGGTTTTGGACGCCGCGAAGGGAGGGGGGAGATTATGGAGATTCTGAGAATTGACCAGGCCCACCGGGCGCAATGAGATGGGCCGGCGCCAAGCTGCATTCAGGGAAAGACTTCATGGCTTGCCGGAAGCAACTTGAAAGGATGGTGACACGTGGACTCCAGCACTGACCGCGAGAAAGAGCCGTTTCGGTTGTGGAAACTCACCTACAAGGATCGCCGCGGCAAGGCCCACCGGCTTGGCAAGTGGTGGCTTGAAACCAAGGATCATTTGTCGATCGTTCGGCGGTTCCCGGGCCTGAGCGAGAAGGCACAGACCAAGGCGCTTGCCCGGCAGATCGTCCGCCTTGTCGCCTGCCGGATGACCGGGGAGCAGCCGGGCCCGGATCTGACCCGCTGGCTTGAGCAAGTCCCGCCGAAACTCTTATCGCGGTTTGCGGAGATCGGCCTGTTGGATGGGAGCCGGGCGGCGGGGATGAAGCCTCTACGGGAGCACCTGGCCGACTTCCGCCAATCCCTGCTCGACAAGGGCGACACGGCGAAGCAGGCCCGCGAAGTGACGACTCGCGCGGGCAAGGTCCTGGACGGCTGCGGCTTTACGGTCTGGTCACAGATCCGGGCGGATCGGGTAGCCTCTTACCTGGCTCGCCTGCGCGAGGGCGGGAACGGCATATCGGCCCAGACTTCAAACTTCTACCTGCAGGCCATGAAGCAGTTTTGCCGGTGGATGGTACAGAACCGCCGCGCCAGTGAATCGCCCCTGATGCACCTGAAGGGCTTGAACGTCAAGACGGACCGCCGGCACGATCATGTCCAGTTGGAGGTTGATGAGGTCCGCCGGCTGCTGGCCACGGCGGCGGCGGGGCCGGACCGAGAAGGTATGACCGGCGCAGAGCGGCGCCTGCTCTACAAGCTGGCGGTGGAGAGCGGGCTCAGGGCCAATGAGCTGCGGACCCTGACAATCGGATCGTTCGACCTGAGCGCGTGCACCGTCACCGTCCAGGCCGGCTACAGCAAGCACCGGCGCGAGGACACGTTGCCGCTGAGGAGAGAGACAGCCGGGGAGCTGCGGGCCTTCCTGGCAGGGCGGGCGATGGGGGCCAAGGTCTTTGGCGGGAAATGGAAGCGGTTGACCGGCCAGACGGCGCAGATCGTCCGGGAAGACTTGGCAGCGGCCGGGATCGATTACCGAGACACGGCGGGGCGGTTTCGCGACTTTCACGCATTGCGGCATACCTGCGGCTCTTGGCTGGCGGCCTGCGCGGTCCCGTTGACCACCATCAAGGAAATCATGCGCCATGGGGATCTGCGGGTTACATCGCGGTATGCCCACAGCCTGCGCGGCCAAGGGGCCAGGGCGATAGAGGGCCTGCCGGATCTGAGCTTGTCGAAGCCGGAGAGCGAGCAGGCAAAGGCGACAGGAACGGACGGGAAATCGGTCGAAAACGGGCCGGAAAAACTTGGCGGAAAACTTGGCGGAATTGAGCGCGTTTCTGTGCCTTCTGTGCGCTTTGGTGCGCAGAACGAAGGGGCGGCGATGCAGACGGCGGGAAGCGCAGAAGTGGCAGAAAACACGGGAAAAACCGCATTTTCAGCGGATAATCCGGATCGGAGCAGGAGGGATTCGAACCCCCGCAACCTTGCGGTTGTACGGTTTTCAAGACCGTCGCCTTAAGCCACTCGGCCACTGCTCCGAAAGGCTCCCAAACGCGATCCACCACGTTTGGGGAACCGAAGTTCTTGTCTGCACAATACTTAGATACATCCGGACGGAGGCTCCGATACATATCGCGCGCCGCCCAGAGACTACTGTACACCCGCCGGGCCGGTCCTGCAACAGGATCGCAGGCCACTGATTTGCAGGCCGCGCTGGAATCTGCTGCTACAGGAGAGTATAGATAGGAATCGGGCCGCGCTTCCGGCCGCGGCAGCGACTGGATTGTTCTCGGGCGGACAAGAGTATTCCCCCGTGATTGGGGAGTTTTATGCGTGCAGTACCTCCAATCAGCAAGTGGTGTGAACTGGCATGCGTCTCGGCGCATTGGTTTGTCGCCTTCGCGCTGGCTCTTGTGCTGTTGGGGCCGGCCGTGCTCGGGATGCTGACCGGTGCCGCCGGGAAAGAGATGCAGATGCCCAACCGCGGGATGCGGCGCGTGGAAGGGCCGTCCAACGCGGCGGATCGCGGTCAGGGACCTATACAATCCTATCGTTCGCCGTTCGATCTGGCCTTTTCGCCGGAGGGCGGGACACTGGCAATCTCGGACCGGACCGCCGGCCGGTTGTATATGCTCGATGTCCCGGCGAGCCTCGTCGGGGCGAATGATCGTTCGCTCGGACCGGCCCGGGAGATTCAACTGCACGGCCGGCCCATGGGCGTGGCCTGGCAGGGGGATGGCAGGGTCCTCGTGTCGGAGTACGACGCCGGCACTGTGGCGGAGGTGGACGCGAAGACGGGGGACGTGCTTCGACGGTTCTTCGTCGGGCCCAAGCCCGTGGGCCTGGCGGTGGCACCCAGGAAGGGTCTGGTCGTTGTCTGTGACTATGGATTGCACGTGGTCGTGATCATCGATCTCAAGGCCGGTCGCGAGCGTGCACGGAGTTCGTGCGGAAGGCACCCGTACTTCGTGGCGGTCACGCCGGATGAGGCGTTGGCCGTCGTGGGCAATCTCATTCCGGCGGGCCCGGCGACGGACCCCGCCGCGTCCGCGGGTCTCAGCCTGATCGATCTCGACACGGGAAAGAACGTGAAGAACATCCCGTTGCCCGCCGGTTCTTCCCATGTCCGTCAGGTCCGCGTCTCCCCCGACGGCCGATGGGCCTATGTCGTACATACGCAGGGCCGAACAACCTTGCCGACGACGCAGGTGGAACGGGGGTGGATCAACACCAACGCTCTGAGCATCATCGATCTGACCGGCAAGGAACTGTACGCGACGGTGCTTCTGGACACGATCAGCGAGGGAGCGGCCGACCCGTGGGGGATCGCGCTGGCTCCCGATGGCAAGACGGCCTGGGTCAGTATCGCCGGTGTGCAGCAGATCGGGAAGATCGAGCTGGCCCGGCTCCACGAGTTCCTCGCCGGACGGGGCGTCACCGAGGGCCCCGGTGCGAATGACGCCTACTCCGGTGCCGCCGCCATTTGGCAGAGCATCAAGGCCGACCCCAACAAACGCGGCGAGTTGGCCTACCATCTCAGCGCCCTGTATGCCGCCGGGTTTCTCACGCGGACTTCTATTCCGGCCCAGTGCCCGCGGGGCCTGGCGCTGTCCCCGGATGGGAAGCAGTTGGCCGCGGCGAGCTACTATTCCGGTGAGGTCCTTCTTCTCGATCCGGGCAGTTGCCGGGTGATCAAGGCGATCAGCCTCGGTCCTGGGCCCCGGCCGGATGCTGTCCGGCGCGGCGAATTCGTCTTTCATGATGCTCGTCACTGCTTTCAGCATTGGCTCAGTTGTTCCACCTGTCATCCGGACGGCCGCGCCGACGGCCTGAACTGGGACTTGGTCAACGACGGCCTCGGCAATCCCAAAAACGCCCGCTCGCTGGTCTGGTCGAGCAGAACCCCGCCGGTCATGTCTCTGGGAATCCGTGAGAACATGGAGGAGGCGGTCGAAAAAGGGTTCCAGTTTATCCAGTTTCGCCAGATCGATTCGAACGATCTGAACGCCGTACAAGCCTACCTGCACTCGCTGGAGCCGGAGGCGAGTCCCTTTCTCATCGCGGGACGCCTCTCCGAGAAGGCCCGGCAGGGAAAACGCCTCTTCGAGGATGCCAAGGTCGGCTGTGCCCGTTGTCATCCTGCCCCCTTGTTCACGTCGCTCGAGACCCACGATGTCGGCACGCAGCACGAGTTCGACCGTACCGGGAATTTCGACACACCCGCCTGCGTGGAACTGTGGCGCACGGCGCCCTACCTGCACGATGGCAGTGTGGTCACGCTCCGGGAGATGCTGACGACGATGAATCCGGACGACAAGCACGGCAGAACCTCCCACTTGAGCCCGGCCGAGATCGACGCCCTGGTGGAATACCTGCTTTCGCTCTGACCCGTGGGCAGGAATACGTGTGGTCTGTCCGTAGGGGCAGGCCGGGACCCCAAACGCTAATTCCGCGTTTGGGAACCCTCCCCCGTGCCTGCCCTTGCAGGGCGGCCACAGGGGGCCGCCCCTACCGGATGCAATACAGCTTCGAGAGCGTGCGAATGATCAGACTGCCGCGCATGGCGGCGGGCGTGGCCATGCACATCTCTTGCAGTTTGTTGCAGTGTAGGGGCGAAAGATCTTTCGCCCCTGCGGGCGCCCCCACCGGACCCGCCTGGATCACGAACGTATCGCCGTCCTCGCTCAGGCAGAATAGCTTGCCGTCATTGGCCCAGGGCGAGGCGGTGAACGCGTTCGCCCCGGCGGCGATCCGCATGCCGGCATAAACTTCCTTGCCTGTCTTCGCCTCGTAGCAGCTCAGAGTGCCGCGGTCCAAGAGGACATATACATAGCCTTGGTAGACGATGGGGGAGGGGTTGTACGGGCCGGCCTTGGTCCGGCTCCAGACGATGAAGTCATTGCTCGTCTGATCTTCCTTGAGCGAAATATCGCCTGTGGCGCCGGGACGGATCGCGTAGAGCGGCCGCGTCCGGTCGGCAACGAAGCCGCCGGTGACGTAGAGCAAGCCATCCGCCGCAAGTGGAGACGGGATTGCGATGGTCGTGGTGCCCGCCAACTCCCACAGCGGCTTACCCGTCAGGTCATACGACCGGACCTTGCCGGTCCCGGAGGTGACCAACTCGGTCCGCTGATCGTTCGCCCAGATGCAGGGCGTGGCCCAATTGCTCTTTTCATCCCGGTTCACGCGCCAGACCTCCTCGCCCGTCGTCTTATCCAACGCCACCAGGAAGGACTGCTGGTCGTTGTCATTGACGACATAGAGCCGGTCCTTGTACAGCGCCGACGAGGCGGCGGTCCCCCAGTTGCTGCGCGTCTTGAACGGTCCCCACTTCTTGGACCACACGAGCCGGCCGTCGAAGTCATAGCAGAATAGCCCGACGTTGCCGAAGTACGCGTACACCCGCTCGCCGTCGGTGACGGGGGTCTCGGAAGCGTGCGAGTTCTTCAGGTGCAGGCCATACTGGGAGAGGCCCCTATGGGCGACGACCTCCCACAGTACCTTGCCGCTCTCAAAATCGAGGCAGTAGACCTTCCACTGGTGTACCTTGTCGGAGGGGGTGGGCCGCTCGCCGCCGAGGTAGAGGCCCTTCTTGGGCGCCTCCGTCTCGCCTTCGGGCACGGCGGTGGTCACGAAGACCCGGTTGCCCCAGACGATAGGCGACGACCAGCCCCGCCCGGGGATATCGACCACCCACGCGGCGTGTTCGGTCGTGCTCCAGGTGACTGGCAGAACCGCATCTTCAACGACCCCGGCCTTTGGCCCCCGGAACTGCGGCCAATTGGCCTGCCCGAAGGCACCAGGATTCAGGAACAGTGCCGCCAATACCGTGACGCTCAGATTGCGACCCATACAGCAAGGCTCCTTCTTTGAACTCAAGCTCTCAAACGATTCCGCCCGGCAGGAGCGCCGGGCGTGCCAGATCGTACCCCACTCATTCCCGTGAAACCAGATTTTTCGCTGCCGACCTCCCGGGAACGCTGGGCTGGAGGAATTGGCTTCGTTTTGCGCATTCGTCGCCTCGTCCCTCCGGCTTCGTCGCGCCCGGCGGGGCCGGAAACCGGCTTCGTTCTGCACAAATCGTCGACCGTAAATATGTCACTCCCGCCAAGGCGGGAATGATAAATCCGAGGGCCTCCGTGGACAGAGTGTCCCTCTACCTTGGGGCCGTGTTGCACGAATCATGCCGGAATTCTGTGCGCGCGTAATGCCCGGGAATCGCGTAATTCTTTATGGCAGAAGGAGTAAAAGATTTTTCGCTCGCGGGACGTTTTGCCTTCTCGACTGTTGCACGAACGTGGTCGTTCGCAGGGTCGGCTGTGTCCACCATCCCATACGCCGAAGAGCATCGAGCAGGATGCGGTTGTGCCGCCTGTAACGCCGGACGTCGTACGAAACGAGCCGCGCAGCCCTTGGCCGCTCAACGATCAATGTATGCCCAGGGCGAATATCTGGTCCATGAGGGTCTTGTACAGGCTGGTCATGGCGTAGGCGAGGACGATGGTCAGGACGATGACGCCTGCGGTGATCAGGGCCTTCGTGACGAGGCTATAGCGGGGGTTCATCCAGGCCAGCGGCAACGCGAACGGACCGATACACAGCACGGCCACCAGGAGGGTGGGGTTGGCGTAGTACCATTTTGTCGGCCGTAGGGGCGACCCCCCGTGGTCGCCCGGACCCGAGGGTAGGCACGGGGGCCTGCCCCTGCCGTCGAGGAACTCGCCGCAGTAGCGGCATTTGATGGCCTCGGCCTGAATCTGCTCCGCGCAAAATGGACACTTCTTGGTCGCGGTCTCCGAACTATTTTGTTCCACTAAGGTCGTCTGCATGAGCAGGTTTCCTTCTGCGAGGTGCCAGAATCGCGATACTGGAATATGGAAGAACTGGAATAATGGAACGGTGGAATATGGGAATCATGGGTTCCGGAGGCCACTGGCTCCGCCCGCATCGTTACTCAACCCCATCTCTTCTCATTCCATCATTCCATTATTCCAGCGCCTTGTATCGGCGTGAACGGAGGGGCGATTGACGAGATTCGGCGCGTTGGTGCCATGTCCACGCTGGCGTGGACATGTTCTACTCTCCATTGCGCCATGCCTACGCGAGCATAGGCATGGCACCCAGTGTCAGACGGGCGGGTATTATCGGCGCTGTCTCTCGGGGGCCAGAAGGTAACGTTGAAATAGTGGGACACCGGGATGA
>JAMCWO010000100.1:2632-9596 GCA_023481165.1 Planctomycetota bacterium | reverse complement strand
GTGCCGGTAGCCACCTCCACGCCATTGACGTAAACCTTCTTCGTCTGCGCCACCAGATCATACCGGCAGGCAATATGATACCAGGTATTGTCCTGGATGAGACCGCCGGACGTCTGAAGGTCATTGCCGTAGAACCCAAAGCGAATGCCCCGCACGCGATCGTTCGTGCTGCTGGGCCCGCCCAGGCGAATGTGCAGGCTCGTATTCTTCGCAGTCACCTGCACTTCGGAGAAGCAGGTGCCGGAGATGGTCAGCACCGGATTGACCCACAGGGCAACGGTGAAACTGCGATCGTTGAGCGGAACATAGCTCCCTCGGACATAGGTATTGCTGCCGTTGAACCGCAGGGCGCCCCCGATCTTGCCCGTCACCCAGGTCGGACTATTCACCAACGTCCCGTTGTTCCCCTTGCCGCTCCCGTCGTTGGCGACGGTGCCTTGCCCCTCGTCGAAAGGCCAGTAGATGGCCAGATTGGGGTCCATTCCCGCCCGAGCCGCCCAGGCCGGCCCCAGCAGCAGGGCACAAAGAACCACAAGATTTGATCTTCTTAACATAACGGTCTCCTCCAAAGGATGCCTTACTTCAACAGAGTTGCGTCTCGTTCACACCGACAGCATCTACCCCTCTGCACTGCCTTTCGTGATAGCTCCATCGGCACCATCACTTGCCGTCGTTGTGAGACTGGTTTCCAGGAACTTCGCTTGCCGGTGCAGCACGCACTCGGATGTTGGCAAAGGATTCGGAATCGGCAATAGGACGGTAGCGCGTGTCTTTGCCGGTGGTCCAGATCGGCGTGGTGGTGCCGTCACCGTGCCGCAGGCGCAGGTTATCGAGGTAGATCCTGTAAGTGCCGGGCTGGCCTCCTTTGAAGACGATACCGTGCCCCGGCAAGATTGTGGGCCCATAGCTGCAAAGACCGATGATCCGGTGTTCCCAGACCCCCGCGCCCCCTTTGGGCTCCGGGCCCAAGACTTGCTCGCGGCCGAACTGGTCGACCCCCTCGCCGCGCTTGAAGTCGAGCGTGATCTGCTTGGTGTCGTTGCCTTTGAAGGGTGAGTAAAAGAAGCCTTTCGTTGGGCTACCCGGCGCCACAGCCAGGTCATATTCGATGCAGTCTGTCGCAAAGACATTGCCTTCCCACCGGGCGAAGGGGACCAGCAGAGAGTCTCTGGGCTTGGCCTGGCCCGTGACCGTCACCGAGATCTCCAGCACTTCGCCCTCGGGCGCCGGCTTGGCATCCAGGGACGCCGGGGCAGGTCGGTGGGTGAGCGCCGCGCCCAGCGACTGGACCCAGGCGTTCATCTTCGTTTGGAGCGACGCCGCCACTTCGGGATGCTGGTCGGCGACGTTGACGGCTTCGCTGATGTCCTTGTGGATGTCGTAAAGCTCCACATGGTCGGCGAAGCGGTGCATGCGCCAATCCGCGGTGCGGATCGCATCTTCGTTACGCCAGGCCCAGTAGTAGCTGTCGACCGGGCTGGCCGTGTTATCGCGCAGGGCCGGCCAGATGTTCTTGCCGTCCAGCGGCCGGGTTTCGGGCATCTTCAGATCGGCCATCGCCATGAGGGTCGGGAACATTTCCAGGGAGCCGCACAAGCCATCCCACTTACCGCGGACCACCTTGCCGTTCGGCCAGTGGATGACTGTCGGCAGTCGTGTGCCGCCCTCGAAGATGGTGTGCTTGCCGCCGCGGAGCGGAAGATTGCTGCCGTCCCTGGTCGCACCGTTGTCACTGGTGAAAACGACGATGGTGTTGTCGCGCAAGCCGAGCTTGTCAAGCTCGGCGAGAATGCTCGCGACGTTCTTGTCCATCGCCATCACCATCGCGGCATAGGCGCGCTTGGTTTCGTCCGTCACCTTCTTGTCCACACCCTCCAGGTCCGAGTCTTTCGCCTGCAAGGGCGCGTGGACAATGTGAAACGGCACGTAGCAGAAGAACGGGCGGTCTTTGTTCGCGCGAATGAACTCGAGGACGTGCCCCGTGATCAGGTCCTCGGTGTAGCCGACGTCTTGCGGGCGGTATTCGCGATTGTGCCACCAACTGACCGGCCCTGTGCCTTGGACGGTTCGCCTGGTGAAATAGTCAACGGAGCCGCCGTAGTAGACCCAAGCCTCGTCGAAACCATGCGCATTGACACCGAGCCCTGTCTTCGTGCGCTTCTTCGCCTCGGCAGATGCCACACGGTATTCTGGCGTATCCGGGTTTTCGCCGTTATGCCATTTGCCGAAGATGCCGGTGCGGTAGCCGTGGGCCTGGAATGCTTCCGCGATGGTGGTTTCTTCCTTCGCCAGCTCGCCGCCGGTTTCCGGCCCCGTGCCGACGCGAAACGGGTGACGGCCCGTCAGCAGCATCGCACGGGTCGGCGAGCAGACGCACCAGCCCATGAAGTTGTCGAGCCGCACCCCTTCCTGGAACAGCCGATCGATGCGTGGCGTCGGAATGCTGCCGGCATTCACACTCAGATCGCCCCAACCGAGATCGTCGGCGAGCAGATAAACGACATTCGGTTTGCCTGTCTTGGGGCCTTGCGAACGGCCCCTGGCAGATGGCTCGGTGGCCATAGCAAGGCAGCCAAGCGTCGATGCTCCGGCCACCCGAGCACATTGCTTCAGGAAGCCGCGCCGGTCCATTTCCATCTGAGATCTCCGGTTTGACACCAGGGTTTGCTACTCTCACACACAGTACCTTCCATAATACCAGAATCAGGGTCTCCCTTTCAAGGCTTTGGGCCGCCGACTGGACCCACACCACGGGTGATAGCGCGACCCCTTGAAGCTAGGGGTCGTACCAGGATATCATGGGACGCATGTTGCCTTGCCAGTGACTTTGTAGACCAGAACCTGCCAGGAGCAAGATCAATGAGTGATTCTCTTTGCCGACGTGAGTTTCTGCGATGGGCCGGCTGGTCCGCCGGCGCGGCGGCCCTGGGTTTCTCCAGGGTTGCCCAAGCATCTGCTGCTCCCCAAGCCACTCCCAACATCGTCTACATCCTCGCCGATGACTTGGGGTACGGCGATCTGGGCTGCTACAACGCGGCGTCGAAGATCCCCACGCCGAACCTCGACCGCCTGGCGAAAGAGGGCATCCGCTTCACGGATGCGCACGCGCCCGATGCCGTCTGCACCCCGACACGCTATGGTCTGCTCACGGGCCGCTACTGCTTCCGTTCGCGGCTGAAGGCCGGCGTCCTGCCGCCCTGGGGACCCCCGCTCATCGAGCGCACCCGGCTCACGGTCCCCGCGTTGCTCCGGCGGCACGGGTACACTACGGCCGGTCTCGGCAAATGGCACCTCGGCTGGACTTGGCCCACGCGAGATGGCCAGCCCCCGCGGAGCACCGATGGCCTGGGCAACGTAGACTTCACTCGGCCGATCGCCGATGGGCCCACCACCCTCGGCTTCGACTCGTATTTCGGCGTGGACCTGCCCAACTATCCGCCCTATTGCTTCATCGAGAATGACCGCACGGTGGGGATTCCCTCCCTCGCTGCGCCGATGGAGCGCGGTGGTTTCAACCGCCCCGGCCCGATGGTGCCGGGCTGGAAGCTGGTGGAGATCCTGCCGGAACTGACCCGGCGAGCCGTCGGCTACATCGAGCAGTCCGCCAAAACGCACCCGGAGAAGTCTTTCTTCCTGTACCTGGCCCTTACCGCTCCGCACTACCCCGTGGTCCCGGCGCCCCAGTTCCAGGGCCGCAGCCAAGCGGGCGAATATGGGGACTTCGTCGTACAGGTGGACGACACAGTCGGCCAGGTGCTCGCCGCACTATCACGGACGCACCTGACAGACAAGACACTGGTCATCTTCACCAGCGATAATGGCCCGGAGTGCGTCGAGATCGATCCGGGGGCTTACGAGCGCGTCAAGCTCTACGGCCACCGGAGTATGGATGGTCTGCGCGGGGTAAAACGCGACGCCTGGGAGGGAGGCCACCGGGTGCCGTTCCTGGCCCGCTGGCCCGGACAAATACCGGCCGGGGCCATGAGCGACGAGATCATCTGCCATGTGGACCTGATGGCCACATGCGCCGCACTGCTGGGGATAACGCTCCCGCCGGATGCGGGCGTCGACAGCTACAATATCCTGCCGGCCCTGCAGGGCCAGAAGCTCCCGCATCCAATCCGCGAGGCCACCATCCTGCACAGTGGCAATGGCAAGTTTGTCCTGCGTCAAGGCCCCTGGGTCCTGATCGATGCACGTACTGGTGACGGCAACGGCAAACGGGGTGAACCCGATTGGCTCAAGCAGGAGCGTGGCTACACCGCGAATACCGCCCCGGGGGAACTCTACGACCTGCGGGAAGATCTGCCCCAGCGTACCAACCTGTACGCGCAGAAGCCCGAGATTGTCGCGCGGCTCAAGGCCCTGTTGGAGAAGTACAAAGCGGAGGGTCGCAGTACCCCCGGTCCCGTGCAACCGCCTCCGTCGCCCAATGCCCGGGCCACCAGCATCTCCGATGAGAAGTAGCCGCCACGCGAGCACTGCCTCAGTCGGTCGCGGACGATGCGCGTCGTGCGATCGCTCCTACTGTCCCACCTTCGCCCCGGTGTAGTTGGCGGAAGTGTTCGCGACGCTCACATCGGGCGAATCGGCAATCTGTGCCGGCGCAGCGTGTCACACCGTCGCTTGACAGGTACGCGTGGTTCGTGCTGTCGCGCGTTGGATGACGTTACTTGCCAGATGGATTGACGAACTCTTCGCGGCTGAGTACGCCGTCGCCGTTCCTATCGAAGCGTTTGAAGCGCCTTTCCGCGTCGGGCGAGTCCTTCAGTCCCGCCCTGTATTCTTCGAGCGACAACCTGTCGTCCTTGCTGGTATCCCAACCGTCGAAGATCTTGCCGCGATCCAGTTTCGTCCTGGCTTTGCCCGTCTGCGGAACTGGCTTGCCTTCCATAGTGGTTGTTGCTGGCGTAGTCGTGCTTTGGCTGATGCAATCCGGATTCGGTTTGTCAGGCAGTGCAGATTTCCAGTCGAGCGCGAGTCTGGAAAGTCGCGTGACAATCTCGCGGTTCTCTTTCGCAACGTTCTTCGCCTCGGCGCGGTCGTCGAGGAGGCGGTGGAGTTCGACGCGGCTGGCGTCGTAGTTCATCACCAGTTTCCAATCGCCTTCGCGCACGGCGAGGCGCGGCCACCAGTCTGGTTCCGTCTTGTTTCCGCGCCATTCCCAGAAGATGGGTCGCCTGCGCCGCACTTCCTTACCGTTGAACGCATCGAGAAGATCCTCGCCATCCCCGTGATAATCAGCGGGCAGCTTCACACCTGCCGCAGCACAAAGCGTCGGCAGCAAGTCAACCGCGGTCACAACCGTCTTCTCATTTCTCGCTCCCGCGGGTGTGTGGCCGGGCCAGCGGACGATGAAGGGCGTGCGCACACCCCCCTCAAAAAGGCTGCGTTTGCGTCCGCGCAGGCCGCCGGTGTCGCCGACGCTGTAGTAGGTGTTGTAGCCGCGAGCGCCGACCGTCACGTCCTCGGCAATCTGTCTTCTTGTGCTCGTCCATTCGGGTCCGTTGTCGCTGGAGAAGATGACGATCGTGCTATCCTCGACCCCGGTCTCCTTCAGGGCGGCGAGAATCTGGCCGACGTCGTTGTCGCCATCGGTGATGACGGCGGCGTACACCTGCTTCTGCTCATCGAGATGCTTCCACTTTTCCATCGACTCCTTCGTCGGCAGGTGCGGCGTGTGGCTCTCGTGCAGCCAGACGTTCACATAGAACGGACGGCCCTTGCTCCCGCGAATGAAACGCACGGCGTTGCGCGCCGTGTCGTGAAGTCCCGCCTGATCGCGCACTCCGCCCGGCCCGTTGAAGACAGCGAATTCGTCGAAGCCATACGCCGACGGCAACGGCGCGCCTGCTGCACCCGTGTTGGTCAGATGCCATTTGCCGAAATGACCGGTGCGATAGCCGGCGTTCTGGAGAAAGTGGGCGAGCGTCGGCGCCTTCGGATCAAGCCAGTCCGGCATGCCACGCTTCACATTGACGCCCGGCGCGAAGTGCTGGTGAATGCAAAATCGTGCCGGATACATCCCTGTCGTCACCGCCGTCCGGCTGGGCGAGCAAACCGGGTTCAGAACGTTGAACTGCTGGAAATCAATTCCCTCGCTCGCGAGCCGGTCAAGGTGCGGCGTCTTCAGCCACGGATGTCCGTGACACGACAAATCGCCCCAGCCCCAGTCGTCGGCGAAAATGAAGACGATGTTGGGCTTTATAGGGAGATCTCTTGGGGCCGCGGCGCCTGCGGTCGGCGTCCACACCCGGCCGGCCAGGAGGCCGCCCACGGACCATTTCAAGAAGCTCCGACGCTCCATTCCTCGTGCCGTCATATTCCTGCCTCCCACTGACAGACTCTTCCGTGATCGGTTCTACTGTCCCCAGCACTCCACCGTACCGTTTCTCAGCGCGACGTACAGCCGGCCGCGGGCGGCCGCCAGGCCATCAAAGACCGGCATAGTCGGCAAGGTGCTCTCGGAGATCTTCCGGCCGTCGGTCGCCCGGACGATCCGGAGGTACACCCCTCTGTGACCCTCAAAGCTCGCCAGTGCCTCCGCCTCGTTCTTGAACGCCAGCAGATTCGGATCCTTCTGCGCTAAATCGACCGGTCCTGCCACCGCCAACCGGTCGGCGCCCAGCACCATGGCGCGAACGATCAGCGATTGCGTGGTGGTCCAGATCGGCGTGGGCCCGCCCGCCGCCTTCTTCTTGCCGTTGGAAGGTGGCGTGGCCTTTCGCTCCGTGCCGAAGAACCGATGAACATCCTCCCGATGGCCGGTTGGCCCGGCAACGACCTTCTCGCGGCCGTAGCCGAACACACGGTCGTCGTTGAAGGACAAGATGCGACCCGCCGGGAACGTGTTGGCCGCATTCGCCCAGCCACTCCAACCGGCGCCGGGCATGCCGGCGCCGAGAATCCAATAGTTGCGGACGAACCATTCTTCGCCGAGGATGTTCATCGGTTCTTCGGCACG
>JAMCWO010000100.1:0-2622 GCA_023481165.1 Planctomycetota bacterium | reverse complement strand
AGGCGGAGGCACTGGCGATCAAACGTAAAGTACTTTAAGAACACCAGATCGCCGTCCCCCGAGAGGAGGTCGGAGGTGGTGCCCTCCATGTTGAAGCTGGCCTCGGGCACGAGTTGTCGGCCGGTTTGCGGGTCGAGATGATACAGGACTGTCTTCGATAGCTCCCGGCCGGTCATTGGGTCGAGACGGTACAGCACGATTCCGCCATCCAGATACGACGACCGGCCCGCCGTCGCATAGAGCATGTCGTTTTGCACGAGCACGGCGCCGTGGACCGGCCATATCGATTCGAGTTGGCCGTAGGCTTCCACGAGCCGCTCCGCCGGCGCGGCGCGGAACCGCCAGACCAACGTGCCCTCCGCCGCGTCTACGGCATAGATCCAGCCATCAGCGGACCCGAAAAGAACCATTCCTTTGTGGACGGTCGGCGAACTGTCAATCCGCCCGCCGGCGGTGAACTGCCAGAGTTCCCGGCCATCGGCGGCGGCAAGGGCGTGGACCGTATGCGCATCGGTCGCGGCTACAAAGGCTCTTCCATCCACCACGATCGGCTGCGTCAGCCGGCCGCCGACGGACGCAGACCATTGCCGTACCACGGCATCGGGAATCACTCCCGCCACGGCCCCGCTGCGGCGTGCATCATGCCGGTACATCGGCCAGTCCTCGGCCTGCGGCGTCGGGGCGGACAGCGGCTTGCCATACTGCGGCCCTCTTTCGAGCACGGGCTGCTCCGGGAACGGCATCCGGCCCGTCTTGTCCCGCTGTGGCGCCGCGGCGAAGAAACCTGCGACCTTGACGCAGAGGAAACATGCGCACGCGTTGGGCGGCGCGTAGAGCAAGCCATTGGCCGGCATAATCCCGTACTGGCAGGTGCCGCGAATCCAACTATTGTTACTCAGCCAGCCCTGGTCGAGATTGAGCACTTCAATGCCGGACTTGCCGGTGAAGATGAATCGTTCGGAGGCCTTGTCCCGATAGCAGCGGTGATGCGGCATGCCGACCTTGGGGGCTTTGGTGTTGATCTGTTTTGCGAGCGCGCCCGTCTTGAGGTCCAGTCCTCGGAAGTCCGGCCCGACCCAGACCACGCCATCTATGACGAACAAATCGGTAGGTGAGTTGTACCCCTCACGGCAGCCGGCCGACCACAACTCCTTGCCATCCTTCGCGGCGTAGGCCCGTAACGTGCTCTTGCCCGCCCGTGGAAAGCCGGGTTCATTCCAGCCGTTGACGCGCCACACCACCGTGCCGGTCGATGTCCTGTTCTCGGCGGTGTCCCCGACATCCCGGTCGGCCAGCAGAATCACCTCGTCCGTTGCCACCAGGGTGGGTGCGGAGAAGCTCATTCGTTGCGCCGGGGTGGGACGTGCGGTTCTCCAAATCTCTTGGCCCGAGGACGCCCCGAGGCAGACGAGGCCGAACGAACCCTGGTAGTAAACCCGCGAGCCTTTCACCGCCAGCGTCAGCGGTAGGAGGTACTCGTCCTTGGCGAAATCCTTTCGCCACAGCGGCTTTCCGGTGGCAGCCTCGACGGCCGTGATATACCGGAAATCTGTAGGGGCTGGTTCGCCGCGTGCGAACAACCCGCCGCCGGTCCGTTCCACCTCGGAGGTTCCCACCACCAGATAGAGGACACCCTTGTCGACAAGGATTTCCTCCGTCCGTTCGGTGCCCTGGTATTCGCGCACTGTCCGGCCGGTCGCCGCATCCAGGGCCAGCACCGAACCTACGAGGCTCGGTGTCACGTACACACGGTCCCCCACCGCCACTAGCCGGCGCGGCAGGTGCACCGGCCCCGCGCGAAAATGGCGCAGGTGATCCACCCAAGCGGAGATCGGTCGTTTCCAGAGGAGCGTGCCGTTGAAGGCGTCCCGCGCGATGAGCTTCCAATCGCTCTGAAAACGGATGGAAGCCAGCGGGGCCTCATCGACAATGTAGAAGATGCGTCCCTGGGCCGTCACGGCGGCGCTCATGCTGGCGAGTTCCTCGTGGCTGCGACCCCAGCGCGGCTCCGCCACCCATTGGATCGAGCGCGGGATATCCACCGCGGTATCCCTCGCCACCGCGTTGTTGTCCGGGCCGTGCAGATAGTGGGTCCAATCGTCAATCGTCTTCGGCCGTGGTTTCACGGTCTTCTGACCGCCGATGAGTGCCACTCCGTTCGGGACGAGCACCCGCAGCACCTCCGCCATGGGGATCTTGCCGAGGCGGTCCGCGACGACCAGATTCACCAGGTTGTCCACATAGGGCAAACGGTCGCCCATCCACGGCTCGACTGACACCGGCCCATACAAACCGAGCGACTGAATATGCTTGCGCGCCACAGTGACATCCGCATCGAGACCATGGATGAGGAAGCTGCCATTTGCGTGAAGAGCCGCCGTCAACGTGCCGTCGCCGCAACCCAGATGAACGACTAACCCACCCTGGACACCGGTCTCGTTCAGAATCCGACGCGCCTCTGCGTCGCGCGGTAGCTTGGCGGACGGGCGAACGGGAGTAATAGTCTCCACGGCCAGAGCCGCCAGCGCGGAGGAAAGCATAGCCAGGCAGAGGCCCAGCCAGATGGCCGCACGCCCCTGCGTGGGAACCGGATGTCCTTGGGGCCACATCGGTCTCATCCAC
>JAMCWO010000131.1:4367-9647 GCA_023481165.1 Planctomycetota bacterium | reverse complement strand
TCCCGCAGCCAAGATCGTGGACTTGTAGGCGCACGCCGCCATCGTGAGGCTCGGCCGTGATTTTGACCGGCCCCATCGGGTCCGCGTAGGACTCGATGGAATTGGCGATGATGTTGGCGAGGGCCACCGCGACCTGGGCCGAATCTACCAGAACGTCTTTAACCTGTGGCGATATATGCACTTGCGCATTGACATGCTCGGCCGCGGTCTTCAGCCCGGCCAGTTGGACCGCCTCCTCGATGATCTGGCCGACGGTCGTCACAGCCAGCCGCGGCGACGCCGGCTGGGCATAGCTCATCAGGTCATCCACGACGCCCGAGGCCTCGCGGGCATTCTCGTGAATCACATCCAGGACGTGACGCTTTTGACCGTCGCTTTCCACCTGGGCGAGCAGTTGGGCCCGGCCGGCAATGACGGACAAGGGATTGTTCAACTCGTGCGCCACCCCGGCGGCCATCTCCGCCAGAGCCTCCACGGCCCCGTCGGCCGGTATGTTCGTACCTACGCCGTAAGGCCTTGTCTCATCTGCCCTTACAGGCATGGGACGAGGTCCATCCGCCTGCGCAAACCGTTCCGCCCAGTGCTCCTGGCCCTCCTTTGTCAGAGCCAGGCCAAGAACCGCGCCGGCCATCGAGGCCGCCATTTCGAACTTTTCCGCAAACAGGGCAACATCGTCGGGGTGATTCAACTCGAAGGCCAGGACGCCAACGACCTGTCCATCCGATAGCAGAGGCACCAGCCTGGCCTGGTCGCTGTTGAAATCGACTCCCACCTGCTCCAAGAGCCAGTCGATGTGGTCCCGGGCCTCCAGCAAGGTGAATCGGCCCGCGAGCGCTTTGGGCAGCAGCAAGTCGCTCCGGGGCGGGTGGACGACGGTCTTGTGACTGTGCCCCAGGGCCTCCACGATGGCGGCATCGACCACGCCGTTGTGCGCGCCGGCTGTCAGGTAGAGGCAGACTGTCCCTGTCTGAAAGAACCGCTGCCAGCGTTGGGCGAAATCCTCCGCGATGTCCACGGCGGCGACATCCGGGCGCACGCCCTGCAGGAACTCCCGGACAAAGCCGAGATAGCCGGAGTCGGTTTGCAGCGCGCGGCCTTCCAACGAAAGTCGGGTGTGCCGCTGCGAGAGCTGGGCCGCGATCGTCTGGAGCAAATCGCAGTACTTGGCCGTGGCCTGCGGTGTCTCCAGACCGAGGCAGGCGGATCGGCGTTGGACTTCCTGGGGCAGTTCCTCACGGATCTGCTGCAATACTCCGGTCGTCAGGCCCAGGGATTCGGCCAGGCTCTCCAACGGCTCGGGCTCATCGAAGCTGCCGGACAGACCGATGTTCGCCTGCCGGGCGATACTGTCGGCCGCCTTCACCAGCGCCGCGAGGGCGGCCTCGGGGACCGTCTGGGCGAAGGCCGCCGCATCGCTATGGTGCAACCAGATGGCCAGCTTGATCGGCTCCGGTAGCCGCCAGCGCTGGGCCAGTTGCTTACCCAGCAGCGCATGGGTGGTCCCGAGGTGTTTCTGCTCAATCGCAGGAAGACCGGCCTTCGTCGCCTCGGCTTCCTTCGTAATAGCGGCCAGACTCCTGGGCATGATGTCCTGCAGCGCCAGCTTGCCGATGTCGTGCAGAAGCCCCGCCGCATAAGCCAAGTGCGGCTCAATACCCGATGGCGATGCCTCTGCGATGCGCCGCGCTGCACGAGCCACGGCCAGGCTGTGCAGAATCAAGTCTTTACGAGAGGGAAGGGCCGGCTGCTCCCGGGCAAACTCGATCTCGAACCCGGCCGAGACCTTGGTCTTGAGCAACAGATCGCGGACCACATCGGGGTCGAGCCGATCCAGTACGAGTTGGACGATGTGCCGCTGGCTCGCGGGACCGGCCGCCAGGCGCTGTGCCAGGGACAGGACTCCGGCGGTCAGTGCCGGCTCCGACTGAATGATCTCGGCGACGGACGCCGGTGAGAACTGGCCCGCCAGGAGCTTCGACAGGTATTGAACGGCCACGCACGGCGGAACCGACAATAGACCCAGTTCAGCTATCGCCAGCTCCACCTTGCGGGAAGCTGTCGCATCGACTTGCTTTTGCGCCATGCGGCTATCCTTGCTAACTACCAGCCGTGGTAGGCACGTGTCAACGTCCAGCGGCGGCGCGGCTCGTCTTCGTTTATAGTGACGCCGTAAGGCGTTGCTTCCTGTATGCCCTTACAGGCACACGACAAACGAGCTTCGCAACCTTGTCATCCCGGACCTTGATCCGGGACGCAACCGTCTGCCGATCACTCCATCCTTACGCCACGACCTGCAACGTCGCGTTGATCTTGTCCGTCAGCTCCGCGATAGTGAACGGCTTGTGGACGAAGTCCTCCGCGCCGGACTTGAGGAGCTGATCGATCTCCTCCTGCTTGACCACGCCGCTGACGATAATGATCCGCGTGTTCTCGAATTCCGGATTGCTGCGGATCGTCTGGCAGACGACATTGCCGTTGACATCCGGCAGCATGTAGTCGAGCAGGATCAGATCGGGATGGAACAGTTGGGTGACCATTCCCGCCTCGTAGCCGCTCGACGCCGTGCGGATCTCGTAGTGGCCGTCGCGGATCAGGATGTCGCTGATCAGCTCCACGATCTCCGCATCGTCATCGACGATCAGCACCTTCCGGCGGCCGGAATCCAGGTTGTCCAGAGGGATGTTGTTGTCCCTCATGAACTTCACCAGATTCAGGCGCGGGATGCGGCGGAACTTGGAGCCGGGCACTCGAAATCCCTTGAGCCGGCCCGAATCGAAACAGCGAATGATGGTTTGTTGACTGACGCGACAGATCTCTGCGGCCTCGCCCGTGGTAAATAGATCCTTCATGCTTTACCCTTCCTTCTTGCCAAATCCATTTGACACAAGGCCATCCAGTTTGCCTTAGATTCCTACGTTACCCATCGCCCCACAGCTTGTCAATCTGAAAATTTAACATAAACCCACTTTTGGCCATGATACCCAAATTCTTATCGGCGAACGAGTTATGAGCCATACCGTCAGGCGACCCGTCAAAAGTCTGACGTGTAAAGCTGGAAGTCGGAGGGCTCGACATTCGCTTGGCGCACTTGCAACTTGATACTTCAAACCTGAAGGTCGTTCCGAGATTGGGTTTGTCTGTACACGACCCCGTCCTGCTGGGCATCGCCGGAAATTGGGTTTGTTTTGCGCATTCCGTCCTCCGGCCACGTCCAAGCTGGCGAAATTCTGTGCGAGCAGGACACTGCCACATTCCATAACTCTTTGTCTCCAGAGGAGTAATAAATTTCTCGCACGCGGGGTGTTTTGCCTCGTCATCTGTCGCATAAACGTGGTCGTTCGCAGGTGGGGGACCCAAACTCCGAAAGGTTGTTGCCCTCTTCCCGCGCGTGTGAATCGTCGGCAACGATCCGTAGGGGCAGGCCCCCGTGCCTGCCCATTCAGGGAGGGCAACCACAGCAAGTTGCCCCCACACGGTGCGGCGTTCGCGAAGAAAGGAGGTGCCTTATGGCAACCAACCGAATCGACATCGAGGAGTACGGGTTTTGAGACCATGAGCAAGCGGCGAACCACGCCCTGCCCCACCGGCAGGGCTTTTTCATTGGTCCCCCGTGGGCAAACGCAAAATCGGCGGCGAACCGCATCATCATGTCATTGCGAGGAGCGCAGCGACGAAGCAATCTCAACCGTTGTGATGGTAGATTGCTTCGCTGCGCTCGCCCTGATTGGTCCCGCGAAGCACCTTGTCAGTATTTCCCGCCCGGATTATGTTACCTTCATGCCTTTGGGTGCCTTGTAGCAACTCTTGGAGCCGATGTGAAGGCAAAGGACAGAGAGGGCCTCACCGCGTTGCACCGTGCCGCCTGCCGGAGTTACAGAGAGGTTATCCAGTTCCTTCTCGCGGGGGAGCGACGCCTTTGGTTGATGCGCTAGCCTCGGGTCTTGTGAATACGGCAGAGGTGTTGATCGCCGCCGGGGCGAAGAAGGTCGACACAAGGAAGTTCCCCGCCGTGGAGTACCACCTTGGCAGGGATGACACGTCTGCGCCAGTACCAGTGCCGATTCTGCACAAGGCCCTGAGCGGCCGTTCACGCGGGTGGATGGAGAGTCCTTCAGACCAGACTGCGGATCCGAACCAAGTGGATGCCCGCGACACGAACCGGGGGCGATTTGTCCTTGACAAGGAGGTCACGGGGACATATTATAGGGCGTTGCATGTAGGGGCGAATGATTATTCGCCCGTACCGGTGAAGGGTTGTGCGTGGAGGAGCATCGCATAGAAGATACAGCCGGGCTGGGGTAGGGGCGAAGAATCCTTCGCCCGTACGGATGGGGGGACCGTCGGCTCAACAGATCCAGCTAATAGTATTGGCAGGGGCGGCACTGCGCTGAAGGGCCGAATCACGCGTAGGGACAACCGGGACCCAATGCGATGCGTTCATCGCGTTTGGGAAGAGGTCCCAAGTGCGAATGATGCACTTGGGGACTCGAACCCGACCGCGTGGTCGCCCGGACCCCGGCGGGCACGAGGGCCTGTCCCGATGGCAGCATTGCAGACTGGATGTCATGCCCCGGATGTCGCGTGTCGATAGGATGGGCAGTGGGCCATCAACAGACGACAAACGGAACAGGTTATAGAATCCTCACAGTGGGACAGGTGCCGCCTACGGCCGGCAGGCTCCCGGGACGCACTTGGGTTCCCAAACGCAATATATCGCGTTTGGGGTCCCTTCCTCGTTGGTGACGTACTGATCGAGGTCATATACCATTTGAAGTAAGGGGTAAGGATCATGAGAAATCGAGTAATCTGGGTAATAGTGGCTTTGCTGATCACCCTGGTGGCCTGCGGCCCCAGCCAGGCACAGCCCGGCGTGAACCTGTTGACGAACGGCGGCTTTGAAAGCGGCCAGATCGGGCCCTACGGGACCTATGGCACCTGCACGACTGAAGTCGTCCAGAATTGCGTCGGGGCTACCGTTCCTGAAAAGCCCGTGGAGGGCAAGTATTGCCTGCATGTCGTAGTCCCCGCCGCCGGCGCCAATAACTGGGACGTCGGCATGACGGACGGCAGCCACACCTTCCAGAAAGGCAAGAAATACACCTTCGCCTGCTTCATCAAGGTCAAGTCCGGCACCTTGCAGATCCGCATGAAGCCGGAACGCGGGGCCGATCCGTGGGAAGCCTACAACGAGCTGGTTCTCACCGCCACGGACAAATGGCAGGAATTTTACACCACGACGCCCGTGATCGCGGCGGACGTGACGCCCCTGCCAATACTATT
>JAMCWO010000131.1:0-4357 GCA_023481165.1 Planctomycetota bacterium | reverse complement strand
CGGCCGATGCGAGCAAGGCGGTCAGCAAGGGCCAGACGGGGACCACGTTCAAGCCCACCGATCTGCTCGAATACGGCAAGACCTACTACTGGCGGGTGGATGAAGTGAACGCCGCGCCCAGCACCACGGTCTTCAAAGGCGAGGTGTGGAACTTCACCGCCGAGCCTTATTCCTATCCGGTCACCGGCATTGTCGCCACGGCCTCCAGCTTCGAGAAAGCCACGACCGTAGCAGCCAATACGGTCAACGGCTCCGGCCTGACCGGCGATCTGCACGGGGTCAATACCTCGACCATGTGGAACACCAGCATGGCTGCCTCCGGGCCGGCCTGGATCCAGTTCCAGTTCCCCAGCGCCTACAAGCTCTCCGAGTTGTGGGTCTGGAACTACAATGGCGAGTTCGAGCCCGTGCTCGGTTACGGCTTCAAAGATGTGACCATCGAGTACTCTCTGGACGGCCAGACCTGGACGCTGCTGAAAGACACGCAGTTCGCCCAGGCGACCGCGGTGGCCGGTTACGCGCACAATACCACCGTGGACATGGGCGGTGTCGTGGCCCAGTATGTCAAACTCACGGCCCAGAGCAACTGGAGCGCGGTGGGCATCAAGCAGTACGGCCTGAGTGAAGTGCGATTCTTCTACATTCCGGTGCAGGCCCGGGCCCCGCAGCCGACCGGCACGGAGGCCGGCGTGGACACCTCTCTGGATTGGCGGTCGGGCCGGGATATGACCTCGGAGCAGGTGTACTTCGGCACCGACAAGGCCGCCGTGGCCGCCGGCACCGCGATGGCTAAGACGGTGACCGGTCATGGCTTTGACCCCGGCGCGCTGGATTTCGGCACGACCTACTACTGGAAGGTCGATGAGGTCGGCACGGCCACCTATCCGGGCGCCGTCTGGAGCTTCACCACCCAGGAATTCGCGGCCATCGACGATTTCGAGAGTTACACCGACGAAGAGGGCAGCCGGATCTACGAGACCTGGGTCGATGGCTGGACCAACGGCACCGGCTCCGTCGTCGGCTACCTGCAGGCCCCGTTCGCCGAGACGGCCATCACGCACGGCGGCAACCAGGCCATGCCCTTCGAGTACAACAACGTCAAGACGCCGTATTATTCCGAGACCGAGCGGACGTTCGACACGCCGCAGGATTGGACCACCAACGGCGCCGACAGCGTGGCGCTGTGGTTCCAGGGTTACCCGGCGGGCTTCACCGACAAGGGCAACAACGCCTTCACCGTCGTCAGCACCGGCACGGATATCTGGGGCAACTCCGACCAGTTCCGCTTCGTCTACCAGACCCTCAGCGGCAACGGCTCGATCACCGCGAAGGTGGACAGCCTGACCCGCAGCGATGCCTGGTCCAAGGCGGGCGTGATGATCCGCGAGTCCCTGGAGGCCGGCTCCAAGCACGCCTCGGTCGTCGTCACGCCGGACAATAGCTGCTCGCAGCAGTACCGCAACTCGACCGGCGGCGCCAGCGCCAGCGCGGACTGGACCGGCACCGCCGTCACGGCCCCCTACTGGGTCCGGGTCACCCGCACGGGCAACAGCTTCAAGACCGAGACCTCCCCGGACGGTAAGACCTGGACGGCCCTGGGCGCCGAGCAGAACATCACGATGGTGGCCAACGTCTACCTCGGTCTGGCCGTGACCAGCCACAACGCCAGCGCCTACAGCACGGCGGAGTTCTCCAACGTCTCGACGACCGCCACGGGCAACTGGCAGAACGTATCGATCGGCGTCACGCAGCGCAGCAACGGCATCGCCCCGCTGTACCTGACGGTGGAGGACAAGGCCGGCAAGACCAAGACGGTCGTGCATCCGGACGCCGCCGCCGTGGCCAAGGGCACCTGGACCCAGTGGCAGATCCCCCTGATGGACCTGTCCGGCATCAACGCGGCGGCGGTCAAGAAGCTCACGATCGGCGTGGGCGATCCCGCCCATCCGCAGGCGGGCGCCGCCGGCATGCTGTACCTCGACGACATCCAGTACGGCAAAGCGGCCGTGGCCGACACCACGAACCTGGTGGTCAACGGCGGCTTTGAAACCGGCGCCCAGGAACCCTGGGGCGCCTGGGGCGGCGGGGGTGCGACCGTCACCGCGACGGTGGTGACCGCCTGCACCGGGGCCGCGGTCCCCGAAGGCCCGCTCGAAGGGAAGAACTGCCTGAACCTGAAGGTCTCCGGCCCCAGCACCAACTTCTGGGATTGCGCGTTCAATAGCGCGGGGCCCACGTTCGAGAAAGGCCGGAAGTACACCTTGTCCGCCTTCTTCAAGACCGCCAGCGGCACCGGCAAGGTCAACCTGAAACCGGAACACGCGGCCGATCCCTGGGAAGGCTACGGCGAGCAGCAGGTCACGATCACGGACACCTGGACGGAGTATCATGTGACCACGCCCGTCTTCACGTCCAACGTGAGCCCGACGTCGTTGACCTTCCACATCGGCTTCCAGGCGCAGGAGATCTGGGTCGACAACGTGAAGTGGTACGAGGGCGACTATGTCCCGTCGAACTAGGAGCAGTTCCCAGTGGACAGTGGTCCGTTGCCAGTGAACGGCGAACGGAGAACTGGGAACTGAGATCTGTGAACTATCCTGCCGCCCCGGGAGGTGGCGGCGAAAAGAAGTAGATGAATCGGGGCCTGTGCCGTTCGGTACAGGCCCCGATGTTCTCATTTACAGGCATGATTGAGAAGGAGAAACACGATGACGAAGATCCTGAAGCTCGGAGTGCTGGTTGGTATGCTCGCGGCGGCCAACGCCTGGGGGGCCCCATTCAAGGACGACTTCAACCGGGCCAACGGCGCTCCCGGGAATGGTTGGACGGTGGCGACGAACGGGACCATTAAGGTCGAGATCGTGGACAATGAGATTCTCATCTCCGGGACGGAGGGCGCCAACGCCTGGGATCGCGCGGGGATCACCCGCCCCGTGGCGGGGGAGACCCGCGTCTCGTTCGACTTCAAGGCGGACGATGTCTTCAACGTGCACCTGAACGTCCAGGCCGCGAACAGCCCCGCCTGGATAGAGATCTACGCCTGGGCCGGCGGCCCCTTCAGCTATGCCAATTCCGAGACGGGCGCCTGGCCGGCCGGTCCCTGGACCGCCATCCCCGGTTCGGATATGGTGGCCGGGGCGTACAACAACGTGGTGCTGGAGTTCAAGGACAAGGTGTTCACCGTTACCCTCAACGGCAAGGTGGTGGGTACGATCCCCAATGCGGCGTTCACCACCATCGAGAGCGCGCAGTTCGCCAGCGATGCCGACGCCAACCAGAAGGGAACACTGCACATCGACAATATACTGATCGGCAGGATCGTGGCGGGCAAGGCCAAGGACCCGAGCCCTGATAGTGTCACCGATGTACCCCGGGACGGCACGCTGAGTTGGACGGCCGGCCAGTATGCCAAGACGCACAATGTGTACCTGGGGACCAGCCTGGCGGATGCGAACACCGCCGATCTTTCCCAGGCCGTCAGCCAGGGCCAGACGGGAACGACCTTCCAGCCGGCCAGCCCGCTGGAGTACGGCCAGACCTACTATTGGCGGGTCGATGAGATCAACGCTCCACCGAGCAACGCGGTCTTCAAGGGCGATATCTGGAGCTTCACAGTCGAGACGTACGCCTATCCGGTCACCGGCATTACGGCCACGGCCTCCAGCTCGGAAAAGAGCACGACCGGCCCGGCGAACACGGTCAACGGCTCCGGCCTGACCAACGATCAGCACTCCACGGCCGGCACCGCCATGTGGCTCAGCAACCCCACCGGTCCCACCCCGGCCTGGATTCAGTACCAATTCGACAAGACCTACAAGCTCCAGGAACTGTGGGTCTGGAATCACAATACCGACTTTGAGCCGGTGCTCGGCTACGGGATCAAAGATGTGACGATTGAGTACTCCACCGATGGAACGACTTGGACACTGCTCAAGGACACTCAATTCGCCCAGGCGACCGCCCTGGCCGGGTACACGCACAATACGACCGTCGATATGGGCGGCGTGCTGGCCCAGTACGTCCGGCTGACCGCCAAGAGCAACTGGAGCATGGTCGGCCTCAAGCAGTACGGCTTGAGCGAAGTGCGGTTCTTCTATGTGCCGGTGCAGGCCAGCGGCCCGCAGCCGGCCAGTGCCGCCAAGGGCGTCAGTGTCGACAGCTCTTTGGATTGGCGGTCCGGCCGCGATATGACCTCCGAGCAGGTGTACTTCGGCACCGATAAAGCGGCCGTGGCCGACGGAAGCGCGACGGCCAAGACCGTGAGCAGTCACGGCTTTGCCCCCGGCGCGCTCGATTTCGGCACGACCTACTACTGGAAGGTCGATGAGATCGGCGCGGCAACGTATCCGGGCGACCT
>JAMCWO010000320.1 GCA_023481165.1 Planctomycetota bacterium | reverse complement strand
AGTCGCTCCTGGAGGAGTTTGCGGCCAGTTTCAGGGACGCCGACAAGGTCCTGATCCCGGAGATCTTCTTCGCGCGGGATACGGAGGCCAGCCGTAACGCGGTCAACGCCAGGATCCTGACCGAGAGGATTCGCGGGCAGGGGACCGATGCCGAGTACATGGCGAGCTTCCGTGCTGTCTGTGATTGCCTGGAGCATAACGTGCGTCCGGGCGACGTCGTCATCACGATGGGCGCCGGAGATGTGTGGAAGGTAGCGGATGAGTATATTCAGCGGCTTCGAAGAAATTGTTGAGCCGGATCATCCGCTGGCGCCGCACACGTGGTATCGGCTGGGTGGGCCGGCGGATTATTTCATCCGGCCGCGGAACGTCCGCGAGCTCAAGGAGATCGTCCGGCGGTGCAACGAGAATCACCTCCGGATCCACGTCCTGGGTTTCGGGTCGAATCTGCTGGTCAGCGATGACGGCGTGCGCGGTGCGGTGATCAAGCTGCAAGGCGAGGAGTTCGGCCGGACCCAGTTCGAGGGCCCCAGAGTCACCGCTTGGGCGGGGGCCGAGCTCAGCAAACTCGTGCTGGATTGCGTCGAGAAGGGACTCTCCGGCGTGGAGAGCCTGACCGGAATCCCGGGCTCCATCGGCGGGGCGGTCCGGATGAACGCCGGCGGCCGCTTCGGCGACATCGGCGCGGCGGTCGAAGCTGTGACAGTGATGGACATCCATGGCAATGTCTACGAGAAGAAGAAGCCCGAGCTGATTTTCGATTATCGTTCCACGAACATCCGGGCCAAGTTCATCCTGAACGCCCAGCTTCGGCTGGCAGAGGCCGACCCGGAGCGAATCCTGCGGACGGTCAAGGAAGGCTGGATCTACAAGAAGAACAGCCAGCCCCTGAACACGCGGAACTGCGGCTGCGTGTTCAAGAACCCGCCGGGCGCCGCCGCGGGAGCCCTGATCGACCGGGCGGGCCTCAAGGGCCTGCAAGTCGGCGGGGCGGTCGTCAGTGAGAAACACGCGAACTTCATCGTGGCCAGGGACGGCTGCACCAGCCGCGATGTCATGCAACTGATCGACACGATCAAACAGAAGGTCCGTGAACAGTTCGACGTGGAGTTGGAGCTCGAGATTGAAGTTTGGCAATAGGGTTTTCCTAGGTCTTATAGGTCCCCTGTGTCCTATAGGTCCTATCGGTCTGGGAATAGAACGCAGATGGGCGAAATGGCGATCGGGCAGATCAGGTCGTGCGGCAAGTCGCACGCCGACGAACAGATAAAGGTAGCGGTACTCCGGGGTGGGGTCGGACGCGAGCGGCAGGTGAGCCTGGAGAGCGGACGCTGCGTCGCCGAGGCGATGCAACAGGCCGGGCTTGATGTCGTCACATCGGATATTCGGCCGGACGATATGCAGATCCTCGACCGCAGGGATGTCGATGTCTTCTTTCTGGCCCTGCACGGCGAGTTCGGCGAGGATGGTCAGCTTCAGCGGGTCTTTGAGGAGCGCGGCCTGGTCTACACCGGCAGCGGCCCCGAGGCCAGCCGGCTGGCGTTCGACAAGATGGCGAGCAAGAGGCTCTTTGCCCGTGCCGGCGTGGATGTACCGGCGGTTGTAGAGTTCACGCGCGACACGAAACCCGCGGAGTTGCAGGAGCAGTTGCGGCAATTCGGCGAGCGGTTCGTGGTCAAACCGATCCGGCAGGGCAGCAGCGTGGGTGTATCCATCGTCAACAGCCGCGCGGACGCGGTGGCCGCCGCCACAAAAGTCCTGGGCGAATTCGGCGATTGCATGGTCGAATCGTTCATCCCGGGCCGCGAGTTGACGGTCGGCGTTCTCGGCCGCCAAGCGCTGCCGATCATCGAGATTCGCAGCCGGACTGGGTTCTATGATTACCAGGCCAAGTACGTGGATGATCGAACAGAATATCTCTTCGATACGATCGAGGACCGGGCGGTGCAGGCCCGCATCCAGAGTGCGGCACTGGCCTGCTTCGATGCGCTGGGCTGCCGGGACTTCGCCCGGGTGGATTTCATCCTGACCGGGGATGGGACGCCGTATGCCCTGGAGGTCAATACGATCCCCGGCTTCACGAGCCACTCGCTGCTTCCGAAGGCGGCCGGCCGGATCGGCCTTTCGATGAGCGAGTTGTGCGTGCGGATTGTCCGCACGACGTTGGCACAGCATCGTAGCCGGACGAAATGAGCCGCCGGCCATGAATCGGTAAGGGTGCACTGGGAGTTGAGGCTTCACGTGGCGAGAAAGACGCAGAAGATCAGTGTTGGGGAGCGAATTCGCTCCTGGAGGAATGCGTGGGCCAAGCGCTCGACGCGGCGGGACTGGAATTGGGCGGCGATTCTGAAAGTGGTCGCCGTGCTGGTCTTTCTGGCGGCCTCGGGCGCGTTCCTGCGCTACGCCGAGGCGTATGTAAAAACGATCAGCCCGGCCGCCGACGGGCCGCTGGTGCTCGCTGCGGTGCCCGAGTGGGTCAAGGGCGATCTGCGGCAGCGCGTGGCTCAGGTCGCCGGCGGCACGCGCTTTCCCCTGACGGAGGAAACGGCGGCGGTCGTGGCCCGCAACCTGAAGTCCATGTCCTGGCTCGACGACGTCGATGTCCAGGTGACCTACGATTCCGTCCGCGTCAAGGCCCGCTGGCGCAAGCCCGTCGCCCTGATCGACGTCCCGGAGGACCGCTCGAAGATCTACGTCGATACGGAACTCACCGTGCTGGACTACATGCCGATGCCGCATTTGCCGATTGTCGAGCTTAAGGGGGTGAGTCTGAATTGGGTTCCCCTTCCCGGCCAGGCTTTCGATCAGCAGGACGTCGCCGCCGGGGTCGCTCTGGCCCTGCTGCTGCACCGGATGGATGCCCAGGTGACGCCCAAGAATCCGCTCCTGGAGCATATCGCCACGATCGACGTGCGCAACTACAACGGCCGCAAGAACCGCCGCGAGCCGCACCTCGTGCTCCGCTCCAAGGACGACACCCAGATCATCTGGGGCGCCGAGATCGGCGAGTGGACCAAGCACCTGGAAGCCACCGACGAGCAGAAGCTCGCCAAGCTTTACGCCTACTACCGGGACTACGGCTCGCTCAGCGCCGGGGCCAAGTACATCTACATCAACCTGCGCGATCCGCAGGACAAGGTCCCGAAGCCGATCGACAAGTATCGCAATTGAACGCGGCCAGCGCTGCCCCGAGATCCTGATAGCGGTAGGGGACGCGAAGCTCCTCGCATAAGGCCTTGAGCCGTCTCAGGGCTTCCTCGCTCAATTCACTCTGGAAGTCGGCAGCGCCGGCGCAGCAGAAGATCCGGCACGCGGCGAACCGATGCTCGTGGACTGCGCAGGTCGTCCCTTGCTGGTACGGACAGCGGTCGGCAGTCATCGCTCTAAGCTTTCGCGTGCCGAGCCTTGCGGCCAGGCGCGCGACGTCCGGCGGGGTGACGAAGAGCCGGTGATCGTACGCGGGGAAGTCACAGCACCTGCCGCACGCCTGGCACCGGCCGGCACGGGCGGCGTTCTGCTTCCCCTGCGCCTCGATCCAGTCGTAAAGCGCCGCTACCTCTTCGAGGAGTCGGCGGCGCTGTTCGGGCTTTCCCACCATGATCTGTTCTCGCGGATTCTCTCGATGTCTGCGCAGGTATAGAGCCGGCCGCGATTGACGCCGGGGCATCGCATGGCGGCCCGGTTCCAGGCCTCGGGGCTGGACAGATTCTCCGGCCAGAACGGCCAACTGCGGCACTGCGCCGGCCGGACCGAATAGATCGCACACTGCCTCGTGCCCCCCACCGACCGCAGGAAGATGCAGTCCTTGGTCATGCTGTGCTCGACGATGGTGGTGCGCATGCCCACCCGGCGCAGGAACCGGCTCCGCAACTTCTCCGGCGTGATACGCAAGTGCTCCGCGATCAACTCGATCTCCGGCCGGGTCACCCAGATATACCCCTCCCCCGGCCCGGCGCAGCACCGCCCGCACACCACGCACTCAAAGTGCAACCCCGCCGCATACCACTTTGTCGAAACCGTTTCGTCGTTCACAACACGCACTTCGCCGGTTTCCTTTAGCGAGCCTCACATTCGCCATCGGCTCGAATATGGAATTATGAGTCTAATTTTACCACTTCAGAACGCCGCCGGTGTCGGCGCTGGTGGCCATGGCGGCATACTTGGCCAGGCAGCCGGTTTTGATCCGCGGCTCCGGCGGTTTCCAGGTCTTCTTGCGCTGGGCCAGCTCCTTCTTGGAGAGCTTGACGTCGATCCGGTTGTTCGGAATGTCGATCTCGATGATATCGGCGTTCTGGAGCAACCCGATGGGCCCGCCGACCGCCGCTTCCGGGCTGATGTGCCCGATGCAGGCGCCGCGGGTGCCGCCGCTGAACCGGCCGTCGGTAATCAACGCGACCGATTCGCCCAGCCCCGCGCCCATGATGTAGCTGGTCGGGCTGAGCATCTCCTGCATGCCCGGACCTCCCTTGGGGCCTTCGTAGCGGATGACGACCACGTCGCCCGCTTTGACCTTGCCCGCCAGGATGCCTTCGCCCGCCTCTTCCTGGCTGTCGAAGATGATCGCCGGACCGGTGTGAGTGAGCATGGCCGGAGCGACACCGGCGCTCTTGATCACGGCCCCCTGCGGAGCAAGGTTGCCGCGCAGCACGGCCAGCCCGCCGGTCTTGGAGTAGGCATTCGCCAGCGGGTGAATGACCTCCGGATTCTTGATCGCGGCGTGGGCGATATTCTCGCCGAGCGTCTTGCCGGTAACGGTCGGGCAATCGAGGTTCAGCAGGCCCGGCACCTTGCTGATCTCGTTGAGGATCGCACTGACCCCGCCCGCCGCATCCACGTCCTCGACGTGCACCTTACTGGTGGACGGCGAGACCTTGCAGATGTTGGGGCACCGCGCTGAGATGGCGTTGATCCGGTCGAGGTCGTACTGGATGCCCGCTTCGCTGGCCAGCGCCAGCGTGTGCAGCACGGTATTGGTCGAGCCGCCCATCGCCATATCGAGCATCAGGGCGTTATCCATCGACTTGAGGCTGATGATATCGAGCGGCTTGAGGTCCTTCCGGACCAGTTCCATGATCTGCCGGCCGACCGCCTTGTACAGGTCCTGCCGCTTCGGGTCTACGGCGGGAATCGTGCCGTTGCCCGGCAGGGCCATACCGATCGCCTCGGCCAGGCAGTTCATGGAGTTGGCCGTGAACAAACCGGAGCAACTGCCGCAGGTGGGGCAGCCGGTGCGTTCGAGCTCATCAAGCTGCGCCTGGTTGATCTTGCCGATTTTGAACTGGGCGACACCCTCGAAGATGCTGATCAGATCGACGGCCCGGCCGTCGGCGGCCTTGCCCGCCTTCATCGGTCCGCCGGAGACGTAGATGGTCGGGATATTCAGCCGCACGGAGGCATTGAGCATGCCCGGCACGATCTTGTCGCAGTTGGCGATGCAGACCAGGCCATCGAAGCAGTGGGCCCGGACCATCGTCTCGACCGAATCGGCGACGATCTCGCGGGAGGCCAGCGAGTACTTCATGCCGGTATGGCCCATCGCCACGCCATCGCAGACCGCGATCGTATTGAACTCAAATGGCACGCCGCCGGCCGCCCGAATGGCCTCTTTGACGGTCTTGGCCACCTGATCCAGGTGGACATGCCCCGGCACGATCTGGCAGAAGCTGTTCGCCACCCCGATGAACGGCTTATTGATATCGGCATCGCTCAAACCACAGGCGTGGAGCAAAGCTCGGTGCGGCGCCCGCTGAAACCCCTTCTTGACCTCATCACTTCTCATAGTCAATTAACTCCAACCACAAGGTGCATGTGTAATCGCTGGACGGAAGCGCGACTTGCCTCTTCGTAGGGCGAGCGTCCCCGCTCGCCGAGAGCCGTCGTGCTCCCGATGCACGACCGACGAAGAGATGCCTTGCGGCATCAACATCGCGAACCGACCCGCACACCCTACCACTTGCCGGCGGATCAATAAAGCAAAAAGAGGCCTCTTGTTTCCTCGACAGCGTGGGAATTGGCTTTGTTTTGCCAAGCCCCTTCAGGGGCCGCAGCCGCCATAACTCCTTTCTGTCAAAGCACATATCATTCTCCATACGCGATGAGAATTGGGTTCGTTTCGCACAATTGGCTCCGCCCAATTGGGTTTGTTTGTACAACCGGCCCCCGTAAGCCCGAGGCGGTGGCCTGGAAGGCAGGCGTCCTGCCACAGGCCCGTCCCCAATCGGCAATCCGAAATCCGCAATCCGCGATCCAGTAATTGGGTTCGTTATGCGCATTCCACTTTTCAGCAAAGGCCCCTCATGCAGTATCGGATGTTGCCCAGACACGCTATCCATCCCAAGTTTGGCTTCGTCTCGCACAATCGGCCCCGCCGTCGCCAAGTTGGCCGGGGGCGGATTGGGTTCGTTTCCCGAAGCGGGGCATCGAGGCGATGTCGCACATTTCCCCCGTGGGAGCCCTGCCCAAGCCCGGCTAAATTGGCTTTGTTTCGACGAGGCCATTTCCGCGTCGAATTCGTCGTAACTCTTTTTCCCCACAGCACTTGGCCCTTAATATCGCTCCGAACAAATTGGGTTTGTTTGGCGTGATTCCATCCGGCTGCAGGGTGGGGCCGGGCCAAATTGGGTTTGTTTCGCACGTTTTCGCCCTCCGGTGCCTCGGCCCGCCAATTCGGACGAATTGGGTTCGTTTCGCGTCTTTCGCCCCCAGGACCTGGCGCCGGCCACGCCGGGCCGAATTGGGTTCGTTTCGCATGGTTGGCTCCGACCAATTGGGTTTGTTTCGCACAATCGGCCCGCGCAGGCCGCAGGTCGCAGGGCCAGCGTCCCGCTGCTGGACAGTCCCCATTCCTTTAACCACAATCCGAAGTCCGCAATCGAGACATTTGGTTCGTTTCGCATTTCAAATCATAAATCATAAATCGCAAATCATAGATCTGAGGGTCTGCCTCAGGGCAGAGTATCCCTCTACCTAGGGGCCGTGTTGCACGAATCGTGCCGGAATTCTGTGCGCACGCGACGCCCGAAGATCGCGTAACTCGTTGTGGTTAAAGGAATAAAAGATTTTTCGCATGTGGGGCGTTTCACCTTTTGGATTGTTGCCGGAATTTGGCCGCTCATTGCGGGATGTGGATGCGTTTATCGTTTTGCGGGTACCAACAGGGGATAGCCCCATCGGGCGATCCGGCGACCGATGCCCCAAGCCGACCTGCCGTGGGAGGCCTGCTCTCTCCGCCGGTACCCCGAATGCGATGGATACGACGCGTTTTTGAGGTGCCAATCTGGCACCTCAAAAAAGGGCAGCGGCGGTCGTCGGTAGGGGAGAAGGACAGGGGGGCGTGAGGGGGCGTTTGACTTGCGCGGCAGAGATTCGTATGATGATGCTCATGGTCCGTCCTGAGCACAACGATGAGGGCAGCCCGCGCGGTCCGATGGCACGCCGGCAGGTGACCGAGATCCTGCAGGCGCATCAGGACCAGTTGCGCCAATTCGGCGTGAAGAAGATCCGCCTCTTTGGGTCGGTCGCCCGGGAGTCGGCCGGATCACAGAGCGACGTGGACATGGTGGTGGAGTTCTCCCAGATCACCTACCGGCGGTTTGTTGCGCTGAAGGCGTTCCTCGAGTCGATTCTCGGCAGGGAAGTGGACCTCCTCACGCCGGCCGCGGTTCAGGGGAGATTGAAGGACGAAATCGAAAAGGACCTCGTGGATGTCCCGACGTAGCCAGTTGCGGGTCCAAAGCCGAATCTGGGGCAGCATACTTGATTCCCGAAATGAGTAAGGGGTCCCCGGAATTCCGTCCAAAACTTATGCGCTGGTTTGCGCACGGGAGAAGGCCGGGACACGTATGTAGAGCGCGTAAACCGAGGATTGCGCCCTCACAACGTCCAGACGTGAAGAGGCGACCGGCAGACTCGCGAGCGCCGCGTCGTGTTGCACTTCGCGTCTTAATCCGTAAACACGCTCATCCTTGATTCCCCTATGCCTCGGATCTTGGCCTCGTGGCTGGGTGCCAGTCTCCCTTATCGGTGGACCACTCCCAGTCTCCGTCGAGTCTTATCCATCGGCGTGGTTTCACCTCGCAAGCAGCAAGAAGACGAGCCATGATGCCTCGGGGATCCTCCAAAGCTGCAAATTGGCCCATGCCAGTTGCTGTCGTAATGAGCACCCGTGGAGCGATTCTCTGGCGGGCGTATAGTCTGCAGTAAGTGGCGATCGCTTCTCCGGCGACGTAAAGCAGGCGGACTTGACGTGTTTTGCATCGGACTCTTCCGCCTACCGTGATTTCTCTCGCCCACGGGCGTTGAATGGCGCGAGTGGCACGGCAGTCTCTCTTCTCAGCGGGTGTCAAGCCGAACTCTGGCAATTCCTTCTTGATCGAATCAATCCCTATGGCACCGACACTACCGAAAGGCACGTGTCGATCCCGTTTGTAGTTCAAATGGTCGGGAGCCAATTGTCTGTTCAGTTCGTCCAGCCCGCAGACCAGATCTCCCATGAATCCGAAATCCATCGTCCCGCCTGCCTTGGGCGGGCGTATGCGTTCCTCGATCTCTTCTCTGGTAGCTGGTCTAAAGAGTTCATGCGGACCCGCAGCCGCCTGTGCTCGTTCTAATTGCTGTCCTCTTCGGCGGGATTGTGCCGGCGCTATTCTCCTTAGATGCTGCTCGGGGGTCGCTGACCACCGCCTGTCCCGCCAATCGACGTAGATGAACAGTTGCGAGGAGAACACAAAGAGAGGTCGGAAATCGCATCCGCAAGCCAGATAGCACACGGTACGCTCAAGCTCTTCTTTGCTGTACATTTCTTGTCCCTCACGCAAGGCTTTCTCGAAAGATATCCAGCACGTCCCGGTAGATTGGGACGCACACCCTGGAGTAGTCACGCCTATCGGCGTTCGCCAGCGGCGCAAATTCCTGAATCAGCTTGTACTCCACGACATCCAATTCTCCCCGTGTCGCACTGGGGAGTCCAACTGCCATGAGGTGGGTAGCTCCGGCTCGCATCGCCACACGCATATGGTTCGCTTGGTAATCCGGGTATATTTCCATCATCGCTTGAAGCATCTGCTCCATGTCGTACGCCGTACCCCAAAAGGCAAGGTAGTCCTCCCTGAGCTCATCTCGAAGTCGATTGAAGAGCCCGTAGCTCGAAGACTGGCCGACATACTTCACACTCTGGTTGTCGGCCTGTCGACCCCTTGCGAACCACGCATACCATCCGGGTCCCTTAGGGACCTGTTGCAGCAGCCCGTCGACCACGTCCCGATACCGAAGGTAGACGGGCTCATCTCTGCCAGGTATCTCGCGATTCTCTGGCTGGCTGATAAAGTCGTAGATGGGGCGTAGGTCTATCACCTCAACACTGAAATCGTTCATAGAACTACCTCCATTGCTCAAGGATGAGAAGTCTGGCTTGGCGAGCACCGTGGCAACTCCGCCGGACGCCGCACCCATTCCGGTGCGGGTTGGCAACCGGTTTAGTTTCTTTCCCTCTATCCAGGTTCAAGCATTGTCATCCTAACAACCAAATAGTCATCAATTGCGAACTCCTCAGGATATTCTGGGCAAGCTTTCCGTGGGACGTAAACTTCGCCTCCACTCGTCGGTCTTAAGGCCACAGGGGGCACGACCTTGACCTTCCTTGCTCCTGACTTGACAACCAGAATCTCAAGAAGACAGAGCTTGCCATCCAGAGCCCCTCCTGCAGTCTGTTTGATGACTTCTGTGGGAATGGCGTGCCTTCGCGGGTCCGCGTGAGGTCTTGCGAGATATGTAGCAGAAAGTAGCATGACCGTTCTCCTTTCTCAGTTTGGGATATTCTACATTTGAGAATGTTGGTGTCAAGCTCTTTCGGTAGTTTTTCTCACGTGGCCCAGGCGCAGAGCACGGTCACGTCCTAGTCGCGCCAGCGGAGCCACACGCGGGGGAACGCTGAGTCATCAGGACGCCTTCGCGGGTTCAGGTCTCGAATAACAATTATTACGGACACTGTAGCAAGCTCACCGGGTTTCGTATCCGTTGCGAGCAAATTGAGCGGGCGGTTTCAGCCTTCTGGAAGCGCTTTTCGCTACGGCGTACCACAAGAAGGACCAGTATTCCTTGTATCCATACGTAGAATGCCTCCTACACTGAGAAAAATGGCAATCCATGCGTATCGCTGCATCATGAACCCGGTATGCTTGCTATAGTCTCTTATTACGTCGGGAATTCCCGCGGCCATATTACGGATTTCGGCCCCGGATTGAGTCTGGTGTCCCCAGGCTCTCGGTCCCCCTCAAGCGCTGTCGGGCAGGGGCGGCTACCGTACACGTTCTGGCGTGTTAGAGGAGTACTTTCCCCCTCTTTGCCCTTTGCCGACGCGGCGGCATCGCAGCATCCTCCACTGTGTGGTGGGCGTACCCGTGGGATTCCTGTCTTCCTCTTTTCGCTTGTCTCTCGAGCGCACCTGGCCCTATAATGCCGCGGTGGACTTGGAGGCTACTGTGCTCTTGAAGTGGAGGTACATCAGCGTGCAACCGAATCGGTCGAATCTGTCGCGTCGTGATCTTCTGGCCACCACCGCCGCCTCCGTCGCCGCCGCGAGCGTGCTGGGAGCGGGCTGCCAGGAACAGAACAAGCAAACGGCCAAGCCTACCAAGACATTGGCCATGTGCGGCTTGGATTGTGCGGCCTGTCCCGCCTCCATCGCCTACAAGACCAACGACCAAGCCCTGCGAGTCAAGACCGCCGCCGAGTGGTCCCAGCAGTTCAAGGCCCAGCTCAAGCCCGAGCATATCAACTGCGTGGGTTGTCTGAAGACCGAGGGTGTCCAAATCGACCACTGCGCCGACTGCGAGATCCGCAGGTGCGGCCTAGCCAAAAAGGTGAAAGACTGCGCCCTGTGCCCCGACTACCCCTGCGAGAAGATCGGCAGGTTCATTGCCAACGTCCCCCCGGCCAAGGCCAATCTGGAGGAAGTCCGGCGTGTTCGGCACGCAGATTAGCGGGCGTTGTTCCAGGCAATCTCATCCCGCAATTTTGCTAATGGCGCTAGGAGACAAAGGAGGCATAATGAGAATTCGGGCCAGACGACTCTCCAACGGTTCTTTGTTCAAGCTGATCTTTGTCGGTGCGTCCATCTCCCTACTCCCGTTCTTCATCTTGTGCGGGATCGCCAGCATCTTCGGAGCCAACACGGTGCGCCTGAACGACTCTCCCGTCACGGGTCCGGCGGGTCTGGTGGCGGCTCTGATCATGTATCCCGTCTTCGCCCTTGGCTTCAGTTGTCTGGCTTGGCTGATCGGGGCCTTCGGCCTGTGGATCTACTCCAAGTTCCGACGGCTGGAGATTGAGCTGGTGGACGGCGAAGTGGTGGATAATCAAGGGGAAGGCCGAGTTCGTCTCTAAGGGTGTGTGAGAAGTCGGTTCTGGGTGGCATGGGCTTCCAGCCCATGAATCATCGGCAGGATGCCGATGCCACAAAGCCTCACGGGCAGGATGCCCGTGCCACTTCCTACACGCCGTCCAAGCCGAGGGTCGACGATACGGTGTCTACCGAGCCATGCATAAGCTCGCGAAAAAACGTTGTCTGGCGCAGCCGGGCCGTTCTATAATCAGATCGCGGCAGGGGTGTGTCAGGGCGTGGATTTGGCTACGGAGACCCGATGGTGCTGGCGGATAAGTTGGCAAGCGTTGTGTCAGGCGTTCTCATCTTGATGATGCTGGCGGCGGCAGGTTGTCAGGGGCAACGGGCGGAGACTCCGGCGACGCGAGTCGGCGCTGCCGATGGCGCGGCCCCAGAGGCATTGCCGAGCGTGTCGCGGGCTTCCAGCCCGCGCTCCGAGGGCGGGACGCCCTCGACACGAGAAGCGCCTCATAGCGTCGCTCCGGACGAGGGCAAGAGCGTGCCGGCGAAGGTGAGCAAGGCCGAACTTTCCGGACCGGCAGTGGAGTTGGCGCTGAAGTTCGTGCCGGGGCAGGCGGCGACCTACAGGCTCACGACGGAATCCTACAAGAGCGTGGAATGGAAGGGCGCGCAGGCTGCCAAGCCTCCGCAGTTCACCGATGGCCGCACGGGTAGTCTCGTCGAGCTGACGTTCGAGCAGCGGGTGCAGCAGGTGCAGGACGACGGCAACGCGGTGCTGGAGATCACGATCCGGGGGGTGAAGGAAGTGATCGAATCCGTGAATAAGGTGGTGCTCGATTTCGACAGTGCCCGGCCGACAGACTCCGAGAATCCCCTGGCGGCGCTGGTTGGCAAGAGCTATCGGGTAAAGATGTCCCCCCAGGGGCAGGTCCTGGAGATCTCGAACGTCGAGCCGGCGCGAAAAGCACTGCAAGGCATCTTGCCGGGGCATCGCGTGGCCGCGAAGCTCCTGGCGGATGAAGAGATTCGCAATCGGCACGAGATCGTGGCGCTGTCCGCCTTGAAGGACCGGCAGGTGCGGCCCGGACAGACCTGGAGCAGTATCAAGACCTTCTCCTTTGACGATCTGGGCGCGAAAACGTATGAGCGGGTGTACACGCTCAAACAGGTGCAACAGAACAAAGACCGGCAGGCCATTGTGGAGATGAAGGCGATCCCATCGGCGGCGCAGGCCGAACAGTGGCGCAAACAGCAGACGGTCAACCCCTTTGCCGGCCTGTCCGACAACACGGACAACTACGAGGGCCGGCTGGTGCTCGATCTCGATCGCGGGCAAGTCCGCGAGTACGTCGAAGAGATGCAAAACGAGTGGGTCATCGCCGATCCGGGCTCCATGCAGGCGGGCCAACCGACGGCGATCAAAATGGCCGCCCGGCGGCTGCACCGCTTGGAGCGGATGGAGTGAAAGGATACACGTGAGGATCGTTGGAGCGGTTTTAGTTGGGGCTCTTTGTGTTTCGTTGGCGGGATGCGGCTCGCCCGAGAAGGGGGCCGGCCGAGCCTCCGAGGCAGGGAAAGCGGCTAACGATGGCCGGGTGTTCTTTACGGTGGATTTCCAGCCGGGCGAGACGCTGCGGTACAAGTTTACCTCGAAGAAGAACATCGCCGTAGACTGGGACCCCAACGCGGCCACGAAATCGAATCACGTTCAGGAGCAGTCCGAGACTTTCGAGATGATCGTTGCGTACACCCCGGTCGAGGTGGACCCCTATGGCGTGAGCACAATCTGCGCCACAGTGGAATCGGTCCGGGCGGTACGCAGCGGTGGACCCAGTGCCCGCAATTTCGGGACCGACGCCGTGGAGTCGGCCCAAGGCAAGAGCTTCGCCCTGAAGGTCGATCCGCGCGGCAAGATTGTTGATGCTTCCGAATTGGCGACACTGATTCAGGAGATGGGCAAGCAGGCATTCCGGGCCGGCACGGCGATGGGGCGGGTCAAGGAACCCGATATGATCGGGGATTTCATCGCCAGTCAGTGGTTCCTGTGGGATGCCGAATCGAGCCTTGAGCGCCCGGCGGAGGGGGTGGCGGTCGGACAGACGTGGCGGTCGCAGCTTTCTGTGCCGACGCCAATGGTGATGCGCCAGGCCCGCAACGTGGTCTACCAGTTGGATGAGGCTCGTCAGGATGCCGATGGATCATTCGCGGTTATCACCAGCACGTACACGCCGGCGGAGTCGGTGCCGGCAGGCTGGCCGATCCCTTATGCCGGGCGATTTCAGATGAGCGGCACCTTCGGCTTCCTTGGTCCGTACGAGGTGCTGGGCCTGGAAGGGACCGGCACCGAGTTGTTCAACCTCAAGACCGGCCGCATAGAAGAACGGCAGCAGAAGTATGTGCTGCGGGTCAAAGCCGGACTGCCGCCGCTGGGCATCAAGGCCAACCCGCATATTACGATCGAGCAGACGTTGACGATGGAGCGGCAGTGAAAGTCGATTGCGGATTTCGGATTGCGGATTGCGGAGTAAAGTCGTGACGCTCCCCTACAATCCGCAATCAAGAATGGGAGGTGGCGATATCTTGGGACAGAACATTCTATGGGCGCCGTGGCGTATTCCTTACATCCAGGGTCTCGAAAAGAGCGATGATTGTTTTCTTTGCCATAACCTGGCCCATCCTGAGGAAGATGAGCGGAACCTGGTCTTGTGGCGGACCGGTCGGAGCCTCGTGGTCCTGAATCGGTTCCCCTACAACAATGGCCATCTGCTGATAGCGCCCGCCCGGCATATTGCGGATTTCACCGAGACCTCGGAGGACGAGATGCTGGAACTGGTCAAGCTCGTCCGGGAAGCGCAGCGGGCGCTGTCGCTGGCGATTCATCCGCACGGCTTCAACGTGGGCCTGAATTTCGGCCGCTGTGCGGGCGCGGGATTGCCCGGCCACCTGCACATTCACGTGGTACCGCGCTGGGATGGCGACACGAACTTCATGAGTGTGTGCAGCGATACGAAAGTGGTCAGCCAATCGCTGGCGGATCTGCTGGCAGAGTTGAAAAAGACCAGCGCTGAGCACGGCCTGCCGGGATTGTAACGACACAGAGGAAGACTTGTTGGGGAGACACGGATTCACACGGATTAACACCGATTTCTGGAGAGCAAATTCCCGCTTCTCAGAACCTCACGAATCCGTGTAGATCCGTGTCAATCCGTGTCTTAAGAGAAAAGCTTGAATCCGTGTCATGATGTCTGATGGATTGAGTCCTTATGCCGTTACGGAGGCGGTGAGCCAGGGGAGAGTCTTCCCCGAGCCGCCGCATGCGTACCGCTCCGACTTCGAGCGGGACCGCGACCGGATCATTCACTGTTCGGCGTTCCGGCGCCTGGAGGGCAAGACCCAAGTCTTCTCGCCCGGCGTCAACGACTACTATCGCTCGCGGCTGACACACACGATCGAGGTTGCCCAGATCGGGCGGACCATCGCCAAAGTGCTCGGGCTCAACGAGAGCCTCACCGAAGCGATCTGCCTGGCCCACGACCTGGGGCACCCACCCTTCGGGCATACGGGCGAGGAAGTACTCAACGACCTGATGGCCGACTGCGGCGGCTTCGAGCACAACGCCCAGACCCTGCGGATCGTGACGCTGCTGGAGCATCCCTATCCGGGATTCATGGGCCTGAACCTGATGTACGAGACCCGGCTGGGCCTGGCCCGCAAAGCCGTCGCGGCGGCGAAGCGAAAAGGCAGGGCGATTGCGGATTGCGGATTGCGGATTGCGGATTCGGGCACCGGCGCCAATCATGAATCCTTCGATCCGGTCAATTGTACGCTGGAGGGCCAGGCGGCCGACGTGGCGGATCGCATCGCCTACAATTGTCACGACCTTGAGGACGGTATGCGGGCCCGGCTGATCGATGGCAACCAGATGCGGCACCTGGACCTCTACGCCGAGGCGGCGCGCCGCGTCGCCGTCGAGCGGATTCCCGATTGGACGATCCGCCGGACGCGCGTGGCCAAGACGATCATTGACCATCTCGTCAGCGATTGCATCGGCCAGAGCCGGGAGAACATCGCCAGGGCCGGCGTCCGGACAGCCCGCGAAGTCTGTGACAGAGCGGAAGATCTGATTGCTTTGTCGGCCCAATACGATCGTTGGCTGGCCGATCTTGAGCAATTCCTGCTTCGCAATCTCTACCATCACGAGAGGCTGCTGGAGTCAGCCGCTAACGTCAGGCGTTGGCTGCCCGAGTTGTTTGGACAACTCTGCCGCGAGCCCGGCCGAATGCCGGGTTACTTCCGCGGCTTCATTCCGGACTACGGCCTGCCGCGCGCCGTCTGCGACTACATCGCCGGCATGACCGACCGCTACTGCCTCAAGCTGCTCGGTGTCCCCAATTCGTAGGCCCAAAGGCGAATCCGGATTGATTCGCAAGAGCCTGTGGCGTATATTTAAGGTATGGAAACTGTCCGCTATATCTATTGGCAGGATGAGGATATGTGGTTGGGGCACTTGGAGGAGTATCCCGACTACATGACGCAAGGCCAAACCATTGAAGAGCTTCAAGAGAATCTGAGAGATCTCTACGAAGAACTGACCAGCGGTCGGATTCCCGGCGTACGCCGCGTGGCGGAGCTTCGGATCGCATGAAACGGACCGACCTGATTCGGCGCCTCGAAGAAAATGGGTGCATCCTGCTTCGACATGGAGGACGGCACGACTGGTATCAGAATCCAAGAACGGGCGTGTGCCAGCCTGTGCCTCGGCATCGTGAGATCCGCGACTACTTGGCAAACCATATTCTCCGCCGACTGCAAGATTAGACCGGCGCATGTAGCACGCGTGCCTTCAGGCGATTCCCACGGCAAGAATTGGCCCGCGGATGGTATACTTGCGCCATCTGTTTCTCTTTGACTTGATCCGGGCTTATAGGGTAGTGTCTTGGCCTGATGAACTGGAAACGATGGATCGTTACGTGCTTTGGGCTGGGATGGCTGCCGATGGCCCCGGGATCGTGGGGGTCGCTGCCGCCGGCGCTCCTGTTTGGCCTGCTCATGTATGCGGGAGTTCCCGCTGCGGCCACGGCCGTAATGGCGGTGATGCTCGTCGTCGGGTGTGCGGCGTGTGTGCTCTATGCTCCGGCGTCTATCACCGCCAAGGGCGATGACGACCCTGGCGAGGTCGTCATGGACGAGTTCGCGGGCCAGGCGCTGACGTTTCTCATTTTACCCCTCGTGGCGACGAGAGGTCTGTGCGGTTGGGAGAGTATTGTGCTCGCCGGCCTGGGATTCCTGGCCTTTCGGGCTATTGATATCGCGAAGCCCTGGCCGATAAGGAAGCTGGAGCGTTTGCCGGCTGGATGGGGTATTCTGGCGGACGACCTGGCCGCCGGGATCTGCTCGGCGATTTTCGTGCTGATTGTGATGAAGCTGCTGGTGGGGGCCTAAGGCATCTTTTTCCTGGTAGGTCATGATCGAGTGGATTGCCGTCATTATCCTGGGGATCGTCGAAGGGCTCACGGAGTTTCTGCCGGTTTCATCCACCGGCCACCTGCTGCTGACGGAGCACCTGTTCAAACGGGTCTTCGGGCTGGCGCAACGCTCGGATTTGTTCAACACGGTGGTTCAGTGCGGCGCCGTTCTGGCCGTGCTGCTGCTATTCACCGAGCGAGCCAAGCAACTGGTTTTCGAGAGGCATAAGCCCGCCACGCGGGAATTTCTCGCCAAGCTCGTGGTGGCTTTTTTCATCTCCGGGGTGGGGGGAGTGGCCCTGAAGAAGGCCGGCTTTCGGCTTCCCGAGACGGCGGGGCCGGTCGCGTGGGCAACGCTGGTGGGGGGCTTCGTGATCTTCGCCCTGGAACGATGGTTCCGCGGCAAGGTGCCGCAGGAAGGCATCAGTTGGCCGTCGGCCGTCCTCGTGGGATTCGCCCAACTGCTGGCCGCGGCTTTTCCCGGCACCTCCCGGTCCGCGGCCACGATCCTTGCCGCCATGATGGTGGGCGCCGCCCGGCCGGCCGCCACGGAGTTCTCTTTCCTCGTGGGAATTCCGACGTTGCTCTCGGCGGGAGCTTTGCAGATCGCCGTCGCCTCGCACCACACTTCCGCGGCGACGGGGGCGCCGCCCGAGAACTGGGCGCACCTGATCGTTGCCAGTGTCATGGCGGCCATTACCGCCTTTCTGGTCGTCCGCTGGCTCCTGCGTTTTGTGCAGAGCCATACGTTTGTGGTCTTCGGATGGTATCGGATTGCGCTGGGTACGCTGATCCTTGTCCTGCTGTAATCTCCGCCAAAATGGGCGGCCTGCGCGCCGAACCCGGCAGGGGAGTGGGTGGATTGGGAAAAACGCAAAAATTTTGGACTGAAAAACGTTTGAAATGTGAGAAAAACAGGTTACAATTCGGCGTCTGCCTGAAAAAAGTATAGGGTAATTGCTGGTTGTGCGTATAATGGTGGATGGAAACTGAGCCGGTATAGGCCCGAAGTCCGGGTGCTTCACGGCTCAACTGGATACGAAAGAATTCTGTGGAGGGTTCTTTCCCTCATGCCGGCGAACAGTTATAGCTCTCTGTGCGACGATTTCTACATCGACATGTACGTGAACACGGAGTTGGATCTGCCCACGTCGCGCGACACGCTTCTGACGTTTTTCGAGCGTATCCAGAAGCAGTTTCCGACGATGGGGAAGTTTTCCCGGCGGGACAGCGGGGAATACTGCCTGGAAGAAGATCCGGTGTCGGGCCAGTCCCGGTGGGTGAGCTTGGAGACGGACCGCATCGGCTCCGGGCTGGTGAACCCGTCGAGCGTGGAGGAGGCGTATCAGCAGGATAAGCTGGTCCTGGAGCTCATGCCGTACATGCTCGGCGTGACCCCGCTCGATGTCGATTCCATCGACGTAACCTTCGCCATGGACTTCGATTGCGCGGGCAGCCACGATGAGGTCATTGCCGAGGCTCTGTTTGCGAGCAGCGCCTTCGGCTGGCTGCTGGACTGGCCGCACGTCAAGCCGATCGTGTACTCGCCTTCGATGGTGATTACGCTCTCGGCGGACGAGTTCACGCAAGCCCGTGTGAACATTGAATCCAAGACGAGCATCTTCGAGCCCGGCGAGAAGGAGGACAACCGGGACCAGGCGATTACCCTGTCGCTGACGGTCCGCCAGTACCCCAAGGCGAGTGAACGCTTCGATCCGGCGGCCTCGTTCGAGCGCCAGTGCCAACTGGCCGAAGAGCTGATGAACGAGCGGATCATCAAGTACTTCGTGCACCCGCTGACCGAGGTCATTGCCCAAAGGCGCTCTCCGTAACAAGATGCGACGCGGAAGGGAGTCCGGGTTCCTATGGCTATTGAAGCCCCGTTGAGCAAGTACAAGCGCAACAACTTCGTCATCGGCATCGTGGTGTGCCTCGTGATGGCGCTGTGGTTCGGCTACGATGGACGCTTCAACCAGAGCTTCATCGCCCAGCACACGCTCGAGCAGGGCCGGCCGGATGGCACGCTGATCTTCAACCGGAAATCCCCGCCGTTCTTTGTCCTGGGTGCGGTACTCTTGGGGGCGTACTGGTGTGCGATCCGCCGGCGCAAGCTGGTGGCCGCCGAGGATGCCCTGGTCTTTTCCGGCGGCAGGAAGATTCTTTACGACGCCATCGAGCAGATCGACAAAACGCATTTCGAGACCAAGGGCCTTTTCACCCTCACCTATAAGACCGAAAGCGGCCGCCTCGCCCGGTGCAAGTTCAGCGACCGCCAATACGACAACCTCAAGCCCATCCTGGAGCACCTCGTCGCCCAGATCACGGAGCCCGGGCCTCAGTAGTCTTTGAACTTCCGCATCCACTTCGGCCAGTCCTCGGGCTTGACGCCGCCGGCCTTGGTCCAGCGTCCGGCGGTGTCGTATTCATAGGACCACGGTAGAGTCCAGAGCTCCTTCAGGCCGACCTTTCGTACCGACCAGTCGAGGAAAAGGCCATTCACACACCCGTTGTGGCGATTCATGCAGAAGGTCCCTGGACTGAGGGCCGTGACAATCCAATCCTCAGTCATCGGTGGCCCCCCGATGGTCATGGGCCCCCCCACAAGGTTCGTGGGCCGCGCCGACGGCGTGCTCGCATCCAGCAAGACCGGAAAGTCGGCCCTGCCGCTCAGGGAGAGAATGTCCAGTTCCACGAGGCCGTTGCGCGTTTTGCGCGGGTGCTCACTCAGTCCCTGGAATATCCATTCGTTATACCCATAGCTGCCGCGAAACACGGGGGCGGGTTTGAGGATCTCCCAGGCGGTGAACGTCGATCCGAACCTTATGTCGAACAAACCCCCACGCGCGGACCCGAAAACGGAGGTGCCAGCCATTCCGCCCCAGGGACGCACGGGGGCCTTGGTGGCCATGGGGCACAGGATGATGTTCCTGGTCCCGAAGTGGTGCAGAGCGCTCGCATTCGCATTCGGATCGTCGTGCGCCAGGAACACGCCGCGGAGAAGCCACAGGCCGCTGTCGCCAGAAGTATCGGTTGGAAGGTGTCCTTGATGATCCGTCGTGTAGAGGGCCAGCGCCGCGCCCCATTGCCTGAGATTCGACTGGCACGCGACCGATCTGGCATGCTTCCTCGCTGCGCCCAGCGCCGGCACGAGAGCGGCCATCAGCAGGGCGATGATCGCAATTACTACGAGCAGCTCGATGAGCGTGAAGGCCTGTTGATTTCGTGGTTGTGCGGTTGTTCGCGGCATCGTGGATCTCGCGGTCAGTTGCGGATCACATCGGACCGGCAGTCGATTATGCTGCCGGCATTGAAGCCGACCAGGCCGTCGCCGCGCCCGTGGCGGACGAAGCCGATGGCCCGGCAGTTCGTGATCGTCCCTTGGTTATATCCACCCAGAACACCAACGTAGCTGCTCGAACCGGTGCCGCCGATGACGTCGGCGTCCAACAGCGTGAGGTTGTCAATCCGTGCCCCGGGGCCGATCATGCCGAAGAGGCCCATATAGTCATGGGTGGTGTCCTGGTGGATGATCAGATTGCGGATGATGTGCCCCTGGCCGTCGAGGGAGCCACGGAACGGCGGGCCCTGAAAACCGTTGCCTCGGGTGTCGTCCACGTCCGGGGCGATCAGGGCCTTGAAGTAAGTCCGGCCGGTCATGTCCAGATCGGCGGACAACACGAAGTGCTTGTCCCACAGCTCCGGGTGATCGATCAAAGATTCCAGTTGCCCGGCCGTCTCGATGCGATAGGGCAGGGCCGCCGAGCCGTCGCCCGGGTTGTCGGTCCAAACGTACGCCGCGTCGGAACTCAAGATCAGGCTGATGGCTGCTCCCGCGGTCGCCAGGGGATACGGCGTCGCAGAAATGACATGGCCGGCGGGAATGGTTCGGCTGAAATCGTAGCGGATAGTGTCCGCGACGAACGCGGCGGCGGTCAGTGCCAACCGAGCCTCGTCGAGAGGCAGCCCTGCGACCTCTGGGACGCGGCGCAATCCGGTTATGTCCGTCTGCCAAACCAGGGCGGGATAAGCGTCCGGCGGCATAAACCAGGCGTCGTTGGCCCCATCCGCGGCCGTTCCCCAGAAATCCCAGCCTGCGAAACTGGCTCGCTGCTTCATCTGGGCACTGGTGAGGGAGGTACCGATCCCATTGTCCGGTCCGCCGCCGTCCCAAGCGTCGAGAAAATAGCAGTCCTTCACCGCCGTCGGAGCGGTGGTCAGTCGCCCCACCAAGGCACCGGTCTGCCAGCCGTAACCGAGGACAGTCGCGATGGAATAACTGGTGGAGATCTTGGCGTTGTCGTATCCGACCAGTCCGCCGACATCGTCTTCGCCTTCCACGTTGCCGAGCGCGTAGCAGTCACGGATATCGCCGCTGTCTCCTGCTCCCACCAGGCCGCCGGCCCGGCGGCCGTAACTGACGACGTTCATCTCGGCAAAGCTGGCCTCGATCGAGCCGCTATTGCGCCCCGCCAACCCACCGACCGACTCCTGGCCCGTCACGCTTCCTTTCGCATGGCACCAGACGATGCGACTTCGGCCGTCTGCCTCCCCCACCAGTCCGCCGACGGACCAGCTCTGGCCTGCGACCGTAGCCTCGGCGTAGCTGGAAGTGATCGGCCCCGAGTTGTTTCCCACCAACCCACCGGCCTGAAGAGTCAGGCTGGACACAGACCCAACGAAATGGCTGTCCCGGATTTCGCCGAGGCTGAAGCCCACCAGTCCGCCCGCCATGCTGTCCGCGATCACTTCGCCGGTCGCGTAGCAGGAAGACACGGTGCCCATGTTCTCTCCCACGAGTCCGCCGACATGAGTGCCGCCGGTGACCGCAACGGCGCTGTGGGAGTCAACCACGGTGCCCTCGTTCCGCCCCACCAGTCCGCCCACGTCAAAGGAGCCGAAAACTGACCCGGTGCTGTAGCAGTTGACCACCCGTCCCAGGTTCGTCGAGGCGAGCGCCCCGGCGGTGCCGGTGCCCCTCACTTGGATCTCGACGAGTCCAAGGTTCCGGATCTCCGCCTCGCGAGCGATGAAATGGAACAGGGCCGGCATGGCTGCGCCCTCGATGCGCAGGTTCCGTATCGTGTGACCGCGCCCATCGAAGGTGCCGGAGAACCAACCGAAACCGACAATCGACTGGGACTGGGGCAGGCCGGCAAGGTCGAGGGAGGCCGTCAGCACGTAGTGCTTTCTGGTCAAGTCGGGAGTCGAGCCGATGGCCAGCAGTTGTGCAGGCGTGGCGATCTGGTAGGGATCGTTCGGCTCGCCGGTCCCGCCGGCAAACTCGATGCCCCATACGCTCGTGTAACAGGCCAGCCCCCAGGCGAACCCGAAAAAGAAGCTCATGCTCCGGTGTCTCTTGCACGCTGCCATGTTATCTCCTCTCAATCCACCCATAGTAGAACTTTCTACGGGCTCTTCGCGGTCGAGTACCCCAAGCGGCCCCAGGTCGCTCTTTGGAGCCGTTGGAGATCGTACAGGCCTTCTTCCGTCTGTGGTTCGTAGTCCTTGCCGACCATGTGTTCCAACAACATGCCGGGCACCGAGTTGACGGGGTACAACGCCCGCGGTATTTTCAGGGTTTCGCGGCTTTTCCACTTCCAATACTCGGCGTGCCCGTCCGCCATCGAGAGCGTGACGCCGTCGGCATGGTGTATGGGAGGGGCGCTGTAGAACCACTGGGGAAGCAGGTACTGGACAAAGAGATCCGGGCTGGTGGGCGTCTGGCCTATGTCGGTGAAGACCGCCCTTGCCCCCGGACCCGGAGTGAGGATGTCCGTGAGCCGGGTCAGTTTCAGCACCGTGCCGCCAACCCGTGCGCCGGGTTCCGTCAACTCCCGACCGAGGGGGTCGGGCACGTACGTCCCGGCCACGTCGGCGCCGTTGGCGGAGATGACGGTTGCGTAGGTGAGGGCATTGCCGACCCGGCCGCGCGGGCAACGGTAAATGTCGATGTCTCGGAGGTACGGCCACAGGGGCCCCTTGGCGGGATTTCGAAAGAGAGCGGCACGGCTGGGAGGAAAGCCAAAGGCCGTGCCCGCCCAGCCTTCCAGTCTCCAGCGGCCGCCCATGATCGTGATACTCAAGGCACGGCCGCTGACGAGCCGGCCATCGTGCTCGTCGGCGTAGGCGACCCACGCGAGGGTGAGTTGCCTGAGATTGCTCAGGCAGACGGCCCTCTGGCCGCGCTCGCGGGCCGTGCGTGCCGCCGGGAGGAAGATCGCCAGCAGGATGGCAATGACGGCGATCACGACCAGCAGTTCGATGAGGGTGAAGCCGCTGGGACTGATAGTTGGATTAGACCACCGGTGCGGCCGACGCGCATCCGACCTGAGGCTTCCGGTCTGGCTGGCTCCGCGACCCACTGCTGACGCTCCCATCCGCTAAACGGGGAGGCTGTGAGGGCATAAACGCGCGCTTTCCAAAGGTGCGGGAATCAAAGTCGGCTCGTCCATTGTTGTCTCAACAGCCTGATTTCATTGTGCCATCTGCGGCCGACTTGTCAAGACCTTTGTTTGCGAAACCTCCCGGCCGGAGACTGGAGACTGGCCCGGAGGAATAATTTGGTTGACCCGCGCGGATTATGCCGGTAGCCTATAATGGCTTATCTAGTCGCACGGGCATGGGTCCCCCAACGCATTATTTCGCGTTTGGGGTTCCCATCTGGCCCGTGATCCTGAATTCAGGGGTGCGAGTGTCTATTCGTGGTATGGGCATCTTGCCCATGAGTGGGTTCCCAAACGCGATGAAACGCGTTTGGGGGGCCCGGTTCCAAGGCCGTCCCCCGGCCTGTACGGGGGCGGGTTCCGGCCTTGGGATCACGGGCAGGACGCCCGTGTTACGTGTGGCTGAGAAAGTACGAGTTCTTCGATGAATATTTGCGTAGTGGGTTTGCAGTGGGGTGACGAAGGCAAGGGCAAGGTCGTCGATATCCTCGCGGAAAACAGCGATATCGTGGTCCGCTACGGCGGCGGCTCGAACGCGGGCCATACCGTCGTGATTGGGGAGGAGCGCTTTGCCCTGCACCTGCTCCCGAGCGGTTCCGTACGGACCGGCGTGGCCTGTGTCATCGCCAATGCGGTCGTCGTGGACCCGGCGGTCCTGATCAGCGAGATCGACGGCCTGGCGCAGCGCGGCATCACGCTCAACGACCGCCTGCTCATCAGCGAGAACGCCCATGTCGTCCTGGATTACCACAAGCGCGAGGACCAGTTGCGGGAGGAGTCGCTGGGCAAGCAGAAGCTGGGCACGACGATCCGCGGCATCGGTCCGTGCTACGCGGACAAGGTGGGACGCAGCTACGCCGTGCGCATGAGCGACTTTCGCGATTTGCCCGCCCTCAACAAGAAGCTTCAGACCATCCTTGAATATAAGAACAAGCTCTTCGCCGCTCTCTATGGCGCCGAGCCGATGAGCGTCGACGCCGTCATGGAGAGCTGCAAACAGTATGCGGCCCGGCTCGCGCCGCTGGTCGCGGATACGACGGAATGGCTCCATACCGCGATTGCCGAGGGCAAATCCGTCCTCTTCGAGGGCGCCCAGGGCTCGCTTCTCGACTTGGATCACGGGACGTTCCCCTATGTAACCAGCTCCAACTCCAGCTCGCTGGGCGTGCCCGCCGGCTGCGGTGTGCCGGCCCGCATGATCGACAAGTACATCGGCGTCGCCAAGGCGTACACGACCCGCGTCGGGGCGGGACCCTTCCCGACGGAATTGGACAACGAGATCGGACAGTACATTCGCGACAAGGGCCACGAGTATGGCACGACCACGGGCCGGCCGCGACGGTGCGGGTGGTTCGACGCGGTCGCCGCCGCCTACAGCGTCAAGATCGGCTCGATCGATTCGCTGGCACTGCTGCATCTGGATACGCTCGGGGGGTTGAAAGAGCTGAACCTTTGTTCGGCCTACGAGATTGAGGGGCAGAGCAAGACGTTCTTCCCGGCCAACATCGACCGGCTCGCCAAGGCGCGGCCGATTTACGAGCGCATGGCCGGTTGGGAAGAAGACATCGGTCAGGTGACGACCTTCCAGCAATTGCCGAAAAACGCGCAGCTCTACGTCCGGCGGATCGAGGAGATTATCGGCAAGCCCATTGAGATGATCGGCGTTGGGCCCCAGCGCAGCCAGACCATCATAAGGCGCGTTCGTTGACTATGAAGAGCATGGATCAAAAGTTGGCCGAGACGGCGGCGCGGCTGGGTCTGGAGCCGGAGCAGTTGCCGCGCAACATCGCCATCATCATGGACGGCAACGGCCGCTGGGCCCAGCACAAGAATCTGCCGCGCTACGAGGGCCACCGGCAGGGGGCCAAGACGGCGGAAACCATCGCCCAGTGCTGCGTCGATTTCGGGATGAAGTCGCTGACGCTGTACTCGTTCAGCATCGAGAACTGGAAGCGGCCCAAGGCCGAGGTCAACGCCTTGATGCACCTCTACGCCGACTACCTGGTCGCCATTCGGCCGAACCTGATGCGGAACAACGTCAAACTGATCCATCTGGGCCGCATGGCAGGGCTGCCCGAGATGGTCAGTGATTCGCTGCGGGAAACGCTGGAGCTGACCCGGAATAACACCGGCATGGCCTTGGCCCTGGCCCTCAACTACAGCGGCCGGGCGGAGATCGTCGATGCGGCGCGGGCGATCGCGCAAGCGCACCAGGAGGGCCGTCTGCGGCTGGAGGATATCGACGAGACTTGCATCAGCGCGCACCTGTATACGGCGGGACTGCCCGATCCCGACCTGCTGATCCGGACGGCCAGCGAGCTGCGGGTCAGCAACTTTCTCCTCTGGCAGATCTCCTACAGCGAGTTCTATGTGACCGATACTCTCTGGCCCCAGTTCGATGAACGGTCGCTGGAAGAAGCGTTGCTGGCCTATGCCCGCCGGGATCGGCGTTTCGGCGCGATCGACACCGCCGCACCGGGCCGCAGCCCAGCGGCCAACACGCTGAAAGCTTGAGAATAGCGCTGTGCCCGCACGAATTGTGCAGATGCCGGGTGGCAGCGCTGGGCGGGTGTTCTGGCAGGGCGGCATATGGAGTTGTCGCATCCGGCGGACATGCTTAGATACAGATTACTTTTCGGGACCTTGATGACGATCCTGCTCGCCGGCCTGGTCCTTTTCGACGGGTGGCTGGATGGCTCCCTGACGGCTTCCACTGCCGACAACTGCCCTGTGCAGGCAACGCTGCTGATGGCTCTGCTCGCCGTAACCCTCAGCCTTGGGGGGATCGAGCTTTCCCGGCTGGCGGCCGGCCGAGGACTCGCCGTGCTCAATCCCGTCACCACGATCGGACTGGTTCTGGTTGGCACGGCTTGGTACTGGCCCCAGCTTCTTCAAATCTCCCAGGGTATGTATCTTCTCTCGGTCCTGGCGTTTGTGCTGGCGGCCATGTTCTTGCAGCAGCATCTCCAGCTTGGCAACGATGGAGTGTTGGCCAACTGCGGAGTCAGTTGTTTCTCGCTGCTGTATCTCGGCCTTTTGGGGGCTTTCGTGCTCGGGATACGCATTGACGAGGGGCCCTGGGCGATCCTGATGTTCATTTTTGTCGTAAAATGTTCTGACATCGGGGCTTACACACTCGGAAAGCTGTTCGGCAAGCACAAACTTGCGCCCCGCGTCAGTCCGAAGAAGACTTGGGAGGGACTGGCGGGCGCCATCGTCGCCGCGATGGTCGTGAGTATCGCATTTGCGCTGGTTCTTGGTATAATGCAGGTTTGGGTAGCCCCGATCTTCGGCGCGTGCATGGCGGTGATCGGGCAGTTGAGCGATCTGGCCGAGTCGATGCTCAAACGCGATGCGCAGCAGAAGGATTCCTCGAACCGCGTGCCCGGTTTCGGCGGTATACTGGATGTGATCGATTCGCTGCTGTTGGCAGCGCCGGTCGCCTATGCATTCTTCGGACGGACGGCATGAGGGAGGCCGGCTGAAGATTTGATGATTGTGTAGCGAGAGACAGATTTGGAAGTAACGGTACAATTGGACCCCGAGAAGCAACTGGAGTTGTTCGGCCCTGCCGACAGCCACCTTCGTCTTCTGCGTCGGTCCTTGGGCGTGCAGATTACGGCGCGCCAGTCGGACCTGTATATCAGCGGGGCGGAGGAAAACGTTCACCGGGCCGCCGAAGTCATCGATCAGATGCAGAAACATCTGCTCAAGCACCGGCGTCTGACGGTGGATGACGTCACGGAATTCGTCGCGCAGGGACCGGTTCCGGGCCAGGAGGAGAGCGAGCAGGCCATCACCGTCTACTCCAACAAGCTGGTGGAGCCTTCGACTGCCGGGCAATTGCATTACATCGAGACGATGCTCCATACTGACGTCACGTTTTGCACCGGCCCGGCGGGGACGGGCAAGACCTATCTGGCCGTCGCGGTCGCGGTGTCCATGCTCAAGAAACGCCAGATTCGGCGGATCGTGCTGGCCCGGCCGGCGGTCGAGGCGGGCGAGAAGCTGGGCTTTCTGCCGGGCGACATCGCCGCCAAGGTCAACCCGTACCTGCGGCCGCTGTTCGACGCGATCGAGGACATGATGGACTTTGCCCAGATGCGCAAATTCATGGAGCTCGATATCATCGAGATCATCCCCCTGGCCTTCATGCGCGGCCGCACCCTGAACGAGGCGGCCATCATCTGCGACGAAGCCCAGAACACCTCGGGCCTGCAAATGCTGATGGTCTTGACGCGTCTGGGGCACGGCTCGAAAATGATCATCACCGGCGACGTCACGCAGGTGGATCTGGCCGCCAATCAGAAAAGCGGCATGGTCGAGGCCATCGAGATCCTCCGGCGCGTCGACGGCATCGGCGTGGTGGAATTGAGCCAGCAGGATATCGTACGGCATCGGCTGGTCCAGAACATTGTGGAGGCCTATCGAATCCGGCAGGAGGCCAGAGGCCGTGCCGGGGAGCGCGAAAGGTCGTGAGGACATTCGAACAGACATGGATGGGCGGTGGGGCCGCGGGTCTCGGAGGCGGCTGCACGCCGGGCGGGGGATATGGCGCTGCTTAGGAAAACCAGCCCCCGGCGGGACCAGGTCCGCCGCAATATCGCTACCGAGCGCTCCTTGTGGTGCTCGCGGCTGGTGGATGCCGATGTGGTCATCTCTCTGCTGCTGTGGCTCGTGTTTGTGGTCCTGTGCATCGGCGTGCTGTCCTTCGGCCTCGCCCGGCCCGGGCGCTACCGAGCGCTGGCCGCCTCCTCCCTGATGGTCGTCTTCGCGGCGATCGGGGGCGGCTTGTATGTCTATCATTATCAGAACCGTCTGCTGCGGAATCATGCCAAGGCCCTGGGGCTGGTTCTGCTGTTTCCCGCGCTGTTGGCGGTGACGAAGTTGGGCTCCCTCTCGAGCGGCAACGCTCTGTGGGGGCTGGGGTGGGGGGTCGGCACGGCGATCCTGACCGCGATCATCCTGGTGATCGCCTACGACCAACGGTTCGCCATCGGCCTGAGCGCCTTGTACTGTGTCCTCGCGTCGCTGGCCGTGGGGCCCAAGCCGGACCAAGCCTTCCAGTTGCAAGGCATGCGGCTGTTCCTCACGATGATCACCGGGGCGGCCGTCTGCTGCTTCACCCTCAAGGAAATCCGCACGCGGATGAAGCTGCTGGAGGTCAGTGCCGTGACCGCGACGGTGGTTTTTCTCACCGCCATGGCGGTGCCTTATCTGAATTTCCTGGGCGAGCCGCCGAACTGGATCACCGTCTTTCAGGCCTCGGGCTACTATGCCTGTGCGGCGTTTCTCGCGGGGCTTTTGATGCAGAGCCTGTTGCCTTTGATCGAGCGGCTCTTTCGTATCGCGACGAGCATGACCCTGCTGGACTATTCCGACGCCAACCAGGCCCTGCTCAAGAAGCTGGCGATGGAAGCGCCGGGGACGTTCAGCCATAGTCTGCTCATCGGGTCGATCGCGGAGGCGGCCGCCGAGGCGATCGGCGGCAACGGGCTGCTGTGCCGGGTCGGGGCCTATTACCACGACATCGGCAAGATCAACAAGCCCAAGTATTTCACCGAGAACGAGATGGGCTCGACCAGCAAGCACAAAGAGCTCTCGCCCGCCATGAGTCAGCTCATCATCGTGGGACATGTCAAGGACGGGCTGGAGATGGCCAAGGAATTCGGCCTGCCCATCGTCCTGCATCAATTCATCGAGACGCACCACGGCACGACGCTGGTGGAGCCGTTCTACTATGAGGCCAAACGGAAGTATGAGGAGTCGGGGCCGGGCGGGGCCGGCAAGAAGCTGATCGAGCCGCCGCCGAGCGAAAGCGAGTTCCGCTACGCGGGTCCGCGGCCCCGGAGCCGGGAAGCCGCGATCATCATGCTGGCCGATGCGGTGGAGAGCGCGACCCGCTCCCTGTCCGATGTGACGCTGGCCAAGGTCGAGACGGTCGTGCACAACATTGCCATGAAGCGGCTGGAGGATGGCCAGTTCGACGAGTGCGATCTGACGCTCCGCGAGCTGAGCCAGATTGAGGCGAGCATGTCGAAGTCCCTCGCGGCCCAGTACCACGGCCGTATCGCCTACCCTACGGCGCCGGACGCCTCGTCCCGCACGATCAAATCGAGCGTGGCGAAGATGGTGGAAACGTGAGTCGGCCGCGGCGATGATTACGGTGCAGATCACCAATCACGTGGAGAAGCTCCCGGCGGATGTGCCGCCATTATCGAAAGGCAGGCGCGCCGTCTGCCGGCAGTTCGGGATCTCCGAGGCCAGAATCAGTATCGGCATTGTGGATGACGCCGAGATCGCCGCGCTGAACCGGAGATTCCTCCACCATGACGGTACGACGGATTGTCTGAGCTTCGATCTGTCCGATGAGACGGAGCCCCGGGGGCGAAAGGTCTTCGATCTGATTGTCAACGGCGCGCTGGCGCTCCGCGAAGCGACCCAGCGCGGGCATGAGGCCCAGGCGGAGCTGGCGTTGTATATCACGCACGGGCTGCTGCACGACCTCGGCTTCGAGGATGCGACCGAAAGGCAGGCCCGCCGGATGCACCGGACGGAGGATGAAATTCTTCAACATTTGGGCTACGGATTGGTGTATCATCACCGACGAGAGATTGGGAAAGGGATTTGAACGTGGGTTTTGTCGGTTGGGCTGTGCTGTTGACCTGCCTGTGTGTGGGAGCGACCACCTTCTTTTCCGTCTGTGCCAACGCGCTGCGGATGTTCTCCCGCCTGCGGCTCCAGGAGGAGCTCAAGGCCGTCAACGGTCAGGAGCGGCCCGAACTCGTGGAAAAGATCGCGGCCAACGCCGACCAACTGATCCTGGCCTGCGTGTTCTACCGGCTCGTGTTCAATATCGGGGCCCTGTTGTTGCTGGTGGCGCTGGTGACCCGTTGGCACGGGACGCTGGACGCCGCCGGTTATCTGTGGGTGTTCATCGCTGCCGTGGCGATCTTCTCCGTGTTCAGCCTGGCCATTCCGCATGCCTGGGCGAAATACGCCGGTGAGAAGCTGATCAGCCGCACCTATGATATCCTGCTCGTGCTGGCTGTCCTGGCGACGCCGATTCTGTACCTCTTGCAGCTTTACGATATCTTCGTGCGCCGGCTCGCCGGTGTGCCGCCGACCACGCCGCACCAGCAGCAGGAGGAAAGACAGGAGGAGTTTCTCGAGGATCTGCAGCTGCACCGGATGGAAGGGGCCGTGGACGAAGAAGAGCAGGAGATGATCGAGAACGTGCTGGAGCTGCGCGAGAGCACGGCGGGCGAGATCATGACGCCGCGGACCGATCTGGTCGCCGTCGATGTCGAGGCGGATCTGCCCACCGTGCTGGAAACCATCCGCCAGGTGGGACACTCCCGCATCCCGGTGTACGAGGAGAATATCGACAACATCGTCGGGCTGATCTATGCCAAGGACCTGCTGGCCGAGATCGGGCACAGGGCGCAGGACTTCCATGTGCGGGACCGGATGCGCGAAGTCTATTTCGTGCCGGAGACCAAGCCGCTGCGGGCCCTGCTGCATGAGTTTCAGAATCAAAAGCTCCATCTGGCGGTCGTGCTCGATGAATACGGCGGCACGGCGGGTCTCGTCACGCTGGAGGATATTCTGGAAGAGCTGGTCGGCCCGATCACCGACGAGTACGAGAAGACCCCGCCGGAATCGGTCCGCCAGATCGATGAGCATACGGTCGAAGTGGACGCCCGCATGTACGTGGACGATCTCAACGATGAGTACGCGCTGGACCTGCCGGAAGATGAGGATTACGACACGGTGGGCGGCTTCGTCTTCTCCCGGCTGGGATACATCCCCAAGGCCGGCGAGCACTTCGACTACGACAACCTGAAGTTCACGATCGCCTCCGCCGAGCCGCGGCGCATCAAACGCGTTCGCATTCAGAAGGGAGGCGAGCACTGAGTATGCTGACCAAGGACCAAGCCATCTGTATTCGCGTGGTCGATTACTCCGAGACGTCGCAGATCGTGACCCTGTTCGGCCGTTCCGCCGGCAAGATTCGGGCGATCGCCAAAGGCTCCAAGCGGCCCAAATCCTCTTTTGAAGGTCCGATTGAGCCGCTTTCTTTCGGCGTCATCGTCTTTTCCGGCGTGCGTAAAGACCAGCTCGCCACCCTGACGGAGTTTCAGCCGCAGCCGGTGCGCGGCGAAGTGCGGCGGAACCTCGCGGCGCTGCACAGCGCTCTCTTGGCGGCGGAACTGCTGGATCTGCTGACGGAAGAGTACGATCCGCACCCGGATCTCTTCGATCATTTTCTGCGCTTCCTGCAAGATATCGAAGAGGGCAAGGTCGGACCGGACCGCCGGGACCTCATGATCCGCCTGATCCTGTTCCAGTTCGTCCTGCTGCACGAGGTCGGGTTGCAGCCTGTTCTGAGCTCGTGCGTCAACTGCAAGAGACCGTTCGGCGCGGATGGGCGCGAGAGTTACTTCAGTGCGGCGGCCAACGGGCTGGTCTGTCGGGACTGTGAGATGAGCTTCCCCGACAAGATCCGCCTGGGCCCCAAGGCGGCCCAGGCCTTGGCCGACATCAAGCGAATCGCCCAGGCCGACCAGGCCACGCTCGACGAAATCGAGCAGGTCCTGATCCATCATTTCACCCACATCCTCGGCCGTCCCCCCAAGCTGGCCAAGCACGTGTTCTCCACCTGATGCGTCTTCAGCGTGCCGGTGCGGCAAGACAGCGCCAGCCGCAGAGCCTAGGCGTCCTTGAGGTCGAACAGGTCGCCTTGTTCCGCTGGTTCCTCTTGCGGTTGGTGCGCCGTGAGGCCGAGGTGCTCGCACGCTTTTTGAGTGATCTCTCGTCCGCGCTTGGTGCGGCGCACGAAGCCGATTTGCAGCAGGTACGGCTCGACCACATCTTCGAGGGTGTCGCGCTCCTCGCCCAGGGTGGCGGCGAGGGCTTCGATACCGGCCGGGCCGCCGTCATAGACGGTCGCCAGCGCGCGCAGGAAGGATCGGTCCAGCTCATCCAGACCGAGCGTGTCGATCTGTTCCATCTTGAGGGCGCGGTCGACGATCTCCATGCTCAGAGTGCCCGAGCCTTTGACCTGGGCATAATCGCGGACGCGCTTGAGCAGCCGGTTGGCCACGCGCGGTGTGCCGCGGGACCGGGCCGCGATCAGGTCGAGCGTGCCTTCCTCGCAGATCAGCTTGAGCAACTGGGCCGAGCGGCTCAGGATCTCCGTCAGTTCGCCCGTCGTGTAGAAGTCCAGGTGATAGAGCATGCCGAACCGGCTGCGCAAAGGAGCGCTGAGCAGACCGGCACGGGTCGTGGCCCCGATCAAAGTGAACCGTTTCAAGGGGAAGTTGATGGTCTTGGCATGGAGGCCGCTATCGACCGTGAAATCGACCCGGAAGTCCTCCATCGCGGGATAGATGAACTCCTCGACCGGCGTGCTGAGCCGGTGAATCTCATCGATGAAGAGCACATCGCCCGTGTTGATATTGGTGAGCATGCCCATGACATCGCCCGCCTTGACCAAGGCCGGCCCGGAGGAGGACCGGATCCGCGCCCCCATCTCGTTGGCGACGACGTTAGCCAGGGTGGTCTTGCCCAAACCCGGCGGGCCGTAGAAGAGCATGTGCTCCAAGGGCTCGCCTCTTCGTTTGGCCGCCGCAATGGCGATGGCCAGTTTTTCTCGGACGTTCTGCTGCCCGATGCATTCCTTCAACGACTTCGGACGCAAAGAAACGTTGAATGTCTCCTCGGCCTCGTTCAATGGTTGTGCGCTAATGATTCTACCTATTGCCATGCCCTGAGCTTACTCATTTCCCGCCAGAGGAGCAAGGCAAACATGCGCCCGGCGTGCAGCACCAGAGAACTTATTCCCCGCACGCAGGGAGGCATGGTCAGCCGTAGGTGTGTCCGGCGTCATCGACGTAAAGCTCGCTTTGAGCGTGGTTTATGACGTCGGCGGCGCCGGCGACCTCGGTCAGATCGGGGACCTTGAGCAGGACAAAGCACTTGCGGCAGCGCAGACGGCGATCCGCGGCGGCGGCGTCCAGCCACCAGCGATAGCCGCAACGCGGACATTGGGCGATGATGTGCATTCAATAACCTCTGCGTCGGACTGCTTGGAAGGCTGCTCCATCCCTTTGTATCGGTCCGGCTGCGTTTGGATCTTGAAGAGGGTGGCATTTGTCTTGATTGAGCCAGGCGATTGTGCTAAAATAAAAGGAATCGGGGACCAGGTGATAATGAAGCTGATCGGCTGTGACGGCACTGATTTGCAGGGTTTTGGCTGTGCGCCCAACGTGTGCAAGCCTTTTGCGCCCGGTGCGGGCGATACCCAGCCTCAAGAGCCGATTCACGTCCAAGTCCGCATCCGAGAATACGCCGATGCGCTGCCGGAACTCCGGCGCACCTTCGCGAGCCACCCGAATACAGGCCGATTGCCCGTCGGCACGATGCTTGACTGCTACCTCTGAGCGAGCGCAAAAAACATGGGGCCCTTTTTGCCATCCGTGGCGGGCCCCTCGGCTGTGGTCTCTCGGAGTCCCCAACGCGAAATAGGGCGTATGCCGTCTTCTGCTTGAAAAACGTCCTCAGATGCCGAACGTTATGATATTCTCTGCGGCGGACCGGATGTTCTCCCAGCTTGTCAGTTGACCGGACTGGAGCAAGGCCCGGGCCCTCTGGACGGCATCCGTTTCCGTCTGGGAGGCCTGAATCGCCTGGTTGATCAGATCGGCGAAGTCGGCTTGGAGCGTCGCATCCAACTTGTCGGCCGCAGTCTTATTTGTAGTATCGGTATGGGGCACAGCATTCCTCCCCATAGCCTGGGTGATCTGGCTGTTATGGACGTTGTCGATCATAGCGCAATTCTTTCACTCTCCGTTTGCCTATTATTGTTTTCGCATCGTTTGGCGAAATCTTTAGGTCCAGGCGCGGAAAATCGTTTCTCACTATTGCTATTATAGTTCTATCACGGACACGGCTTTCCAAGCTACTGCTCTTTCACCCGCTCGAAGGTGCTGGCCACGTCGTAAGCCACGAATTTACAGAAGTTTAGCGGGCTCACGATCACCAGCTCCTCGCGGAGGGGGGAGTGTCCCGCCTTTCGATCTTCCTTGAGATACGCTTTGATCCTTTTTTGAGTACTTCGGTCCGAGCTGTCCCAAACCTGTTCCATGCCCCAGAGGAGTTGGCCATCCGTGAGGTCGAGCAGCTTCAGACGCAGCCCGACGGCCATGTGCGGATAGGGACGATACTCGGTGAGAGTACCGACGAGCAGGCCATTGCAGTTGAGGGCTTCACGAGCGGTCGCCAATTGGCGCAGTGTTTGCGAGGAATCGAGATTCTCCTGTAGCTCCTGCCACGCTGGGGCGCTGCGACGAACCACCGTCACGCCGAATACCTGTTTCTTCTGTGCCTCCAGGAACAGTGCCTCGGTTAGGGCCGCGGCGATCTGGGGGTCGTCGGATGTGCCGGCTATTTCCACCAGGGCGACGCGGCCAATCCTGTGCAAGTCCTTGTGGGGGCTCAAGTAATAGGAACCGGCCATCGGGCGGCTTTCCTTGTCGGATTCGCAGCCACAGGCCAGAAAAAGGAAGAGGACGGAGGACAGAAGACGGAGGACAGAGGACAGAGGACAGAAGGCAGAGCCCAATTCCCATCTGTCTTCGGTCATCCGTCGTCCGTCTTCCGTCCTCTGTCTTCTGTCTTCGGTTGGCTTACCGCGCTCCATTGGGCTCTCTCCTGAGCGGCGTGGCGATCTTGCTCGATACCGCCACATCATTGGCGTCCGGAGTCAGCGTGGTGGCGTGCTTATGCCCGATCGCTCCCGCCTCGGCCTGGCCCCCGAGAATCTCCAGGACCTTGAGCAGGGCTTCGAGTTGGGCTTGGGCCGCCTGCCGCATCTCGCCCCGGAAGCCGAGGATGTTGCTCTTCCAGTTGTTCAGCTCGGTCAACATCTCGATGAGGAGGTCGTTGGCCTCGCCGAGCTCCTTCTGTGTTTGCTTGAGCTTCGTTTCGAGCGAAGCGACCTGCTGGCGCAGGCTCTCGTTGTCGGTCCCGAGCCGTTGGTTCTCCTGCCGCAGGGCGGCATTCTGATCGGAGAGTTTGGCGTACTTCTCCGATAGTACGAGCGCCGACTCTACCGCCGTGCGGCCTTCGAGAGGCTTGTCCTGGAAGCGTTGGGCCGTTGCTTCCCCGGATTCCGCGCCGGCCGTCTGGGACTGGGTCGGGGAGCTGGTGCAGCCGCCGAGGGTCAGTGTCATCGCAAGCAACAACGCCGCGAGTCTCTTTGTTGCTCTCATACTTTTCCTTTTCCAGTGTCATATTCACAACGTAGGTACGTTGTTTTGCCGCAGGGGCACGTGATCTCGATTATAGCGTATTGAGGATGATTCTGCGCGATCCGCACGCTCGGACCCGCCGTGGTCGCCGGCGCTTCCGTGCCGGCCGTCGACACTACCGGGTCGAGGTCCAGATGCAACGGGTCGCGAAACGCCACCTCGTTGGCCTTCAAAATGCGTCGTGTCGTCTTGAGCATTCTTCTTCCTTCGCCTTTGGCACTTTCTAGGGCGAAACTGGTTCGCCTCAAGCACAGTAGTCAATTCTCTGCGAGTCATTCTCGCGCTCCGTGGCTGCCTTATCCGCCGGCGCCTCCGCCGGCCCCTGGTCCTGGCGGGGCGGATTCTGCCGGCGTTTTCGCTCCTGCCGCTGCCCCATGGGCGTCAGACCGGCGACATTTTGCAGGTTCTCCACGGCCTGGATCGTATTGAATTCGCTATCGTTCATCTTTCCACTGCTCCAATCTCGCGAACAGGCGGAACAGGGCGCTGGCGTGCAACTGGCTGACGCGGCTTTCGGTGATTTCCAGCACCTCCGCGATTTGCTTCATCGTCAAGTGCTCGCGATAGTAGAGGACGATGATCTGCAGTCGTCTTTCATCCAGTTCCCGCAGGGCCCGGGCAAGCTCCTCGACCAGCTCAGCCTTCTCCAGGAGGCGATCCGGCGCCTCGGTCTGGGCCATCGTCAGAAGGTCGCTCAGGGCCGGCGGCTCCGTATCGAGGGTGTCGAGGGAGACGAAATGCCGGGCCCGGGCGTTCTCGAATAGCTCGTACACCTCCTCCACCGTGACGCCCAACTTCTCCGCGAGTTGTTCGTCCGTGGGCACAGTACCCGTCTGCTCCGTGATCTTGCGGCTAAGCTCCAAGGCGGTGCGAATCCGCCGGTGGACGCCCGAGGGCAGCAGGGATGCCCGGCGCAGCTCATCCAGCACAGCCCCTTTGATCCGGATGTAGGCATAGGTCTTGAACTCGGCCTGGTGGGAGGCGTCGAAGTCCCGGGCGGCCTTGAGCAGGCCCACCGTCCCCGCCGACACCAGGTCCTCGAACGACAGCGGCGGCTTGAGGTAGCTGACGGCCCGGCGGGCAATCCGACGCACCATCGGCAGCAACTGGAGAATCTCCTCGTTATTGATCTGCCTGGGCCGCTGTCCGTTGTAAGCACGCAAGGCAACGGTCTTCAGGTGCTCGCTGTTGTCCGGGCTTGCCACGCCGACAGACTGCGCCCCGGGGCCCGAATCCCCCGCCGGCTCCCGGACGGCCTGCGGCACGCTGTCCCGCGGAATGTCTTTAGTTTCTGTTATCACCCGAGTTTCCCTTACGGATCCGGTCGGCGATCATCGCCTGGGTCAGAATCGCGTTGACGGCACGCGCGGCCAGGCCCGCCACCACGTAGGCAATCGCCGCTCCCAACACGGCCCGCTGGCAGCAGGTGTAGGGGGCCAGGCCGCCCAGCGCGCCGACGATGCCGATCGCAAAGAAGCACAGAACGGCGCAACGGACGGCTATCGGTCGTATCTGCAGCAGCATGGTCATTCGTTCCTTATCGTCATTTCATCCGGGCTCACTACAATCGTCTCGATGGGCTCGACCTGGGTCCCCAGGACGATCTCATCGTACGCCACCACCGGTAGCATCGGCAGGGTCCGCGACAGCATCTGCGCCAGCGGCGCGCGCAGCCGCGCGTCGCAGAGCAGGATGGCCTTGTCCTTGCCCTTGTCCATGGCGGACTTCCATGCCTCGGCGGCCCGCCGGTTCAGCTCCATGGCCGTCTGGGCCGGAACGTTCAGGATCAGCTCGCCGCCTTCCTGACGCAAGACGGCGGTCAACTGGTGCTCGAAGGCGGGGTCGAACGTGATGGCGGTCACCTTGCCGGCCCCATCGCGGTACTGCTCGGTGATTGTACGGCTCAGCGACTTGCGGACCATCTCGGTGAGGGTGGCGGCGTTCTTGGTCTTTGGGGCGTGCTCGGCCAGGGCCTCGAGGATTGAGGTCAGCTCACGGATCGAGATACTGCTCTTGAGCAGGTTCCGCAGCACGCGCTGCAGCAGGCCGATGGAGACCTCGCCCTCCGTGCCGACGACCTCGCCCACCAGGGAAGGCTGATTCTTGCGCAGCCGGTCGATCAGAAGCTGGACATCCTCGCGCGTGAGCAGCTCATCGGCGTGCCGCTTGAGCGTCTCCGACAGGTGGGTGATGAAGACGGACTCCGGGTCGATCACCGTGTATCCGCGCAGCTCGGCCGTCTCTTTCCTGGCCGCCGCAATCCACAGGGCGGGCAGGCCATAGACTGGCTCGGTCGTCTTGATCCCGTCCACCTTCTCCTGGACGGCCCCCGCGTCCATCGCCAGGAACATGTCCGGCTCCAGGAAGCCCTTGGCCACAGGGACCTCACAGAGCCGGATCTCATAGGCGTTCGGCTCCAGATTCAGGTCGTCCCGCAAGCGCACGAGGGGAATGATGATCCCCATCTGCTGGGCAAATTGCCGGCGCAGGGCGCCGATGCGGTCGAAGATCGTATTGCTGCGGCGCGGATCGACCATGCTGACCAGACGCACGCCCACGTGGACGGAAACCCGGTCCACGTCGAGCAGGTCCTCGACCGGCTCTTTCTCCGTCTTCTTCTTGGGGGCAGCCGCCTGCTTGGGCGGGGCCTTCTCGGCCTTGGTGGCCATTCTTCCCAGCAGCGCTGTGCCGGCGGCCAGGAGCAGGAACTGCACCTTCGGCATCCCCGGCACCAGCGCCATGGCTGCCACGATGCAGGCGGCGGTCGTCAGGGGCTGGCCGGTCTTGAGGAACTGCTTGGACAAGTCCTGGCCCACGCTGTGGCTGGAGGAGATCTTCGTGACCAGAAAGCCCGAGCTGACCGAGATGATCACCGAGGGGATCTGGCTGACCAGACCGTCGCCGATGGACAGGATCGAGTAGGTCGTGATGGCGCTGGTGATGTTCATGCCGCGCGAGTAGCCCATGGCGATGCCGCCGATGATGTTGACGGCGGTAATGATCAGGCTGGCCTTGGCATCGCCCCGGATGAACTTGCTGGCCCCGTCCATCGCGCCGTAGAACTCGCTCTCCTTGACGATCTTGGCGCGGCGCTCGTTGGCCTGGGCCTCGGTGATCGTGCCGGCGTTGAGGTCGGCGTCGATGGCCATCTGCTTGCCGGGCATGGCGTCCAGGGTGAACCGCGCGGTCACTTGGCTG
>JAMCWO010000325.1 GCA_023481165.1 Planctomycetota bacterium | reverse complement strand
ACTGCTCCAGACCGTGACTCGCTCTAAGGAGTGTAGCCGTCCGACAAGGTTTTGAGAAATGCGATGATGGCCCCCTCCTCCTGGCTCGTGAGTTGGAGGTTGCCCGCCTCGGCGGTATTGACATTCTGGGGCATTTCGGGGGCCGGCCAGCCCGCGCCGGGAACATCCCTGGTGTTGTAGAAATGGACCACCTCTTCGAGGGATTTGAACACACCATTATGCATGTAGGCTTTGGGGAAGTCGGGGCTGGGTCGCTTGTCCACATTTCGCAGGGTCGGCACTTTGTGCTTGCCCCGGCTCTCTTGGGCCTTGTCGCGCCGGGCAGGGTCGTCGCAAGTCCGCAGGAAATCCGCCAAGCCCAGGTCTACCCAATGGGCGCCTTCCGGATTGATGGGTTTACCGTTGATGTTGACGCGATCCATCCGATAGTAGGGATTTTCGGGGTTCTTCGGAATACCCAGATTGGCGTAGGTGAAATCGGTGAAGAGCGGCGGCTCGCCTTCGGGTCCGGGCGCACTGGTATGACAGGAGGCACAACGGCCCTTGCCGTTGAAGAGTGCCAAGCCTTGCTGCTCTTGCGGGGATAGTTGCACGAGACCGCGGAGGTAGTAATCGTACTTGGAGGAAAACGGGCTCATCTCGCTGGAAGCCTCGTAGGCGGCAATCGCCCGGCCGACTCGATCATAGTTGAGGTCAATAGCCGGTTGCGTGTCGAGGTTCAGAGGCTCGCCCCAGACCTTCTGCCACAGGGGTCCGTAGGAGGATGCCTTAATTTTTTCCAGGACGGCCTTCTCGTCCGGATTGTTCTGCTCCACGGGATTGAGAAACGGTCCCTGGGCCTGATCCGCGGCGGGATTGCCCAGGTGCTGGCCCGTCGCACGGCCATCCCAGAAGTTGCCGCCCACAAAGCCCTTCTTTGGGTCGTAATGCAGAACCGGGCTGAACGTGGCATAGGCGCTGCTCGGCGGCTTGCGATTGCCGAACCGCTCTGGCACCGCTCCCCGGTACACGGAGCCGTGCTTGTTGATTTCCGCATCTGGCCCGGTAAAGCCGACGCTGGGGCCATGACACACCGCGCAGGCCATCGACCCCGGCGTGGAAATACCCTGGTAGAAGAGAAATTTGCCCAGCAACTCCATGTCCGTCAACCCGTCCGTCCTGGCAGTCGCAGCGGCGACCAGCACAAGGACTGTGATCGCCCACGTCGCCTTGACTCGTCGGTTGTTCATACCTACCTCCCATTCTACCTTGTTGGTAATAACGGATGGATCGGGCCGGTTCAAATAGGCAAACTACCGATTCCGGCGGGCGGGACATAGGGCAGCCAAGGAGCCGGACCAGGCAAATATGGTTGCGAATGTCCGGTGCATTCCGATAATGGGCTGCTGGCAACAACGCTTGGCCGGATCGTTAAGGAGAACGAATGAGTCAGTTCAAGAGAGTTGTCCTCTGGGCCGCTCTGATTGCCGTCGTCTTGTTGGCTTTGCTTTCGGTCTACGGAGCCTTCCTTGGCGCCGAGCAGGCCCGCGCGTTCTTTAACTCCCTGCCGCTGGCAGTCTACTGGTTCGCTTTGATCGCCCTGCTGCTGGCCGGATTCATCATCTTTCGCCGGCTCCTGCAAACCCCTTCGCTGCTGCTGATGCACCTCGGGTCTATCTTGGTGCTGCTCGGCGCCCTGTGGGGGTCGAACGGCGGCCATGCCCTGGCGAAACGGCTCTTCGGCCTCGACAAGATTCCGGAAGGCCAGATGGGCATTCTCGAACAGACGCAGGAGAATCGTGTTCGGCCGGCCGACAGCAACAGCACGCGCGAACTGCCCTTCTTCGTACGGCTCAAGGACTTTCGGATGGAGTACTATGAGCCGGGGTTCCTGCTCATCCGCAGCCGGACCGGGCAGAATTGGCGCCTGCCCGCCGTCGCGGGGCAGACGTTGTCGCTGGGCGAGGGACTGGGCACTGTCACCATACAACGTGTGTTCCAGAACTTCCGAATTGACATCCGCGGCGCGGAACGGATCACCTACGATGCGCCGGGCGGATCCCTGCCGGCCCTGGAGGTCTCCGTCGAAAGACCGGGGGAGCCCCCGGGAAGTCGTTACGTCTTCGAGCCAACCATGGGCCATGGGAATCCGAATGATCGATTGATCATGAGCTACAGCCGGATGGTCCGCGACTACATCAGCGAGCTGGAGATTGTAAAGAACGGTACCGTGGTCGCCGCCAAGAACATCGAGGTCAATCATCCGTTGCACTACGGCGGCTACCATTTCTATCAGCATTCCTACGGCGAGGATAAGCTCGGCGACTACACGGTTCTCATGGTCGTTTCCGATTCGGGACTGAATCTCGTCTATGGCGGCTACGCGATGCTGGCGGCCGGGATCTTCTGGCACTTTTGGGGCCGCCGCGCTCTTCGTAGGTCGTGCGTCCCCGCACGACGTCCTCTGGCGAGCGAGGACGCTCGCCCTGCAAAGAGCCCGGCGGACATCCTGGATTGACACAAACAATAGGGCATCTATGGCAGTCAAATACACGGTTCAAGGCTTGCTGATTTACATCACCATTGCGGCGTACCTGCTGGCTCTGGCGACCGAGCTGGCAGGCCGCAGGAAGACCGGACGGGTACTTTTCGCGGCCGGTTCTCTCGTTGCCGTCGTTTCGTTTGTCTATCGGTGGTATGACGTCCGGCACGTGCCGCTGCAGAATCTTTTCGAAGTCTTCCTGTTCCTGGGCCTCGTTTGCTATCCGATCTCCTGGTTCTGCCGGCGCATCCTGCGGATTGGTGGCGAGGGGGCGGATATGTTCATCGGGGCGGTTGTGCTCTTCCCCGCCGGCTTCGTCTTCAATGCCGAGCCGATGCAGCTTCCCCCGGCCCTGCAGAGTTGGCTCTTCGCCCCCCACGTGGCGGTCTACATGCTCGCGTACATCTTCATGGCCAAGGCAACGTTCCAGGCCGCCGTGCAACTGGCGGCGCGAGAACCCATCGGTGCCGAGGCCTGGTTGCCGCCCGAGCAGGCGACGTATGATCTGATCGCGATCGGCTTTCCCCTGCTGACCCTGGGCCTGATTCTCGGCAGTTGGTGGGGCAAGCTCGCCTGGGGCCATTACTGGGGCTGGGACCCGAAAGAACTCTGGTCCTTGGCCTCGTGGCTGGTCTACCTCGGCTACTTCCATTGGCGGTACATGTTTGGAAAAAGACGCCCGGCCCTCAACAGTCTATGGGCAATCGCCGGAATGATCGCTATCATAATCACATTGTTATGGGTCAACCTGTCGCGCCTGTTTCCGGGCCTGCACAGCTACGCGACGTAGAGGCTCTAACGGAATGAGCCGCATGTGTCACCCCCGCGCGGGCGGGGGTCCAGGAAGACCATGGCGCACGGATTCCCGCCTGCGCGGGAATGACAGACAAGGGGCGGACTATTGTGTGCCTCGCTCCGAGAGGTGGTGGGTTGGGCTGAAGGATACTTGGAGGTGACGAAAGATGCTGGGGAGAAGACAAATCTCGTGTGTGTTCGCGCTGATCGTTCTGCAAACCGCTCTCGCCCTGTCGGCCGTCACTATATCGCAGGACGGCCAGGCCAAGGCGGTTATCGTGATCGCCCCGGATGCGCCGGCGCCGGCGCAACATGCGGCAAAGGAGTTGGCTGCCTTCCTCGGGCAGATCACCGGCGCGACATTCGAGCAGGCCGGTCAACAGAAGCCGGGAACACCCTGCATTTTCGTCGGGCCGGCGGCGGCGAAACTGGCGGATGAACAGTTCTCCGCCGAGGGGCTCGGCGCTGAAGGCGTCGTCATCAAGACGGTTGGCGATAACCTGATCCTCGCCGGCGGGCAGCCGCGCGGGACGCTGTACGCGGTCTATACCTTCCTGGAAGAGCAGTTGGGCTGCCGCTGGTGGTCCTCGACCGAGAGCACGATTCCGAAAAAGCCCACGCTGAACCTGGAATGGATCAACATCAGATATGTTCCACCGTTGGAGTACCGGTCGGCGTTCTGGTTCGACGCCTTCGATGGCGATTGGGCCGCGCGTAACAAGTGCAACGGCCAAAGTCACAGGCTTAGCGACGAGCAAGGCGGCCGGCACATCTACGAGGGATTCGTGCACACCTTCTATCCGCTGATCCCGCCGCAGAAGTACTTCGCCGAGCACCCCCAGTGGTTCAGCGAGATCAACGGCAAGCGCACGACCGAGCGGGCGCAGCTCTGCCTGACGAACGAAGAGATGCGAAAGGAGTTGGTCAAGAACCTGAAGGAGCGGCTGCGGAACAACCCGGCGGCTACCATTGCGTCGGTCTCGCAGAACGACTGGCACGGCAACTGCCAGTGCAAGGACTGTGCCGCGATCGAGAAGGAAGAAGGCAGTCCCGCCGGTCTGATGCTGCGGTTCGTCAACGCGGTCGCGGCGGACATCGAGCCCGAGTTCCCGCACGTCGCCATCAGCACGCTGGCCTACCAGTACACGCGCAAGCCGCCGGCCATCACGAAGCCCCGGCACAACGTCATCGTCCAACTGTGCAGTATCGAGTGCTCCTTCTGCAAGCCGCTCGCGGATGAACGCAACAAGGCCTTCCGCGACGACATCATCGGCTGGTCCAAGATCTCCGACCGGCTCTACATCTGGGACTACACGACCAACTTCCGCCACTACGTCCTGCCGCACCCGAATCTGCGGGTCCTGGGCCCCAATGTGAAGTTCTTCGTGGACCACAACGTCAAGGGCATCTTCGAGCAGGGCGCGTACCAGAGCTATGGGTCCGAGATGGCGGAACTGCGGGCCTGGGTCCTGGCGAAGCTTCTGTGGGACCCGACCCGAGATGGGGAAGCATTCACGAACCAATTCATCGAGGGCTACTATGGCCCCGCGGCGCCGGAGATCAAGGCCTACCTGAAGATCACGCACGATGCGGTTGAGGCCAGCGGCGATTGGCTCGGCTGCTTCGAGAGTCACACGGCCAGGTTCCTGAGTTTCGACACGCTGGCCCGCGGCTGGCAGCGATTGAAGGCCGCCGAGGCCGCCGTACAGAACGACCCGTCGCTGCAATTCCGCGTCCAGACCGCCGAGCTGCCGGTCCTGTATACCTTCATCATGCGTTGGAACGACTTGCGGGCCGAGGCCCAGGCTGCGAATGCCGACTGGCCCATGCCGCCGTCCATCCAGGACGCGTACGATCAATTCATGACCATTGCGAAAAAGAAGAACGTCACCCGGCTCAATGAAGGCACGGCCGGCTTCGGCCCCCTGGAGAAGGCCCTGGAGCGGGCCAAGAATTAGCCGGAGACAACTGCGACGGCACTTCGGCTTGACAGGTGCGGCGCGGATTTGATACAAATACTTATAGGACGTGGAGGCGCCTGACGGTCTGGGCAGGCGGTTTACCTCCTATCGGAGGCGTGGTGAACCGGGGCCCCCGCCGGGAGAACCGGGTGCATCCCGGGCGGCATTTGGCCGATATCACGTCTTTGAGCACATCGCAGGTGTAAGGTTTGTTCGTGGGTGGCCAACGATCAAAATCCGAATCATATCCATCTCGACTACAAGGAGGACCCTCATGTGTAGAGCGCGTGCGACTTTGATTTCTCTGCTCCTTCTGCTGGCCCTGCCGGCGAGTGCCCAGCAGGTGCCCAATGACCCGAACCTGATCGGGCACTGGACCCTCGACGACGGTTCCGGCACGGTGGCCAAGGAGGTGACCGGCAAGGGCCTCGACGGCATGCTGTTCGGCACTCCCACCTGGGACAAGAATGGAGTCAACGGCGGCTGTCTGCTGTTCGATGGTGTGGACGATTATGTATTTATCGATGGGCGGTGGCGTATTCCGTCGTACACAATGTCCGTATGGTTTCGGTGCGACAGCCCGGGGCAGAGGGATATCCTCTCCGCTTACGAGCGCGGGGTGCAGCACGGCGTCCTGGTAGAGATGCAGGCCAACGGGACCATCCGATTCCTGCATCGGTTCCCGCTGGGTACCGGCGGAGGCACCAACGTCTATTCGACCGCAACGGTCAACGACGGGCAATGGCACCATGTCGCTGTCACCAAGGCCAAGACCGAGATCGTCCTGTACTTGGATGGTCTCAAAGCCGGCTCGGCCGCCGACTCCAGCGTGTTCAATCCCACGGACTACTTTAGTCTTGCCGTCGGTACGCTGGATAACGAGCGGGCCCTGGCCCGGATGTGGCTGGGAGCCATCGACGATATCTGCATCTACGACCGCGCGCTGACCCCGGCCGAACTCAAGCCGCTCGGATTCCGCGGCAAGGCGAATGGTCCGACGCCCGCCGACGGCGCCATCGGCATCAACACGCAACTGCTCCAGTGGAAGGCGGGCACGGACGCCTTGTTCCACAATATCTACGTCGGCACAACGCCGGAGCTTGGCCCCGCCAACCTCGTCGGCAACAAGCTCAGCATGCTGATGTATTGGCATATCCCCGGTTTCGATCCGGGCGTCACCTACTACTGGCGGGTCGACGAGATCCAGGCGGATGGGACGACCTTTGCGGGGGACGTGTGGAAATTCACCACCGAACCCCTGACCGCGTATGTCCCCAAGCCGGCCGATGGCCTCCAGGGCATCTTCCCCGCGCCGACCCTGACTTGGACGCCGGGAAAGGCCACGGTGCAGCATCAGGTGTTCTTCAGCTCTAACCAGGCGGATGTGGAGAACGGTACCGCGGCGGCCGACAAGGGCAAAGTGGGCCCTGCGCAGTTCGAGCCCGGCGTGCTGCGGTCCTCGACCACCTACTATTGGCGCATCGATGAGATCAAGGGCGACGGCAGTGTGAGCCAAGGCCAGGTCTGGAGCTTTGTCACCGCCGACGGCGCTCCGAAGAAGGTCGTGCGGCAATGGTGGAGCGGGATCACCACGGGCAGCGCCGTCGTCAACCTGACCAGCAGCCCGGACTATCCTTACCAGCCGACCGGCAGCGAGCTGCTCGATACGTTCGAGGGACCGACCAACTGGGCCGACAATTACGGCACGCGGATGTTCGGCTGGCTGATTCCGCCCGCGACGGGCGACTACACGTTTTGGATCGCCTCCGACGACGCCTCCGAGCTGCGGCTGAGCACCGACGCGAATCCCGCCAACGCCAAGATGATCGCCGGCGTCAATACCTACACGGGTTCCCGCGAATGGACCAAGGAGGCCAACCAGAAGTCCGCCCCCGTCACGTTGCAGGCGGGCCAGAAGTACTACATCGAGGCCCTGCACAAGGAAGGGACCGGCGGTGATAACCTGGCCGTTTCGTGGCAAGGTGGCCCGATCACGACCCAGGCCGTGATCAGTGGCCAGTACATCGATGGGTACGCCCTGCCGGCCCTGCAGGCGTTCGGCGTCGGTCCGGCCGACGGCGCGGTCGATACGGCTCAGTCGCTGACCCTGAGCTGGAGCGCGGGCGAGAAGGCTCAGAAGCACGATGTCTATCTGGGCACAGACAAAGCCGCCGTCCGGGCGGCGGATCCCACGAGTCCGCTGTACAAAGGCCAGCAGGCCGGCACGACGTTCGACACCGGCGAACTCGAGTGGGGCAAGACCTACTACTGGCGTATCGATGAGATCAACGCCGGCGAGGCCGACAGCCCCTGGAAAGGCGCGGTCTGGAGCTTCGCCACCGCGAGCTACATTCCGGTGGACGACATGGAAAGCTACACCGATGCCGAGGGCAATCGCATCTATGAGGCCTGGATCGACGGCTGGACCAACGGCACCGGCTCCGTCGTCGGCAATATCCAGGCCCCGTTTGCCGAGCGCACCATCATCCACGGCGGCCAGCAGGCCATGCCCATGGACTACAACAACACCCGGACGCCCTTCTACAGCGAGGCCGAGCGCGAGTTCGCGCCGCTGGCGAACTGGACGGGCAACGATGTCAACGCCCTGAGCCTGTGGTTCCGGGGCAATCCGGTGTCCTTCGTCGAAACGGCGCCGGGCGCCGTGACGATGAGCGCCGCCGGCACCGACATCTGGGACGTGGCCGATCAGTTCCGCTTCGCTTTCAAGCGTCTGACCGGCGACGGCGGGATCGTGGCCAAGGTGGACAGCATCACCAACACGAACGTCTGGGCCAAGGGTGGCGTGATGATCCGAGAGAGCCTGGACGCCGGCTCCAAGTTCGCCTACGTGGTGATGACCCCAAGCAGCGGCGTCTCCTTCGGCTGGCGGCCCAGCCCGAACGGTACGTGCTCCAGCACGACGGTGGGCAACATTCGCCTCGCGCAGTGGGTCAAGCTGACCCGGGCGGGCAACGTCTTCACGGCCCAGTACTCGGCCGACGGCAAGACGTGGACGGATATCAAGGGCACCGACGGCAAACCGGTCGCCACGACCATCGCGATGACCGGCAACCTGTACGTCGGTCTGGCTGTCACCAGTCACGCGGCCGGTGTGACCACGACCGCCCGATTTTCCAGCGTCGCGGCCACGGGGGGTGTCAGCGGGCAGTGGCAGACGGCCGATGTCGGGATTGCCCATCCGGGCAACACTCCGGAGCCTCTGTATGTCGCCGTCGAGGATAGCGCCGGCAAGAGCGCGGTGGCCGTCCATCCGGACCCGGCCGCCGTGACGCTGACGACCTGGACCCAGTGGAACGTCCCGCTGAGCAGCTTCACCGGCATCAACCTGGCCAAGATCAAGAAGTTGTATATTGGCGTGGGTGATCGCAAGGCGCCCGTCGCGGGCGGCACCGGCCGCATCTACCTCGACGATATCCGCGTCACGAGGCCGTAGCGATTTATGGTTTTTGATTTATGATTCCGCGATCATGAATCTGGACGGCGGCCTCCACGCAAGGATGGGAGTCCGCTGTCCTAAGAGGCACATCCGAGGCCCGCGCCCCCATCGGCGCGGGCCTCGGTGTATTCGTCCGGAACGATCCGATCCTGCTGTCTCGTCGGTCCGGTCAGTCTGCGGCTGTACTTGGGCCCCGAATCGTGGTGAGCAATTCCTCGGCGGAAGCCGTCTTGAGGAGGTAACCCTCGGCGCCGGCCTCGAACATCTTCTCCTTCTTGTCGATCTCGTCGTACATCGAAAGCCCGATCACCCGCGTTGCCGGGAGTTGCGCCTTGATCTGTCGCGTGGCTCGATCCCCGCTCATCAGGGGCATGGAGACATCCATGACCACCACGTCCGGATGGAGGTCCATAGCCAGATCGACCGCTGTGCGGCCGTCCGGCGCCTCACCGACCAACTCGATGCCGGGCGCTTCGCGCAGGAGTGTCGCCAGACCTTCGCGCACGACTTCATGATCGTCCACCAGCAGGACACGCAGGGCGTGATCTGAGGACGGATGACAGAGGACAGAGGACGGCAATGGCTCTTCGCTCTCCTGCCTTCCGCCTTCCGTCTGCTGTCGTCTGTCCTCCGGTTTCGGGCCGTCCGGGACTACCAGGCGGAGCGTGCTTCCCCGGCCTTTGACGCTCTTGACGTTCAGGCGGCCGCCGAGCAGCTCCGTGCGCTCGCGGATACTGAACAACCCGATGCCGGGAGCCTCTTTCAGCTCCTGCGGGTTGAATCCCTGTCCCTGATCGGACACCGAAAGACACACGTACCGCCCCCTCCGTTTCACCCGGAGGGCCGCCTCCCGGACGCGCGCGTGCTTGACCACGTTGAACAGCATTTCCTGGGCGGCCCGGAACAGGAACATCGCCAGAGCTTCCGAGCGCAGCACCATGTCGCTCGACATCTCCAGGCGGACCACCAGGCCGTGCTGCTCGCGCACGCGGTGGGCCAACCACGCCAGGACCTCCGCCAAGTCGTTCATGTGCACGACAGATCGG
>JAMCWO010000054.1 GCA_023481165.1 Planctomycetota bacterium | reverse complement strand
GGCCAAGGCCCGCGCCCTGCTGGATGGGCGCTACCACGTGAGTTTCGACGACATCACGAAATCGGCCTTGCCGGCCTTGCGGCATCGGCTCCTGCTGAACTTCGAGGGCCAGGCCGAGGGCACGCGGACGGACGATATCGTGAACGACATTCTCCAGAACGTTCCCAGAACGCTGAGCCAAAAGCTAAGTGCGTGAATCGTATAGGTCCTATTCGTCCCATGAGTCGTATAGCATGACTGCTGCCAAACCGACAACCCGCAAGCTGACCGATCTGCTGGACCCGAAGTTCATGGCCCGGCTGGATGCCCTCGACGTCCTCAGCCGCAAGATTCTGCAGGGCAAGCTCCAGGGTGAGCGGCACTCCAAGCGGCGGGGTCAGAGCGTCGAATTCGCCGACCACCGCGCTTACGTCGTCGGCGACGATCTGCGCTTCGTGGACTGGAACATCTATGGCCGGCTGGACCAACTCTTCCTGAAGCTGTTCCTGGAGGAACAGGACCTGACGGTGCATATCCTCGCCGACACCAGTTCGTCGATGGGAATAGGGAAGCCTTCGAAGGACCTGTTCGCGCGGAGGCTCACGGCCGCTCTCGGGTACATCAGCCTGGTGAACAACAATCGTCTGACGGTGAGCCTGTTCGGCGACGGGGTGCGGTTCCAGTTGGCGAACGCGCGGGGCCGCAGCTACCTGCCACAAATGACCGAATTGCTCCTGACGACCGAGTGCGACGGCTTCTCCGACTTCGAGAAGGCCTGCCGTGATGTCACGGCGGAGCGGCTCGGCTCGGGTGTGACCATCGTGGTTTCCGATTTTCTGTTCAAGCGGGGCTACGAGACCGCGCTGCGGCGGCTGGTCGGCTCGCGATACGATCTCTACGTAGTCCAGGTGTTGTCGCCGCAGGAGATCGCGCCCGAGCTGGCGGGCGATCTGAAGCTGCTCGATGTCGAGGATGCGGACATGGCCGAGATCACGGTCAGTTCAGCGCTCCTCAAGTACTACAAACGCAACTTGGCCGCGTACTGCCAGGAACTGAGCGAGTTCTGCACGCATCGGGGCGCCGTCTATGTGCGGGCGAATTCCGCGGACTCGATCGAAGCGCTGGTTCTGAATTACCTCCGGCGTGTGCAATTGCTGCGGTGAGTGCGATATGGAATGGCTTTCACCTTTCATGGGGCTTTATGCAGCGGCGGTGGCTGTGCCGCTGCTGCTGGTGCTCTACTTCCTCAAGCTCAAGCGCCGGGAGGTAGTCGTTTCGAGTACGTTGCTCTGGAAGCGCGCGGTGCAGGACTTGCAAGTCAACGCACCGTTCCAGAGGCTCCGCCGGAACCTCCTGCTCCTGCTGCAACTGCTGGCGCTGGCTGCTGTCCTGGTCGCACTGGCGGGGCCGGTGCTGGCCTGGAGCCGGGGACCGGGACAACGCTATGTCCTCCTGATCGACCGCTCGGCCAGCATGAGCGCCACCGATGTCGCGCCATCCCGGCTCGAGGCCGCCAAGGAGCAGGCGAAGATTCTCATCGAGTCGATGCGCAGCGGCTCGGCCTTATCTCTGCGCGAAGGGTCCGACCACGCGATGGTGATCGCGTTTGACCGGCACGCTAACGTGATGTGCAACTTCACCGCGGACAAGCGCCAGCTCACCGCCGCCATCGACGCAATCGAGCCGAGCGACGGTCCCTCTCTTCTCGCAGAGGCGATCACGATGGCGCGAGCCTTTGCCCAGTCGCCCGGCGTCGAAGGCAATATCCGCAGCGCCGAACAGGCCGCCAAGCTGGCCCTGTTCAGCGATGGCCGGATTCAGGATCTGGGCGGCATTGTGGTCGGGCCCGAAGAGCTTACTTTCCACCGCCTCGGGCAAGCGCCGGACAACGTCGGCATCACGGCCATGAATGCCCGCCGGTCGTATGAGCAGCCGGAACAGGTGGAAGTCTTCGCCTCGCTGGCGAACTACGGGGCTGAGCCGGTGACCCGCGATGTGCAATTGGCCATCGACGGCAATGTGCAGACGATCCGGTCCGTCGCAATCCCGGCCGCCCAGGCGGGCAGCGGCGAAGTCCCGTTCAAGCCGGGCCAGACCGTTGTCAATTTCTCTCTCTCCCACAACGAAGCGGGCGTGCTCGAGGTGCGGCAGTTAGGGGCCGATGCGCTGCCCGGCGACGATGCGGCGTGGAGCATCCTGGAGCCTCCCAAGCGGCTTTCTGTCCTGCTGGTGACCAACGGCAATCCCGTGCTGGAGTCGGCGCTCCAGGCGTGCCCGCTGGCACGGCTGGACCCGTGCACACCGGCCGGTTTCGATGCGTTGGACCCGGCTGCCTTCGCCGCCCGGCAGCGGTACGACGTAGTTGTACTGGATAACTACGTGCCGGCGCACCTGCCCCAGAGCCGGTATCTTGTCTTCGGGCCGCCCCCGAACGGGATCGATGTGAACGGCGTGCGGGAGTTGGACAATCAGGTGATTGTCGATTGGCGGTCGCAGCATCCGGTGCTGCAGTACGTGAACCTGACGAACTTCTTCGCGCTCAAGGGCCGCAGGCTGGAGCTGCCGCGCGACGCCGAGGTGCTGGCCGAGTTCAACGAATCGCCCGCCCTGGCCCTCGTGCGGCGGCAGGGCAGTACGTATCTGCTGGCCGGCTTCGATATCCTGCAGAGCAACTGGCCATTCGAGCCGAGCTTCGTCCTGTTTTGCTACAACGCGCTGAGCTTCCTGGGGGCCCAGGTCGGCAGCGGCGGTCAGCATGAGCTGGCCGTGGGCGAGCCAATCTCGATCGAGAGTGTACCGACCGAAACGGTCCTGGCCCTGACCCGGCCGGATGCCACGACGGTGGACTTGAAACCGGACCCTGGCGGCACGGTCCGTTTCCCGGGTACGCAGCGTGTGGGCGTGTATACGGTCCAAGCGCCCGGTCAGCCGGGCCAGCGGTACGCCGTCAATCTATTGGATGCCGAAGAGGGCCGCATCGAGCCGCAGGACCAGATCAAGTTCTCCAGCGTGGCCGTCACGGCCCAGGACCAGATGGTCCAGCGGGCCAACGTGCCTCTTTGGCCGCTGCTGGTCTTGGCGGCGCTGGTGCTTGTCTGTCTCGAATGGCTGGCGTACAATCTGAAAGTTCGCATTTGAAAGCGACAAACGGCAGGCGGAGTTTTCCAATGTCCAGAATCTTGATCGCGGCTTTGCTGTTGTTGGCCGGGACGGTGTCCGTCCAGGGGGCAAAGGACATCGAGTTCAACGTGGACTTCTTCTGCGGCTGGGAGGGCTACTACCGGCCCATGGAATGGACGCCGGTCGAGATCGGCATCGGCGCGATGAAGGACCCGTTCTCCGGGACCTTCACCATCACGGCTCGCCAGGATGGCCTCAACACCCTGAACGTCATCCACAGTTTCGTCCTGACGCCCGACCGCCCGCTGACCGCGCCTTTGGTGACCAAATTCGCCTTCGCCACGGACCGGTGCACGCTGGCCATCCGGGATGAGAAGGGGCGGACCCGCTGGCAGCAGGCGATCAACCTCTGGGATTTCTCGGCGACGAACCGCATGCTCCGCGTGGTTCAGGAACAGGACCTGCTCATCGGCCTGCTCGGGCAGGCGCGCTTCGGCCTTCTGCGGTTGCCCCAGGAGACGGCGTGTACATCCGACCGCGGCGCGGGGAAGGTTTTCCTGGGGTCCAAGGTTCCGCGCGCTGCGCCGTGGGACTGGACCGGCTACGTGAGCCTGGATTTGCTGGTGATCTGCGACTTGGACTGGTCGCTGTTGCAGCCGCAGCAGGCCCGGGCGATCGGCGAGTGGATCTCCAACGGTGGCACCGCACTGGTGATCCTCGGGCAGCATCCTCTGCCGGCCGACAGTCCTCTGCGTGCCTTCGTGCCGTTTGACATCGGAGAGCCGAAGCAGGTGCAGATCCCACCGCGGGTTCTGGAGGAATGGGGGCTGGATGCGAGCCGGGCGCAGACGGTGACGGCCTGGCCCCTCGCGCCCAAGCCCAGTGCCGTGATCCCCCGGAAAGTGGAAACCGCCGAGGGCGATTGCCTCTGGGGAGTAGGTTATGCGGGGTTCGGGCGGATGGCCGTGCTGGCGTTCAACCCTGCGCAACTGGACGAGCAGCAGAGCAGCCGCAGCGCGACGTTCTGGACACGCCAGATGGCCGCCGTCTACAGGTCTCAGACCTCCGGCGCCGGCCTACTGTCGGCGGGCGGACGCCGCATTATCCTGGTGGAGGAGTCCCAGCGGGGCGGGAATCCGCCCGCTGGCTTCAACCCGAACGACAACCGTTACCAGATCACGCTCGCGCAGAACGCCACCAACCGGGTGATGGATTTCCTTTACCAGTTGGACCAGATGAAGCCCCTGAGCATCTGGTGGATCGTTCTGACCCTGATGGCCCTGGCCGTTCTGCTCGGCCCGGTGGACTACCTCGTCCTCAAGCGGCTGGACAAGCTGCCGTATACCTGGCTGACGAGCACCGGCTGGATCGTGATCTTCACTGTCGGGGCTTACTTCGGCGTGCAATGGCTCCGGGCCGGCGCGATGGAGGTGCGGGCGGTCTCGGTCCTGGACGGGATCGCCGACAGCAACTGCGCCTGGGCCACCAGCTACACGGGCCTGTTCGCCCCGCGCAGCGGCGACTACCGGCTGGCGGGTCTGCCGCCGAACCAGTGGTGGTCCGGCATCTCGCCGATGCGGGAGGAGGTCTGGGCCTTTCAGCGGGACATGGGCATGCAGCAGATTCACTGTCTGCAGGTCGATGGCGGCAATCTCCCGGTGTCCCTGCCGGTCAACATGTGGACCGTGCAGCCTTTGCTCAGTGAGTGGGCGCTGGACCGGATGCCTTTTACCGCGACGGTAGAACACGGGGCGGGGACGGCTGTGGTCGAAATCCGAAACACCTCGGACAGCGCCATTGAGCGAGGCTACGTCCTGTTCGCGGATACGTGCGCGGACCTGGGACCGGTCCAGGCTCATTCGACCACGCGGTTCGACGTGCGGACCCGCCCGTTCCGGTCGTGGGAGCAGGCGGGATCGCGCCCGACCTACAACCGACGGCAGACGGCAGTCATGGTGCCGGGCGCGAACGTCCCGCGCTATCCCGGTCAGCTCGGCGGTCCGGCGGAGAGTGCTTTTCTGGCCCAGGGGTGTCTGAGCCGGACACTGGCCATGCACGCCTGCCTGGATTCGGGAGCGGCCCTGGTCTGTGTGGTGTTTGAGAAAGCGCCGCTTCCCATGGATGTCAAGGACCGCTCGTATGCGGTGAATCACGTTCAGGTGGCGCGGCAGCTTGTGCTTCCGAAGAAGTAGGGTGGGCTTCGCCCACCAATCCCGGCAGACAATGGTCTGGCGCTGAGGGTTAAGTGACGACAGGGTTCTGCAAAATGGACATTAGGCCTGTTTTGGGAAGGAAGAAGCGTCTTTCGATTTCTTTCTCGCCAAGACAGAATCGCTGCGCCGGGCGCGAGTCAGACGGATTCTCCAAGGAAATCGAAACGGCCGATTTCCTTGAAGAATGTAGGCCTAATGTCCATTTTGCAGAACCCTAATGAGGACAACGGCCATGATTGAGATCAAGAAACTGACGAAGACCTTCGGTAGCCTCGTGGCGGTGGACCATCTCGACCTGTTCATCGGAGCGGGTGACATCTTCGGCTTCATCGGACCCAATGGGGCGGGCAAGACCACGACCATGCGCATCCTCGTGACGCTCCTGGAGCCGACCTACGGCGCGGCGTTCATCGATGGCCTGGACGTAGGGAAGAAGGGCAAAGAGGTGCGCCGCCGCGTCGGGTACATGCCGGATTTCATGGGCGTCTACGATGATCTGAAGGTCTTCGAGTACCTGGAGTTCTTCGCGGCCGCCTTCGGCATCGAGTACGCCAAGCGCAAGGCCATTGTCGATGGCGTGCTGGAGTTGACGGACCTCGTCTCGAAGCAGGATGCCCTGGTGGACAGCCTGTCCCGCGGCATGCAGCAGCGGCTGGGACTGGCGCGCGTGCTGATCCACGACCCCAAGGTCCTGATCCTCGATGAGCCGGCCAGCGGACTCGATCCGCGGGCCCGGATCGAGATGCGCGAGCTGCTCCGCGAGCTCAAGCGCATGGGCAAAACGATCATGATCTCCAGCCACATCCTCAGCGAGCTGGAGGAAATCTGCGACCGGATCGGCATCATCGAGCACGGCAAGCTCGTTTTCAGCGGCACCCTGGAAGAGATCCGGCCGCGGCTGGGCCTCCAGAGCAAGGTCCGTGTGAAGGTGCTCGGCGAGGGGATCCGAGCAATGGAACTGCTGTCGGTCCTGCCCCAAATCCAGAGCGTCGAAGTGATGGCATCCCAGCCGTCCTCGTCCGGCCTGTCCGGCGAGGGGCCGGGTTCCACGCTGCTGGTGACGTTCAAGGAGGGCCAGATGGCGGACGGCCTCATCGCCCGCACGCTCGTCAATGGCGGCGTCGATCTGCTCTCTCTCCAGCCCGAACAGCTCAAGCTCGACGACGCTTTCCTGCAACTGACCAAGGGAATCGTGCATTGATAGGCGCGCCTCGTGCCGCATGACGTCCTATGCAGCCGATACAGACGACCAGCCTCGTCGAGTACCTCAGCCCCTTGCGGCTGGTGGGGCCCTTGGCCGTTAAGGAACTGCGGGTCGCCAGCCGCCGGCGGAGACAGTATGCACTGCGGTTCCTGTACATCGCGGCCTTGACGGCGTTTGTCGGTGTCGTCTGGCTTGGGGTCGTGCCCTACGAAGGGAATGCTTCCCTCGTACAATCCCGCATGGCGGCCGCGGGCCAGCGGATCGTCACGACGATCGTGTTCTTCCAGTTCTTTGCCATGCAGATTCTCGCGATCGTCCTGCTCAGCAGCGCCGTCAGTGACGAGATCTATCACCGCACGCTGGGCATTCTCATGACGACGCCGATCAATAGTCTGCAGATCGTCATGGGCAAGCTCCTGAGCCGGCTGCTGCAATTGATCCTGTTGCTGGCCCTCTCGCTGCCGATGCTGGCGATTGTGCGGGTGCTGGGCGGGGTGCCATGGGGCTATCTGCTGTCGAGCTTGTGCATCACGCTGACTGCCGCGATCTTCGCGGGCTCGCTCAGCCTGCTCTTCTCGATCCGCAACCGCCACGCCTACGGCGTGATCATCCGCACGATGTTCACGCTGGCTTGTCTGTACTTTGTCCTGCCGGCCCTGTTCGGGTTCACGGCCGCCTATCTCTTTTCGCGGGCGGGCGTCAATCTCGGCTCCCGGGCGGGGGCCATGATGGTGCTCGGCCCCATCGTGGTCAGTCTCAACCCCATCTCCAGCATGGCGGCGATCACCAGTCGGATGTTCTCTCCCAGCGGCCCCAGCATGTTCTCTCTGTCTGTGCATTGCGCCTTCATGCTCAGTCTTTCCGCCCTTGTGCTCGGCCGGGCGATGACCATCGTCCGCCGAGTCGCTCTGCGACAGGCCGTAGGAATTGCGGATTGCGGATCGCGGATTGCGGATTTGCGCGGCAAAGCTAATCCGCAATCCGAAATCCGCAATCCGAAATCGGGCAGCGTCCGCCGGGTGGTGGGGCCGCCGCTGGTCTGGAAGGAGTTGCGGGCGCCTTTCATTCAGGGGATCGACAGCCGCAACAGCTACATTGGCCTGGCGATGGCCATCGTGGGGCTCGTGTTCACGTACCTGGTTGGGGCCCAGTCGAAGAGTCTCACGGAGGATTTCACCCACATTACTTATGTCATGCTGTTCGTTTTTATCGGCGGCCTGATCAATATCGTCTTTTCGGCGACGCGGATCACTACGGAGAAGGAGTCCCAGGCCTGGCCGCTGCTCCTGGCGACGCCCCTGAGCGACTGGGATATTCTTCTGGGCAAGGCCGTCAGCGCGTTTCGCCGCTGTCTGCCGATCTGGGGCTTGCTCGCCGGGCATGTGCTCCTGTTCACCCTGGCCGGCTACATTCATCCCGTGGCCGTCTTTCATCTGCTGGCGCTGGTGACCTGGCTGACGTGTTTCCTCACGGGGTCGGGTCTCTACTTCAGCGCCCGCTTCGCCCGCACGACCTCCGCCGTCGTGGCGAGCTTCGCCCTGGTGATTGGTCTGTGGGTGATCGGGCCGATTCTGGCCGGTCTGATGGGGGTCATGGGCGGAAAGAACGATGTGCTTGCCACGTATCTGTGGTCCCATCCGGCGGTTCAGACACAACTGATTATGACGGGCGCCACAGGCGCGCAGAACGCCGGGACATCCTGGCGGTCGCTCCGCTATGCCACCGCGGCCGTGTTTCACACGGGTCGTGAGGAAATGAACGTCGGCCGGGTGACATGTCTCCTGATGGCCATCGCGGTCGCCTATATCCTGGCAGGGCTATTCTTCTTCTGGCGAGCGAAGTGTTGCCTGCGACGGAGAATCTTTTGATTTATGATTTATGATTTTCGATTTATGATGGGCAGTGATGAAGAACATGATGGACTTGGAAACCACGAGTCTGAGATGGCGCTGGTGGGCGGCGTCGCTTCTGCCGCGCCTGGCCGGGCCGATCTTCGACAAGGAGATGCGGGTCTCCAGCCGGCGCCGGCGCAACTACGTGCTGCGCTTTCTCTACATTGGCCTCTTTACCTTTCTGGCGTCGGTGGTCTGGCTGGACAGTCTCGTGCGCAGCACCTCCTCGGTGTACCAGGCCTCGCGCATGGCGGCGGCGGGCCAGACGATCGTCACCGCCATCCTGTGGTTCCAGTTTCTCACCGCGCCGGCGATCGCGGCGGTCATGCTCAGCACCTCGATCAGCGACGAGATCTACAAGCGGACGCTCGGCGTGCTGATGACGACGCCGATCGGCAGCTTCCAGATCGTGATCGGCAAGCTGATGAGCCGCCTGCTGCAGATCGTCCTGCTGCTGGCGATTTCCCTGCCGCTACTGGCGGTGGTGCGCGTGTTCGGGGGCGTGCCCTGGAGTTTTTTGCTGTGCGGGCTGTGCGTGACGCTGACAACCGTCATCTTCGTCGGGTCTTTGAGCCTGTTCTTCTCGATCTTCACGCGGCAGGCTTACGCCGCGATCATTGAGACTGTCCTGGCGATGGGGTTTCTCTTCGGAGGCATTCCCGTCCTTCTGGCCTTTCTCACGGACAAGGTGGTCTCGCCACCCACCCTCATGCGTTGGCTTTCCTACTTCAATCCATTCGTGGTGATGGGAGCCGCGATGGAGGCGCTGTATATGGCACGGCCGGCGGTCGTCGCTTGGCCGCTGCACTGTGCCGTCATGCTGGGCCTGTCCGCCTTGCTCCTGTTGCTGGCCACGATCCTGGTCCGCAGGGCTGCGTTGCGCCAGGCCGGCGGGATCGTGGATGCGAATCGCGGCACCAATCCGCCATCGACTATCCGCCGTGTGCAGGGGCCGCCGGTGCTGTGGAAGGAGCGCCGGGCCCCTTTGTTCGGCCGGCGCAAGCTGCGCCGGGTCGCGGAGATTGTTTCCGGCGTCGTGATCCTGGGCCTGCTGCTCCTGACGTATGGCCTGTGCTACCGGGCAAATCTCCTCCGGGATACGGAGACCCACGTCATGTACGGCGTCGTCTTCTTCAGCGTCGGCGTCCTCTTCACCGTGATTTTGCCGGCCACCTGCATCACCACGGAGAAGGAGTCCCAGACGTGGCCGCTCTTGCTGACGACGACCGTCAGCAACTGGGAGATTCTCTGGAGCAAGTTCGCGGGCGCCGCGCGCCGCTGCCTGCCGGCATGGGTGCTGCTGTTCGCTCATACTCTCGTGTTCATGGGGCCGGGGACCATTCATCCGATTGCCGTGGTTCACCTGGCACTCCTGGTGGCTTGGGTGGTGTTCTTCCTGACCAGCACGGGCCTGTACTTCAGCACGCGCCTGCGGCATACGACGACGGCGGTAATCGCCAACGTGGGACTGGCGGCGGGCCTCTGGGCCGTTTTCCCCCTGTTCCTCGCCATCTTCCTAGGAGTGATGACCAAAACGTCCACGGGCGTGATTGAGACGTATATGGATCTGAACCCCTTTGTCCACGCCGGCGTCATCGTGAATGCGGCCGCTCATCGAGGGGGCCTCGGGACGTATGACTGGCTGCAAAGAGGGATGGGCAGCCTGTCGGATGCGACCTGCTGGATGGCCCTGACCTTCGCGGTCTACGTGTCGGTGGGTCTGGTCTTCCTCACGCGGGCCGCGGCCCGGTTGAGAAACAATCCATTCTGAGGGGTCTATGACTTGTGACGTGCGATCTTCGAATCCTAAATGATAAACCGTGAATCATAAATCAAGGCATGGCCTCTATCTCGCTGCACAACATCACCAAGGTTTTCGACTGCCGCACGACGGCAGTCTCCGGCGTGACTCTGGACGTGCGCGACGGCGAGTTCCTGGTCCTCGTTGGGCCGAGTGGCTGCGGCAAGACGACGCTTCTCCGCCTGATCGCGGGCCTGGAGGCCCCGACCGGCGGTGAGATTCGCGTTGCCGAGAGGTCGGTCGAGGGCGTATCGCCCAAGGACCGTAACGTCGCGATGGTCTTCCAGGATGGCGTCCTCTATCCGCACATGACGGTTCATGACAACCTCGCGTTCCCCCTGCGCATGCGGGGGCAGCCCCGGACGGACGTGGAGCGGCGGGTGGGCGAGGTGGCAGGGATCCTGGGCCTCGCGGACCTGTTGGACCGCAAGCCGGCGGCCCTATCGGGTGGTCAGCGGCAGCGCGTGGCCCTGGGCCGGGCCCTGGTGCGCGAGCCGGCGGCCTTTCTGTTCGATGAGCCGCTCAGCAGCCTGGACGCCGGTCTGCGCCAGGCGCTGCGCGAAGAGATCAGGGCCCTGCACCAGAAGTTGCGCACGACGATGCTGTACGTTACACACGATCAGTCGGAGGCGATGGCGTTGGGGGACCGCCTCTGTGTGCTCCGTGATGGACAAATCCAGCAGATAGGTCCACCGGCCGAGATCTATGACCGGCCCGCCAACCGCTTTGTCGCCGGCTTCTTCGGCACGCCGCCGATGAACTTCCTGACGGGCTGCCTTTGTTCCGAGAAGGGTGCCCTCTTCCTGGACTGGGCCGATGGCAGGGTGTCGCTGCCCGCGTTCCCGGCTGACAGCGTGGAGAAGGCGGTTCACGTCGGAATCCGGCCGCATGACCTCTCTCTGGAGCCGTTGCCAACGCAGGGCGGTTGTGTGCTTTCCGGCCGCGTCAGCTTGCTGGAGCCGTTTGGGTCGCGAACCGATGTCCACGTGGTGGTCACGTCCGGAGAGAAATGCATCCTCTCCGCGCCGCCATCCACCCGGCTCGGCGTCGGTCAGGAGGTCCACATACATGTCGATCCGACGAAGCTTCACCTGTTCGCGTCGGACGGCACTGCCCTGAGCCATTGGTGCGCGTAATTGGTGGTTGTGGGCGAAGAGACGCTTGTCTTTGGTCTTCTCCCGGGCTACTCTACCGGAGCGGCGATAGCCGTAGGGTGGGCTGTGCCCACCATCTTCCATTGACCGCAAGCATGTGGTGGGCACAGCCCACCCTACAGGAGGTGTCCTCATGGAATTCCGACATCGCATTCATCGCGTTCGGGGTGGAGTATTCCTGGCGGGCCTGTTCATTCTGTTGGCTTCTGGCGCTATGAGTCGTGCCGGTATTGCCCATCTGCAGAGCGACACGCTCACACTGGAGGTCGATGACGCGACAGCGGCATGGAAGCTCTCGGACACGCGCTCCGGCGTGCCGTGGCCGTCTGCGGGGACGGCAAGTCCCGGCAACGTTCCCTGGCTCCAGGGCCGCTTCTCGCGCGCGGCGAGTGAGCGCGAGAATTCCATCAAATTGACGAATGAACGAGGCGGGGCGATTGTCTTTTCCCTCGTGGACGGCGGCCAGACATTGGAGCTTCGCTATGAGAAGCCTGCCAAGGACACGCTCCGGATTCTGAACGATGCCTTGGCGATCAGCGGCACAGACGGCGGCTATGTGATCGTGCCGAGCCGGGAGGGATTGCTGGTGCCCGTCCAGGGCGACCGAGCATTCCAGCGGGTATTCGGCACCTCGGAATACGAAGGCTGCCACATGAATATGCTTGGCCTCGTGAAGAAGAACTCGGCCCTGATCGTGACGTGGGACGATGCGTATGTCTTTCCCGAGTTGGAGAGAAAGGTCTCGGCCGGCAATTCCAATCGGCTGGGGACCACGTTCGAGCTGCGTGGCAGCGCGAACGTCGTGCGCCTGATGCCCCTCGGCAAGGGCGACTGGAATACCCTCGCCCGTGCGTACCGCGGGTACGCCGAGAAGCGCGGCTACGCCGTGACGCTACGGGAGAAGATTCGCCGCGATCCGCACGTCGAGCTGATGGTCGGCGCCCCGGACGCCAAACTGTGGTCGTGCCTGACCCGCCGGATGAACGAGGAGAGCACGGCCGAGGAATCGGCCCGCGTCCACTGGACGTTCGACGAGGCCGCCAAGGTCGCCGAGCACCTGAAGAACGACGTGAAGATCGAGCGGTGTTTCTTCATGGTCGGCGGCTGGACACAAGGGGGTTACGATGTGCGCCACCCGGACAACCTGCCGGCCAACCCGGAGTGCGGCGGCAACGAGGCCCTGGCGGACATGGTTAAACGGATCCAGAAGCTGGGCTACCTGGCCTGCCTGCACGATAACGTCCAGGACATGTACCGCGATGCGAAGAGCTGGAGCCCGAGCTTCATCGAGAAGAATCGCGATGGCTCGCTGATCAAAGGCGGACGCTGGAACGGGGGTCGGGCCTACATGGTTTGCGCCCCGAAGCAACTGGAATTGGCGCAGCGCCCGCAGAACCTCGGCGCGATTCGCGACCTGTTCGGGCCGTGGAGCTACTTCATCGACACGACCTACGCGGTCGGGCCGCGGGAGTGTTTCGACCCGAACCATCCGATCGGCCGCAACGAGGACATTGCGTGGAAGATTCGCCTGAGCGACTACGCCCGCAACGTGTTCGGCATCTTCGGCAGCGAGTGCGGCCGGGAATGGGCGCTGCCCCATAGCGATTTCTTCGAAGGTCTCGTCGGCGTCAGCGGCAATTACTACGCGGGTCTCAAGCCGCAGGAGGAACTGGGGGCCCAGGTGATTCCCTTCTTCGAGATGGTCTACCACGACTGCCAGATCTGCTACGGCAAATACGGCTACCGCGCCGAAAGCGCCGCCGAGAACGTGGCTCACCACGTCCTGTGTGCCCGTCCCCTGTACTACCACTCTTTCCCCGACCATCTCTACTGGCAGAACAAGCCCGGCGAGCGTCGCGGCGGAAATACGGGGGCATCGGATCGCGCCTCCTACACCCGCAGTGACAATGGCTGGGCGGACGGCATGCACCCGACCGATGTGTTCGTCAAGAACACACACGAAGTCCTCGGTCCGCTGCACGAGTTGACGGCCTACGCTCGGCTCACCGCCTTCGAGTATCTCACCGAGGATCGCAATGTCCGCCGGGCCACTTACGGCGAAGGCAGCCAGACAGTGAAGGTCACGGTCAATTTCGGCCCGACCCCCGCCGAGATCAACTCCGAGGCCGGCGGCCGCACGGTCCTGCCGCCCTGGGGTTTCCTCGTGGAATCTCCGCGTTTCGTTGCGTTCCACGCCCGCTCCTGGAACGGCCAGGATTACGGCAACGGAGCCCTGTTCACCCTGCGCCCAACGGACAACAAGGACCTGAAAGATGCGGGCAGCATCCGCATCTTCCACGCTTTCGGCCCGGCGACGCTCTCATGGCAGGGCAGGAACTATGAGGTCAAGCGCGAGGAAGTGATCAAGCCGGTGGCGCTATGACAGCGAAATCCGGGCTGAAATGGCTGCTGCGCTTTATTGCCCTCACCGCGGTGTTCGCTTTCGTGCCAGCGGTGATGCCGCAATCCTGGCTTGTCTACTGGGCCAACAAGGTGGCCCCAGGGACCACGGTAGGAATCTTGTTCACGTATCTGGCCCGAATGCTGATGGCCATGTACGCGTTTGTAGGGCTGCTGTGTTTCATCATGTCGACCGACATCCGTCGGTACCTTCCCCTGATCTGGGTCCTGAGCACCGGCAGCGTTGTTGGTTCCATGGTCGGGTTGATCGCCCTATTCGCGGGCGTATTGCCGGACCAGCGAACCGGTTTCTTTTGGGTAGTCTTCGGCGACTTTGCAGAGGGCTTGGCTCAGGGGGTTCTGCTCCTGCTCTTACTTCTACGTCTCGCGCGTCGCCCTGATAACGGTTGAATCGAGCACAAAGACCTCGACGCGATGCCGTCCGTAAGAGTACTGCCGCCGCAGAGGGTGTGCGCCGATGAGCAAAAACCGCATGGAAGCGTTCAGCGATGGCGTGATTGCCATCATCACCATCATGGTGCTGGAACACTCGGTGGCTTTGCCCCGAAAGCGGGAGAACAGCGGCCGATGGGATTCGGACCCACAACATCTACCTTGGGAAGGTAGCACTCTACCGTTGAGCTACGGCCGCATTCAGTTCTATTTGCCTGCCATTCTATGACCAGGAACTCCGGCTGTCAACGGGAAAAACAGGCGTATTCAAAGGCAGATAGTTCCGAGTGCGGGGCAGCAACCAGACTTCTTTGCGTGCGACCATTGCCGAAATTGCTCCAGGTGGAAAATGCTTCTGGGACGCCGATGCATCTGGTAAGATAGGAAATCTCTGTGAACGCAACGCATTACGTACCAGTTTTGTCTTGCCTGTATCATAGCAGATGACGATGCCATCGGATTTTCCGCGAAAGGAGCTATTGAGGAGTCGGATGAATCGCCGGGGCTTTTTGAAACGTGGTGTAGCCGCGACCATGGGAGCGTACGTGGCTCTGTCTTCGTCGGCCGGCCCCATGCCGACTGTGCGGGGAGCCAACGAGCAGATTCGCCTGGCCGTGGCGGGAATCCGGGGCCGGGGCGGCGACCACGTCGGCCAGTTCATGGGACTCCCGGGTGTGAAGGTTGTGGCCTTGTGCGACCCGGATAAGCAGATCCTGGAGCAGGGAGTCGCGCAGTTCAAGAAGAAGTACAATGTGGGCGACTCTGCCATCACGGGATACGCCGATGTGCGCAAGCTCCTGGAGCGCAAGGACATCGATGCCCTCGTCGTGGCGGCCCCGAACCACTGGCACGCGCTGATGACCGTCTGGGCCTGCCAGGCGGGCAAGCATGTCTACGTGGAGAAGCCCGTCAGCCATGCGATCTGGGAGGGCCGCAAGATGGTCGAGGCGGCCCGCAAGTACAACCGGATCGTGCAGGCGGGCACGCAGCACCGGTCCTGCCCGGCGGTGAAGGAGGCCGCCCGCGACCTCCAAGCGGGCAAGTACGGCAAGGTATTGTGGGTTCATTGCTGTGTGCTCCATTCCCGGGCCAGCATCGGCAAAGTGACCGAGCCGCAGCCTGTGCCCGAGTCCATCGACTACAATCTCTGGGCCGGCCCAGCCCCCATGACGCCAGTGATGCGCAAGCAGTTCCACTACGACTGGCACTGGCAGTGGAACTGGGGCGATGGTGAAATGGCGAACTGGGGCATTCACTACCTGGACGATGTCCGGCACATGTTGGGTTGGAAAGATGTGCCCACGAAAGTCGTCGCGGCGGGCAATCGTTTTGCCTGGGACGATAACGGCGAGACACCCAATATGCACTTCGCCCTGATGGACTACGATGGTCTGCCCCTGGTCGTCGACATCCGCAACTTGCCCGACCCGAAACGCAAGGGGGGCAAGGATGGGGCCGTCTATCTGACCTCCCGCGGCGGCAATTACATCCAATGCGAGCAGGGCTCCGTCCGCATCTCGCGCGGCGGCGGGTGGTTCTACGACAACGACGGCAAGCGCGTCTACCAGTATAAAGGCAATGGCGGGGCGGGCCATGCCCAGAACTTCATCGACGCTCTCCGGAGCGGGCGGCGTGAGGATTTGGCGGCCGAGATCGAAGTGGGCCACTTCGGCACGGCCATTTGCCACCAAGCCAACATGGCCTGGCGTGCCGGCGCCAAAGCCACGCCGGACCAGGTGCGGGGGAGTATGAAATCGTGCGAGGACGCCCTGAACACGCTCAAGGATATGCTCGAACAGCTTGAAGGCAACGAGGTCGATCGGGCCAAGCAGCCGTTCGTTCTCGGCCCGGCACTAGCCTATGATCGCAAGACGGAGCGTTTTGTCGGCGACAACGCCGAACAGGCGAACCAGTACCTCAAGTGCTCCTATCGCGAACCGTTCGCCATCCGCAACAGCGTATAGATTACTCTGGCATGCCGACGAAGAGCCCGGCCACCGACTGGACCGGGCTCTTCGTTTCTCACGTTTCGAGCTTCATCATGCGATGAACCTATTGTTGACTTCTCACGCGTGGAATCCGATAATGACCATCGGATTCAGGGCACCGGCGCCCACGTAGGTTGAACACGTGTCTTGAAGCAGTAGTGATTCGGTCGGTGCACGGTGAGTTCATGTTTGACATCGAAAAATTCGAACCCGCGATCGCTGAGTTGTGCCGGCGCGTCAGGGTCAGCAGGCTGGGCATCTTCGGCTCCGCGACCTCCGAGGAGTTTCGAGCGGAAAGCGATGTCGACGTTCTCGTCCAATTCGAACAGGATGGTGGCGGGCTTTTCAACCGCTACTTCGATCTAAAAGAGGGATTAGAGGAGATCTTCGGACGGCCCGTAGACGTGGTCGTCGAAGATTCGCTACGGAATCCTTACTTCAGGGCCAGCGTCGAACGCAGTAGAAGGACTGTCTATGCAGGATGAAACCCGCAAACACCTGTTTGACGTCCTGCAGGCGGCAAAGGATATTCGAGAATTCACCTCCGGCCTGACGTAACAGACTACTTGGCCGACGCAAAAACACAAGCGGCCGTGGAGCGGAAGTTCGAGATCATCGGTGAGGCCCTGAATCGGATCAAACGCCTGGATAAGCTGCTTGTAACGACGATCCCTGATCACGATCGGATCATAACTTTCCGGAAGATCATCAGCCACGGCTACGATATCGTCAACCATGCGATTGTCTGGGACGTTGTGCAGAACCATCTTGCTTCGCTGGAGCGGGTTGTCCAGCACCTGCTTACTCCCTGACGCTATCACCGACGTTTTCATTCTTGCGATTGTCTGGTGTTGTTCCCCAGGCTGGCATTTTGCTCGTATTGTGGTATCGTAGGCTGTGCGCCTTGGTGGGATGGCCCGGGGGCAATCCTGAACGAACCGAAGTGGTAGGGTGCGTATCACGCACCGCTCAATTGGCGGAATATGGCACGGAAATTCACACTCCAGTCGCGGACGGCGGCGGGGGATATCGATTTTGGGGCGGACCTGAACCCGGAGCAATTGGCGGTGGCGACGGCGCCCGGCGGGCCGATGCTCGTAGTGGCGGGCGCCGGCAGCGGCAAAACGCGGGCGCTGACGTACCGCTTGGCCTGGCTGGTGCATCACGGCGTCGATCCGGGGCGGATCATGCTGGTTACGTTCACGAACCGGGCGGCCCGCGAGATGCTCAATCGGGTCGAACTGCTTGTCAAGCAGAAGACCCGTGATATCTGGGGCGGTACCTTCCACCACATTGCCAACCGCATCCTGCGGACGCACGGCAAGCGGCTGGGCATCTCGCCGGACTTCACGATCCTCGACCGCGAGGATGCGAAGGACCTTTTGGCCTCGTGCATCCAGGAGGCCGGCGTCGATATCCGCGAGCGGCGCTTTCCCCAGAAGAACGTCCTGGCGGCGATCTCCAGCTTCATCCAGAACACACTGGAGCCGCTGCCGGAGGTCATCAGCAAACGCTTTCCCATGTTTCTTCAGGAAATCGACGGCATCGAGCGGGTGCTCGTGCTCTACACGGAGAAAAAGCGTCTGCGGCAGCTTCTGGACTTCGACGATCTGCTCAGCGCCTGGCTGCGGCTGATGATGGATCACCAGGAGGTCCGCGAGATGCTCGCCGGCCAGTTCCAGCATATCCTCGTCGATGAGTACCAGGACACGAACGCCATCCAGGGCGCGATCGTCGATCTGCTCGCCTCGAAGCACCGCAACCTGACGGTAGTCGGCGACGACTCGCAGTCGATCTACAGCTTCCGCGGGGCAAACTTCGAGAACATCATTACTTTCAAGCAGCGCTACCCGGATGCCAAGGAGTACAAGCTCGAAACCAACTACCGCTCCGTGCCGGAGATTCTGACCTTGGCCAACGCGAGCATCGCCCAGAACAGCCGCCGGTTGCCGAAGAACCTCAAAGCGATCCGCACCTCGGGCCTCAAACCTGCGATCGTGGCCTGTCAGGACCACTTCACCCAGTCGCGGTTCATCGCGGAGTACGTGCTGCACCTGCTCGACCAGGGCCGCACGTTGAACGACATCGCCGTGCTCTATCGCAGTCATTGGCATTCGCTGGAGATTGAATTAGAGTTCAAGCGTCGCAATATTCCCTATAGCATACGTGGCGGCCTGCGCTTCTTCGAGCAGGCCCACCTGAAGGACATCCTCTGTTACCTCCGTGTCCAGCAGAACCCCAACGATGAGTTGGCTTGGCTGCGGCTGCTCCAGATGCTGCCTCGCGTCGGCAGCGCGATCTCCCGGCGGGTCTGGCAGCATATCAGCAGCGCCGCGGACCCCTTCAACGAGGTCCTGGGCATCGAGACGGCCAGCCTCCTGCCCACCAGCGCCCGGCCGTTCTTCCAGGAGTTTGTCGGGCTGCTCAAGGAATCGCGCGAAATGGACTCGCCGGCGGAGGTCATCGACTTGGCCAACAAACGCTTCTATGACGATTACCTCGTTTCGCACTACGATAATGCGGCAATGCGGCGGGAAGACATCCGCGCCCTGGCGAACTTCGCGGGCCAGTACAAGAACGTGGAAGCGTTTCTCGCCGATGTCTCGCTGGCAGGCGAATTCTCCGGCGAGACCTGCGTCGAGGGACCCGTCGAGCAGGAGTTCGTCATCCTCAGCACGGTGCACCAGGCGAAGGGCTTGGAGTGGCCGGTTGTCTTCATTCCCTGGTTGGCGGACGGCCGCTTCCCGACGGATATGGCGATGAACAAAGACGAAGACCTCGAAGAGGAACGCCGGGTCTTTCACGTCGCGGTCACTCGGGCCCGGGATGAGCTGTACCTGGTTCTGCCGCAAGTCTACCGCAACCGCGGCGGCAATCTTATCATGATGAAGCCCAGCCGCTTCCTGACCGAACTGGCCAGAGACCTCACCGAGCCGATGGAGCTCGAAGAGGGCCTCCCACACCTGATCGGCGGTGCGGACCACAACTTGCTCCCACCTTCGCCGGAGGCGTAGCGTCCCTTCTGACAGACCTAAAGTGCCACGCCGGAACGGACGATAGACGCCAGCGGGGCCGACGTGTGTCTCTCGTTGTCGAGGTACGTAGGAGTGAGATATGATCCAGCAGGATTTTCGTATCGTTACCGGCCCGATTCGCCAGGGAGCCATCCCCGTTCACATCTACAATGAAGGCCTCGTCGTGTTCCTTTATGACGAAGCAAGTGAAGAGCGGATCAGGGATGCCGACCCGGAGATCATCTGGGGGGCAAGTCCGGAAGCCTTCGAGGACCGGGCCACACAGGAACTGCTGGCCTCCGGCGAGCTGCTGATCTATGGCCTCCATGGGGACGGCGGTGTCGACGTGGAGGTTGTTGTCGGAGCACCCTTGCTGGAAAAAGAACTCTCCTGGGGCAAATGGTATCCGCCCGAGACCGGATACTTGTCTTTGCCCTCCGGCCGGCTCTGCGTCCATTCGTACAACACGCTGCCCATGGGCGACAACGATGATGACCCGCCGGATGAAGGCGCGATCGTGCAAGTGCCCCCCGGCACCTATCGCGTGATCCTGTACCGCAAAGACTGGGACCGGATGGAGGAGGCCGGTACGGTGTCGTTCGATGAGGCGCAGGAAGCCGGGATCGACGTGTACGGGCAGGGGCGCGTGGACGAAGTGATTCTGCTGACTCCGGCCCAGAAGATCCCCGCGAGCACGACGAATATCCTGTTCCGGGACTGTCTGGAAGCAGACGACTGAGGGAACCGCACAACTCGGACCCCTACCACCGGTGCGAACCGGGAGCTTCCTCCTCCCGCGGATGATACGGAGATGGCGTAGACTATAGCGAAACGGCCATGCCGTACGAAATCTCATTCCTGAAGAAGGTCGAACCGACAGACCCCGATCCCTACATCAACGACTGCTGTATCGGGGGAGACGTGGTTTCTGCACGCTTGTTGCCCTTGGTTCGCGAACAGTATGAGGCGGTCCAGGCCGAGCAGGAGGATTGGGGCTGGTTCATCTCCGCTCACGGTGGAGCACGGCCCGGTTAGGGCGAACACACATTTTTTGTGTCATCAGTCCCATATAACGACATGCGGTAGTCCGGGTGTGTCGGCCTGCGCAAAAAGGTCGCGCGCGAGGCGGAATTTGTTCGGTTTTTGTTTGGGTTTTTTCAAGGGGGCGGCCGATAGGGTGAGCGTCGATCGGACAAGCGTGGGAAAAACGAAATCGAGTTCAGGGTGCCAAGGATGGATATGTACCGAATCAGAAGGATCGAGCCGCTGTGCAAGTTCGGGCCGGGGGGCGAGTACCTTTCCGTGTGGCCGCCGGGACAGGTGGAGGAAGATGACCTGTCGACAGGACATCTGACCCGCCTGCTGGCGTCCCTCGCCGAGATCGTCGGAGTGCTCTCCGGGACCCGATGCGTCCGGGCGTCCGCGCCGACAATGTCTCATAACAAGCCCGCTGTCACTCCTAAGGAGAACACTCCGGATGCGGCCGCGCGACGCAGATCTCATCGACGGTTTGACCCCGAAACAACTGCAAGTGCTCCGGCACATCGCCGCTTTCCACGGCAGCCAATGTTATTCGCCGACGATAGCCGAACTGGCGAGCCAGTTGAGTCTCAGCCGCAGCACCGTGTTCGAGCATCTCGCCGAACTGCAAAGAAAATCGTTGCTCTCGACCTGCCCGGGCAGGGCTCGCTCTTTGAGGTTGACGCCCCAAGGGCGAAGACTGCTTAGAAACACCCAAGCCCAGGCCAGCGACGACGAAGAGACCCCGCGGACAGGCCTACCACTACTGGGACAGGTGGCGGCGGGCTTGCCGGTCGAGGCGGTGGAGAATCGAGACACTCTGTCGCTGGCGTCGTGTTTTGGGATGGGCGACGGTCTCTTCGCCCTGCAGGTCCGCGGCGACAGCATGATCGAAGAGAACATTCGGCCCGGCGACTATGTCATCTGTCGGCGCGCTGAGACCGCGCAGAACGGCCAGCTTGTTGTCGCTCTCGTCAATGAAGGTCAGGCTACACTGAAACGATTCTACCGGGAACAGGACCGAGCCCGCCTTCAGCCCGCCAATTCGAGCTATACGCCCATCTACTCGGACGACTGTCGGATCAACGCGGTGGTCGTCGGCCTCCTGCGGAAGCTTTGACGCTGACATTGCGCTTGCAAAATGCGCTCGCGGCGCGACAATAGAGGCGTTGGGTCGTTGCAGTCCTTGATCCGCCCACCTTCGGAAGAGGGAATGCCACCCGTAGTGAAAAACGCAAGGACAGTCCGGAACAGGGGTGAGTCATGCACAGACGAGAAGCTTCGGTGAGAGAGTGTCGCGCGATACGGAGGGGCGTAGTATTGGCATTGTCATTGACGATCGTGGGCGCGGTACGGGCAGACAACTGGCCGCGGTTTCGCGGGCCGAACGGGCAGGGGATCAGCGATGCCAAGACAATTCCGGCCCAGTGGTCACCCTCGGAGTACAACTGGAAGATCGAGCTGCCGGGCGGGGGACATTCATCTCCGGCCGTGTGGGACGATAATGTCTTTGTCACTTGTGCCGATGAGAAGGCCCAGAAAGGCATCCTCCTGTGCTTGCGTGCCGCGGATGGGCGCGAGGTGTGGCGCAAGGAGTACGGCCTGGACAAAGTTCGCATGAACACCCTGAACAACTACGCGGCGGCCACGCCGGCCCTCGACATCGAGCACGTCTACTTGTTCTGGCCAGGGGTGGATGAGACCACCCTGGCGGCGCTGACGCATGATGGCCGCGAGGTCTGGACCCGAAAGTTGCCCGGCAACCGGACACAGCACGGCATGGGCAGCTCGCCGATTGTCGTCGGGGACTACGTGATTATCACGCGCGAGCAGGATCAAAAGAGCGGCGGCAATATCGCGAGCGCCTGGTTCGGCTTGGATCGCAAAACCGGACGGATCCAATGGCGCTATGAGCATCCGCAGAACGCGAATGCTTCGTACTCCACGCCGTGCATCTATCGGGACCAGCAGGGCCGCGAGGAGGTAGTCTTCACGAGCAACTCGCACGGCCTGGCCGCTCTCGATCCGAGTACAGGCAAGCTCTTGTGGAAGACACCGACGGCATTGCCGGCCCGCGTGGTCAGCTCACCGGTCCTGGCCGGAGACATGGTGATCGGCACCTGCGGGGAGGGGGGGCGAGGCCTCCGGCTGGCGGCGATCAAACCGCCCGAGGCGGCCTCGTCGGAGGCAAAAGAGCTCTATGCCCTGAAGAGCAAGGAGGTACCTTACGTGCCGACCTCGGTCATGCGCGATGAGTACTTCTTCGGCTTCCATGACGGTGGCGTGGTGTCGTGTTTCCGCCTCGCCACGGGGGAAGTGCTTTGGAGTCAAAAGCCCGCCGGCCGATTCTTTGGCTCGCCGGTTTGTGTCGACGGCAAGCTTTATTGCATCACTGTAGACGGCGATGTCGTCGTGCTCCGGGCGGGGCCCCAGTACGAGCTACTGGCGGTGAATCCCCTCGGCGAAAAGAGCCACGCGACGCCGGCGGTCGCCAACGGGCGCATGTTCCTGCGAACCTTCTCTCACCTGATCTGTGTCGGTGGGGCGAAGGAGTGAAACATCCCGTGGCAAGGCACACGGCACTCTTCCTGGCAGTACTGGCGGTAGAGTTGGGACCCCGCATCTGCGAGGCGCAGAGTCTCTCGAACAGTGGACCCGTGACGCGGAGCCGCGCCGAGATCGAAAGCTTGATCGAGAAGGTGGGCAAGACGCCACCCGACTGGTGGGACTCGACACCGTTGACTTACCCGCCGACCCTGGATCTGAACTGGCCCATGCGCGCGGAGGGGCCGTGGGATGCGCGCAAGAATGTTGGTCAGTACCTCTGGGACGTCATCAACCCCAACCCCGGCCGGTGGAAAGAGGGCATCAAGCTGGTGAATCACCTGATGATCCGGCATAGGGATGATCCCCAAAAGCTGGTCCGCGCGATGGAGACGCTGGGCCGGATGTACCACGATCTGATGGAGGACTGGGCCCGCGCGGTCTTCTGGTGGCGCCTGTGCGAACGGCACGGCGGCAACGTGGACCCGGTCGGCCTGGCGCACTGCTATTGGAAGCTGGGCAGCAAGGAAATGGCCGCGGAGGTGCTCGCAAAGATCGGGCCCGACGATACGCGTCATGGGGCGGTAATCAAATTGTGGGCAGACATGGGGGAATTCGACAAGGCCCTGGCGCTCGTCACGCAGAGGGCGGCCGACGGTATGCCCACGAGCGCGTACCTGACGGCGGGAGACACCTGCCGCCTGGCCGGCCGATACAATGAGGCGCTGGCTTGGTATCAGAAAGCGCTGACGGTAAAGGAGGACCTCGGCCGGGAGGCGGATGTCAAGAAAGACAAAGAACGGGCGCAGGCCAGCATTCAGGCGATCAAGCTCTTCGATGTGTTGGAGGTGGCCGAGGTCGCCGACGGCGTCTACGCGGCCAACAGCCTCGCTTACGCCGGACCACTGTATGTCGAGGTCGCCGTCCAGGGCGGTCGGATCGAAGCGGTTCGTGTCACCAAACATGAGGAGAAGCAGTTCTACTCCGCCCTCACGGATACTCCGAACCAGATTGTGAGAAAGCAAAGCGTCAAAGGCGTGGACGCGGTCACCGGGGCAACGATGACCGCGGAGGCCATCATCAACGCCACCGCTAAGGCCCTCGCCGGCGGCATGCGGAAGAAGGCGAAGTAGCGGCAGCGCCGTGCGGGGACCAACTATGCGTCCGAATCTGTTTCGCAGGCACAACGGTGCATCGGGACGGCTCGGGCGGATTCTCAAGGTCCTCGGCCCGACCTGGGTGGGCTCACCTATCCGACGTCTTGCGCAGGTGTTTTGCCTACTAAGCTTCCTGGTTCTGTTCTTCTACGTGTGCTGGCCCTACGGCGCGCGGCAATACGCAGAGGCTTTTCACGCGAAGGAGATCGTCACTGCGGAGCTGTTTCTTCTGCTCGATCCGCTGGTGAGCATTTCCGCCGCGCTGGCCGGCAAGATGCTCCTGGGGGCTCTGATGGCGGCAGCGGCCGCCATTCTCGTATGCGTCCTGTTTCCCCGGGCGTTCTGTGGATACGTATGTCCTTTGGGGACGCTGTTGGACGGGTTCGACTGGCTGATCGGCCGCCGCGTCACTCGCTGGCAACTGGAGCGGGAAGGCTGGTGGGCCAACCTCAGGTACTTCCTGCTGACCGCGGTACTGGTTGCCGCGGTCTTCGGTGTTCTATTGTCGGGATTCTGCGCCGCGATCCCGGTGCTGACCCGGGCAATGCTTCTCATACTGGCCCCGGCGCAAACGGGGCTTTTGAAAGGCTGGTATCTGGTCCCCCCGATGAACTTCGGTCATTGGCTCTCGATCCTGCTGGTGGTGCTGATCTTCGGCCTGGGCTTTGGGGGACGCCGGTTCTGGTGCCGCTATGTGTGTCCTACGGGGGCGCTGTTCTCCGTCTGCAATGGGTTGCGGCTGAGCGAGCGGAGAGTGACTGCGGCCTGCGTGAAGTGCGGGCAGTGCCGGAAGATCTGTTCGTTCGCGGCGATCAACGAGGATTTCTCGACCCGATTTCGCAACTGCACGTTCTGCCAAAGCTGCGCCGGGGTCTGTCCGGCGGGGGCCATCGAGTTCACCTCGCGCTGGAATCGCAACAAAGACGTGCGCCCTGCGCCGCAGGCATGTGCGCAGTCGTTGCTCTCCGGGTGGCAGCCTGAAGCGCCGCTTGGGGAGGGCTTGCCCCGTAAACGGGGATCTGCCGACGACCGGAGTCCAACCATCCCCAAGACCTTCGGTCTTGAGGCTGCCGCGCGTTTTCACGCACCCTCCAAGAGCGATATTTCACGTCGCGGCATTCTGGCCGGGCTTGGTGCCGCCTCGGTGGTTGGAGCCAGCGCCTCATTGGGGGTGGGCAGTCAACGCGGTGAACCGCCGATCCGGCCGCCGGGCAGCGTCCCAGAGGACAAGTTCTTGCAGTTGTGCATCCGGTGTGGCCAGTGCATCAAGGTCTGCCCCAACAATGTCCTGCAGCCGGCTGGATTTGAATATGGTCTCAACGATCTGTGGACGCCGCATGTCGTGGCGGACTGGTCGGGGTGCGAGCCGAGTTGCAGCAACTGTGGACAGGTCTGCCCGACGGGAGCAATCCGGGCTTTGACCTTGGAGGAGAAACAGGCCGCACGCATCGGCCTGGCGCAGGTGGACCAGAGGACGTGTCTGCCGTACGCGGGGCGCGGCGCGTGTCAATTGTGTGTTGATGAGTGCCGGATGGCCGGCTACAATGCCATCGAGTTCCTTCGCGTCGGCGGCGCGGCGAACGAGAAAGGTGAGCCGGTCGAAGATAGCGGACGGCTGGCTCCGGCGGTGCGGGAGGACCGGTGTGTCGGATGCGGTCTGTGCCAGATGCGCTGCCACGCCATCAATGTGAAGACCCAGAAGCTGTTGCAGAGCAGTGCCATACGGGTGGCGGCCGGAGGGGATAGAGAGGATCGCATGCTACGCGGATCGTACCTCGCTCTCCGGAAGGAACGTGCCCGGCGGAAACAAGATGAGGAAAAGATGCGTTCGACCCGGAATAATGCTGGAAGCGAATATCTGCCGGACTTTCTAAAATAGCGAGCGAAGGGAGGTGTTCGATGGCGCTGGTGCCTTGTCCGGAATGCGGGCGGGAAGTCTCCGATCAGGCGCTGGCCTGTCCGCACTGCGGGTACCCGATCGGGGGCGGGGGTGGCTATGAGTATCGTTCCGAGCGACAGATCTTCGGTCTGCCCCTGGTGCACATCGTCTCGGGCAACCGGATGGATCCTGCCACAGGCAGGCCGCGGGTGGCCAAAGGGATCATCGCCATTGGCCCCATCGCGGTCGGCGGCCTGGCCCTCGGCGGATCGGCATTCGGCGTGGTCAGCTTTGGCGGCGCTGCCCTGGGGCTGATCGCAATCGGTGGCGTGGCCATCGGGGCACTGTTGGCGCTGGGCGGGATGGCGATCGGCCTGGTGGCCCTCGGTGGCGGTGCCATCGGGTACTATGCTCTCGGAGGTTGGACCCTCGGAGCGCACGCCCTGGGCGGCAATGCGCAAGACCCCAACACGATCGAATTCTTCCGCCGCTGGTTCCATTTTCACGATGGCGGCCGGTGACGACGGTCCCCGCCGGAGGAGGTCCCTGCATCCCGTCTCCAACGTCCTTGCCCCGGGCCAGGCGCATTCGGCGGAACGACCGAGTTGCCGGTACGGGCCGAGTATGATATGGTAGCCGCCATCGCTTTGTGCCTTGGTGGAACTGTGGTTCGATGTTGGTCTGAAGAAAGGGTCTGACCATGAACACCGCGTTACGCTCCCGGCCGGCCGTGCTGAGTCTCCTCGTCCTCCTGCTGTCGGCGTCCGCTGTCGTCGGCCAAGTTCGGCGGGAAATTCGTATTCCCGATGTTATGGGGTACAAGACACTGAAATGTGATTTCCACATGCACACGGTCTTCTCGGATGGCCTGGTCTGGCCCACGGTGCGGGTGGATGAGGCGTGGCAGGAGGGGCTCGATGCGATCGCCATTACGGACCACATCGAGTACCGGCCCCATAAGCAGGATATCGCGGCCGATCTGAATCGGTCCTATGAGATCGCGCTGCCGCGCGCGAAAGAGAAGGGGATTCTGCTGGTCCACGCGGCCGAGATCACGCGGGAGACTCCGCCGGGACACTTCAACGCGCTGTTTCTGGAGGATGCCACGCCACTCGACACCAAAGATCTCCTGGACGCCATGGCCGCCGCCGACAAGCAGGGGGCCTTCATCTGGTGGAACCATCCCGATTGGATTCCCGACCGCAAGGGCTGGTTCGACATCCATACGACGCTCTACGAGAAAAAGTACCTGCGCGGGATCGAAGTGGTCAACGGACGGTCGTACTACCCGACAGTTTTTCAATGGGCCTTGGACAAGAACCTGACGATTCTCGGGAACTCGGACATCCACGAGCCGACCGGCCGGGAGGATATGCCCGCCGGCGGCCATCGGCCCATGACGTTCGTGTTCGTCAAGGACAAGAGCATCCCGGCGCTCAAGGAGGCGCTGAGCGCAGGCCGGACCGCTGTCTGGTTCGAGAACAAGATCATCGCACGCCGGGAATATGCGGAAGCCTTGTTCCAGGCCGCCGTCCGAGTCACAGACGTGGAACGGGGAGGCAAGAAGGTCGTGCTGTTCACGGTCCGGAACGACTCGGACCTGCCGGTGGAATTGCAGCGGACGGGCAAGCTGGGTCCTAAGGAACAGAACCTGCCCGGGAACACTTCGGCGAGAATGAAGATCAGCGTGGATGACACGGAGAAGCCGATCGAACTGTCCTACACGGCGACGAACTTTCTGATTGCGCCGGAAAAAGGGCTGCCGGTGAAACTCCTCCTCGGTCTATAAATACCAAGCCCCACTCGGGCGAGCGGGGCTCAGTACTTGGTGGAGGCAGGTGATAGAGAGCTGCTATCGTCAGAGAGGCGATAGCGGTGTTGGTGTCATCTGCGGCTTAGAGTTTGACCTGGGTGTAGTTCGGGTTAAGTAGAAAGGTCTATTCTGTCTGGGTGAAGCCGGATCCATCCTGATGGTCTGCGACACGCCCTGCCCGGCTCGGCCCCGAAGGCTGCAGCTTCTCTCGGAAGCGGGGACGGCAGTCTTCCTCATTCTTTCTGCCGGCGAGCATGTCATATTCGTATTGCCAAGGACCATTGATCACCACCTTACCTTTTCGAAAATTCGGTTTATCGTTGTTTTCAACCAGTAGTGCCGTAATGGCCTCCGAACGTAACACGATTTTTCAAAAAGGTGTAAGTTTTTTTCGGACCCATCCGAAACCTTTGTCGTAGCAGCACTTACGAGAGGTGATCTTCTTGGTTGTTGTCCGGGCACGGTTGTTTTGCCGTGGAAAACTCCGCGCGAAGCACAAGATCCCGGGAAAGCCTGCGGGTGGCGGATGGATAGGGAGTTGACAGCGCGGGGCGGCGGCGATTACACTCGGAAAATCCAGCGCCTGTAGCTCAATTGGATAGAGCTTTGGTCTACGGAACCAAAGGTTGGCGGTTCGAGCCCGTCCAGGCGCAATGTGCAACCATCTATCTCCAAGACACCGAACGAATTGGGAGGACGGATTCCATGAGCACGATCTCCAGACGGCAATTCCTCGGTCAGGGTGCCCTGGCTCTCGCGGCGGGCACGTGTTTGGGGCCGGCGGTCAGAGCACTGCATGCTGAGCCGCTCGGGCTGCCCATCGGGTGTCAGCTTTATCCGGTTGGCAAGCAGATCGCGCAGGACTTCGAGGGGACGCTGCGGCAACTGGCGGCCATCGGGTACCGGACGATTGAGTTGTGTTCGCCGCCCAGCTACGAGAAATCGGGCTTTGCCCCGCTCGTCAAGATGACGGCGGCGGAGGTCCGCAAGGCCTTTGCGGCGGCGGGCCTGCGATGTGAGAGCTGTCACTACCAATTCCAGGAGCTCAAGGACAAGCTCGACGATCGGATCGCCTACGCCAAGGAGCTTGGGCTCAAGCACATGATCTTGTCGACTTTCGGTCTGCGGAAGGACGCGGCGATGGCCGATTGGCTGAAGGCGGCTGGCGAACTGAACAAGATCGGCGAAAAGGTCAAGAAGCAGGGCATCCAACTCGGCTTCCACAATCACAATTTCGAATTCCAGGAGATCGACGGCGTGCTCATCTATGACAAGCTGATGAGCGAGTTCGATCCCCAGCTGGTCAAGATGCAATTCCAGGTGGCGGTGATCAGTTTGGGCTACCAGGCGGCCACCTATCTCAGGAAGTATCCCGGCCGGTTCTGCTCGCTGCATCTGGCGGACTGGTCGTCGACGGAGAAGAGGCCGGTACCGGTGGGTTCGGGCGTGGTCGATTGGAAGGGCCTCTTCGCCGCGGCCAAGATCGGTGGCGTGGAGAACTACTTCGTCGAGATGAATATGGATGCGCTCAAGGCGAGCTATCCTTTCCTGCGCGATCTGAAGGTGTAGCGAAGGTGCGCGGGACGTTGTGCGCACTCGACGGCAAGTAGCATAGGCAAGGGACGATTGACTATGGGCACCGGCACGCGAAAAGCCACATCACGGCGTGAATTCTTGACAAACACCGGTCGAGTCGCGGCCACATCCACGCTACTGGCGGCTATGTCGCCTCGCCTTTATGCGGGGGAGGATAACACGATCCGAATTGCCCTCGTCGGCTGCGGCGGGCGAGGGTCCGGGGCGGCGGCCAATGCCATGGCGGCCAAAGGCGGCCCGATCAAGCTGGTGGCGATGGCCGATGTCTTTGCAGATCGTCTCCAGCGCAGCTACGACGGCCTGATTGAGGCGGCCAGTGCCCCGCGGACCAAGGGCTCGGCCGATACGTGGGTGATGGGCTACCAAGCGTCCCAGATCGACGTGCCGCCGGAACGGCGGTTCCTTGGCTTTGACGCCTATCAGAAGGCGATGGACTGTCTGCGGCCAGGCGATGTCGTCATCCTGACGACGCCCGTGGCGTTTCGCTGGGTCCATTTCCGCCACGCCATCCTGAAGGGGATCAATGTCTTCATGGAAAAGCCCGTGACGGTGGATGGGCCGACCACCCGCCGGATGATCCAACTGGCCGAGGAAGCCGCAAGAAAGAACCTCAAGGTGGGCGTCGGACTGATGTGCCGGCACTGCAAGGCCCGCTGGGCGCTTTACGACCGCATCAAGTCGGGCGAGATCGGCGAGATCTTCATGATGCGGACCTACCGCCAGCAGGGGCCGGCGGGATTCGCCGGACCCCGGCAGGGCAACATCAGCGAACTGCTCTATCAGGTTCGCAACTACCTTGGCTTCCTGTGGGCCAGCGGCGGACTGTTCCAGGATGTGGTCGCCCACAACGTGGACGAGTGCTGCTGGATGAAGGACGCTTGGCCGGTCCGGGCCCAGGGCTCCGGTGCGCGGTGCTATCGCGGCAACGCCGTGGACCAGAATTTTGACCATTACGATGTTGAGTACACGTTCGCCGATGGGGCCAAGCTTTTCCTCCGGAACCGTCACATGCCCGGCTGTCACGAGGAATTCGCCAGTTACGCCCACGGCACCAAAGGCTCGGCCGTGATCTCGACCTTCATGCACACGCCGGGCAAGTGCCGCCTATACAAGGGACAGGATTTTACCAAAGAGAACCTGACTTGGGTGTTCCCGCAGCCGGAACCGAATCCGTACCAACTCGAATGGGACGAACTGATCGACGCGATCCGCAAGGACAAGCCCTACAACGAGGCTAAACGCGGCGCCGAAGCCAGTCTCGTGACCGCGATGGCGCGCCGGGCCGTCCATACGGGGCAGGTCGTCACCTACGAGGAAATGCTCAACAGTGAGCAGGAGTTTGCCCCGGATGTGGATAAACTGACGATGGACTCGCCGGCGCCGCTCCCGGCCGGACCGGATGGGAAATATCCTACTCCACAGCCAGGTATTCTCAAGAATCGGGAGTATTAGGCCCTTTTCGTAGCCTTGCCGGAGGAAATTGGGCTGCGGCCGCTCCGGGCCGCCCTAGGGGCCACCCTGCAAAAAAGTGGACGAATTATTGCATTTGCCGCCGATTCGTAGTACATTATCGGAAGGCATTTCGTCTGACATCTAGGGTGACGCGGTGCGATTGCGTGTGAGGATTTGGGTAATAAGGAGCGATCTTATGAGAGGCCGAAGAGGATTTACGTTGATTGAACTGTTGGTGGTGATCTCCATCATAGCCATCCTGATGGGGGTTCTGATGCCCAGCCTCACGAAGGTTCGGGAGCAGGCGCGGTTCATGTCGTGCCGATCCAACCTGCGCAATTACGCGGTCATTCAGAGAATGTATTCCGAGGACAACAACGGCGATTTCCCGCGCTCGTTCAACTGGCTCTACAATAGCACCGGCGGCGGCAGCGGCACCGGCTGCGCTTACCACAATCCGGCCATGAGCCTGACTCTGCACCCGGAGTATGCCGGCCTGTGCTGGCCCTATCTCAAGGACTTCCCGAAGATCCACGTGTGCCCCACGTTCAGGGTCGTGCTCAAGGCGATGAGTTGCGCCATGTGCAATGGCGCGACCATTCCCGTCGACAAGCCGAATTTCAGCTATACGATGAATTCTTACCTCAATGGCGACGCCTTTGGCTCCGTGCCGGCCCAGTACCGCAGCGGCATAGGCGACACAGACACCAGCAAGGGTCTGCGCAAGGAAACCATGGTGAAACGTCCGGCGTTGACGTTCTACTTTGGCGAGGAGAACACCTGGCGGACGCCCGGCATCAATAACGCCGGCATCAACGACACGAACCTGCGTCCTTTGCCGAACCATTCGACCGACAGTTTCGGGACGTTCCACAAGATCGCAATGAGCAATCGCGACCACGGCATTACCAATGCCTCCTTCGTGGATGGACACGTCCAGGAAGTCGATCCCTGGGGGCAGGACGCCAGCGAGTGCTGGCAATACACCTGGCCCGGCGATCGACCGGCGCCGGTCTTCTAACCGTTCCGGCTCAGGGAGGATGCACCCGACGCGTCACCACCCTGCGCAGGGACAGGGGAGGCAGCCTTGGGAAAGAGGAGTGGATTCACCCTGATCGAGCTGCTGGTCGTGATCGCTGTAATCGCCTTGTTGATGGCGATTCTGATGCCGGCGCTCAATGCCGCCCGGGAGCAGGGCCGGCGCGCTGTCTGTGCCCAGAACGAGAAGAACACCGGACTGGGACTGTTCCTCTACGCCAACGACTACGACGGCAAGCTCCCGCTCAATGAAGTCGACCGGTGGCTCTTCGACGTCTCGTACTGGACGACGGACATCGTCCTGAAGACCGGGGCCTTCGACCGGCACATCATGTATTGTCCCTCCTGGCGGCAGCGGGATCGGATCATCTTCTGGCGGTACGGCGAGAACCTGCCGGCCGGTACGTCGGAGAGCTATGCGCAGCCCGAGCCCCAGGCGGTGGCCACGCGGAAAGACTACCATCGCATCCTGGGGTACTTCTGGTTCATCGACGTCGTCGCTCCCCGGGCGCACCCGCCCATGAGCACCGGAGCCCCCAAGGAGTGGGTCCGGTCGGTGATCAAGACCCATGCAGCCCCCGCGCAGGTGGAGCTGATTGCGGATGTTACCGCGAGCACCGGGGCGGACCCCCTGCAATCCGACTTCACGAAGGCGACCGGCGGCTGCTGGTCCCGCTGGCAAATCTACGACCGGACGAGCCATCTCAAGGGTGGCACGAAGCCCCCTCGGCAGCAATCTCCTCTTCGTGGACGGCCACGTTCAATGGCGCAAGTTCGACGAAATGGAGCACCGCTGGTTCTGGCAGGCCAACGGCAACCCGTGCTTCTGGTGGTGATCAGAAGATCTCCCGGATCCAGCGGAGCCGGAACGCGTTGCGAATCCGTTCGGTGAAGCGCACCCCCATCCGTTGCGTGCTGATGGAATAGTCGTTTCTCTGAAGGTCTTTCCCGGTTACCTCGGGGAGCCGGGTCCGGAACAGCCGCGCGATCAAGCCTGCCGCGAGGCCTAGCCACAGGGCTTTGGCGCCCGGACCTTTCCCCGCATCGGTATGGACTCTCATCGCTGCTTGCTGCATACCCGTCATCACCTCTGGACCGCCAAGGCGACCGATCCAAGCAACTCCCGGCCGGTTCGGCTGACCGTCTCACTGGCCCCGAAAAACTGCTGCGTTTCCAGGATCTCGGGTTGATCTCGGTAGTAGCGCTCGACGACCCCGATTCCACCCTCCGCCGGACCGGCTGTCCGGTAGTCGCCATCCAGCAGCCAGGCGCTGACTTCTTCATCCCGCTCGGCCGGGTAGATGAGCACGACGGCGAACTTGTCCTGTGCGTATCGGGCCAGTTCGCCTTTGGCACGGCAGGGCGGGCTGCTCCGGACGGCCAGATTCACCAGCCGTTTGAAATCCCGCCGGGCCGTCGCCTCGTCCGGTGCGTAGAAGATCATCCCGGCCTCCAACTGGAAACGGGCCGCCGGCACCGCGCGCAACTCCATCCGGCCGTCGGGGAAAGCCCGCTGAATCTTGTACACTTTGCCCTCTTTATACCGCTTGCTGTCCAGCAACTCGGCCGCCTCTTCCGCCGTGAAGCCCACGCCCGCGTGGTCGCCGAAGTCGAACACGTACAATCCCTGGTAACGCTCTGGATTATCCAATTTCGGTAGTTTCATACATTGATTATACGTTGGGCACGCCGGCCCTGCACGCAATATCCGACCCGGCCGGCGGCAAAAAAATGTTAGGCGAACTCGGAAATTCACTTGCAGGTGCCGGAGTAGCGCCGTAGGATCAAAGAACCGCACCGTTGAGATGTTTTCGTCGAATCGAGAGAGCGTGTACACGATGGGGCCAATGGAGGGCTACGCGATGGCCGCAAAATCGGGACACGAGAAGATCGACGGCGGGCAGGAATCCCACCCAGCGTATAAGCCATTGCATCGCCAAGAGCCGGTCCGAGTAGCCCACCTCGAAATCCATGATTCCTCCGCTCCATTCGACGCTCCCGGCGAGCGCGAGGCGCTCTTGGCTCATCTCTTTCAGGTTTCTAGCGATGGCATTGTGCTGCACGAGTTGCTGCCCTCTCCGCCGCAGGGCCGCTTTATCGACGTGAACGACCGCATGTGCCAAATGCTGGGCTACCCCCGCGTGGAAGTCCTGAAGTTGACTCTCTTCGAGATCTTGGGCGAAGAGGCCCGGGAGGCGATCCCCGAAACTCTGCGGAGACTCCGGAAATCCGGCCGACTGTTGTTCGAGACCACGCTGATCCGCAAGGATGGGCAACCGGTGCCGGTCGAGGTCAGCGTCGACACGCTGGAGTTTCGCCAGCGGCGGATGACGCTTACGGTCGTTCGCGACATCACGGAGCGAAGACGGCTGCAGGAGCAGGCCGATCGCTGCCAGAATCGGCTCCAGGAGGAGGTGCGGACCCGGACGGAGGAGTTGCGCGACGCCGTGGACCGGCTGCAGGAGGAGATGGGCCGGCGCGCCCTGGTGGAAACGGAACTGCGGAAACGATCCCAGATGCTGGAAGCCTTCTTCCGGGATACCATCACGCCGTTGGCGTTCCTGGACCGGCACTTCAACTTCGTGCGGGTCAACGAGGCCTACGCGCACGCGGCCGGCAAGAACCCAGAATACTTCGTCGGCAAGAACCACTTCACGCTCTATCCGCACGAGGAGACCGAGGCGATCTTTCGGCAGACCCTCCGTCGTCGGCAGGCCTTTTATGCCTATGCGCGACCGCTGATCTATCCCGATCAACCCGAACGAGGAGTGACGTATTGGGATTGGCGACTTACCCCGCTGTGCGACGACGCGGGGGAGGTGCAGTTCCTGGTGCTGAGCCTCGACGACGTCACCGAGCGCCAGAACGCGATCTGCCAGTTGGAGCAGCGCGCCCATCAGCTTCAGCGGGTGACGCTCGAGATGCTGGACGCCGAGGATCGGGAGCGGAGGCGCCTGGCCGAGATTCTCCACGATGACCTGCAGCAGATCCTGGCGGCGGCCAAGTTCCAATTGGGTCTGCTGGACAGCCGGGTCCGGAGCGATGCGGACCTGGCGGAGACGGTCCGGCTGGTCGAGCAGATGCTCAAAGACGCCATCGAGAAGTCCCGCAATCTCTCGCATGAGCTCGGTCCGGCGGTGCTGTCCCAGAGCGGTCTGGACGACACGTTTGCGTGGCTGGCGCACCAGATGCAGAGCAAGCACGGCCTGGTGGTCCATGTCCAGACACGCGGCCCGGTTCACTCGCCTTCGGAACCGGTGCGGATGTTTCTCTACCGGGCGGCCCAGGAGATCCTGTTCAACGTCATCAAACACGCGGAGGTCTCCGAGGCGAAATTGCGGCTCACACGCGTCCGGAATCAGTTGCGGCTGACCATCTCCGACCAGGGGCAGGGCTTCGATCTGCGGTCGCTGACCCACACGGCAGGCTCCGGCCTGCTGAGCGTGCGGGAGCGTGCGGAGCTCCTCGGTGGACGCATGAAGATCAAAAGCGCCACCGGCAAGGGCAGCACGTTCCTCATCGCCGTCCCCGACGCCGCGGTAGACGCAGGCCAGTCCATGACAGAGGCCGGCCAATCCTCGTAGGGTGGGCTGTGCCCACCAATTCCCCCGGGCCCAACCGGACGGCCAACTGGTGGGCACAGCCCAGCCTACGGATTGCATCTGTTCCACCCGCAGACCCAGCCACCCCTTGTCCAAACCACTCCTGCGAGAGATAATCATTCCGTCGCGCCGGCAGCGCCGCAGGTGACACCGCCGCACGATGGTGTCACGATGGTTTCGCACGGGAAAGGACGGAGAATGGGTACTTTGGCGAGAATAACGATGAGTTGGATCGGCTTCTGTGTCTGGGCGGTACTGCTGCCGGTCGTGGCGCTGGCGTCGAACGCTGGGAGCCAGACAGCGCCGGGAAACTCGCTTGCGGCGAAGATCGACCAGCTGGCCGCGGAGATCCAACCGCAGGCCATCGCCTGGCGGCGTGACATTCACCGGCATCCGGAACTGTCGAATCGCGAAGTCCGCACGGCGGGCATCGTGGCGGACCACCTGCGCCGACTCGGCCTGGAGGTCCGGACGCAAGTAGCCCACACCGGCGTGGTCGCCGTCCTGCGCGGCGGCCAAACCGGTCCCGTGGTCGCGCTGCGGGCGGATATGGACGCCCTCCCGGTGACGGAGGCGCTGGACGTGCCGTTCGCCTCGAAGGTCAAGGCCGAGTACAACGGCCGGCTAGTCGGGGTGATGCACGCCTGCGGGCACGATGTGCATACGGCGGTCTTGATGGCCGTGGCCCAGGTGCTGGCACAGGTGCGGGAGGAGTTGCCCGGCACCGTGAAGTTCCTCTTCCAGCCGGCGGAGGAAGGAACGCCCCAGGGAGAGCAGGGGGGCGCGAAGCTGATGATCCAAGAAGGCACCCTGGAGAATCCTAAACCTCGGGTCATCTTTGCCCTGCACGTCAATCCGAGCTACGCCGTGGGCGAGATGGCGTACCGCCCCGGAGCGACGATGGCCAATCAGGACAATCTGCGCATCCTGGTTCGTGGGCGACAGACTCATGGTGCCCTGCCCTGGGGCGGAACCGATCCTATCGTGGTCGCCTCGCAGATCGTCCTCGGCCTGCAGACGATCGTCAGCCGGCAGGTGGATCTCCCTCTGGCTCCGGCCGTCATTACGATCGGCAGCATCCACGGCGGCGTGCGCTCGAACATCATCCCCGATGAAGTGGAGATGATCGGAACGATTCGCACCCTCGAGCCCCAGATGCGCGCCGACATCTTCGACCGCATTCGCAAGACGGCAGCCCTGATCGCCCAAAGCGGCGGCGCCGGCGCCGATGTGACCATCGATCCGGGCTATCCGGTGACCTTCAATGATCCCAACCTCACGGCGCGCATGGTCCCGGTGCTCGAAACGGTCGTCGGCAAGGGCCACGCTGTGGTCATGCCGCCTATGACCGGCGCGGAGGACTTCTCCTATTATCAGCAGCAAATCCCGGGCTTGTATTTCTTCCTGGGTGTTACGCCGCACGGCACCGACCCGAAGAAGGCCCCCATGCCCCACTCGCCGCGCTTCTTCGCCGATGAGCGCGCGCTGGTCCTCGGCATCCGGTCCCTGGCACACTTGACCGTCAGCTACCTGGAGAAGTAGGCGGATCAGCGAACTCCGGGAAGGCGGAAATGCCTTACCTATTCCCGGCCCGGCGGAAAGTCGCCCGCCCAATTGGGATGGCACCGTGTTACGGTCGTTGCCTCTCTGCCGGTTCTGGGAGACCGGGGCGGCTCAGGCCAAGCGCGCGATAGACTCACGCGCGGGTACGTTCCCTTCGTTCAGCGCGTGTCCTCGTCCCACTTGGGAGCGACGGCGGCCGCGGAGACCTCTTCGGGCCGCGCTCTTGCCGTGTGTTGAAGAGAGCGCAAGCGGAGCGCCACGCCCACTGCGAGGACGCCGAAGACCACGGCGAAGACACCGATCAGCCAAACCACTGAGGGCGCTCCGGCTCCCGGGAACAGCGCGACCAGCACGCCAAACACAATGGAAGCGATACCGGCCAGCCCCAGGAGCCATTCGTTCCGGATCCAATGGCGCAGGCGAACGGCCGCTGCGATCTCGACACCGCCGCGCACAATGGCCCAGGCGGCGATCAGGTACAGCAGCGCCAGCGCCGTAATGCCGGGCCAGAAGAAGGCGATCAGTCCGGCCAGCACGCTTACGATGCCGACCGCCACCATCGACCACCAGCGGGAGCGCGTGCCCCAGACGATAGCGCCGACGCCATCCACAATCGCATAAGCGCCCCAGACCAGCACCAGGGCCAACAGGGTGATAGCCGGCCAGACGAAGCATAGGATGCCAAATACGATCGCGGCCACCCCGCGCACGAGAATCAGGGGCCAGTTCCTGGCAATTGCGTCGATCAGCACACGCCCGGGGCCCAGATCTGTCATTGTCATGCCGCACCTCCTTTCAATCTGCATCAGTATGCGACCCGCCGGCGGATCATCGCATTAGGCAATAGCCGCGTGGGGAGACAGGAACATACGCAACGGCCGGCAGGCGGCAAGACCGGCGGGCGGAAATTGGCTTTGTTTCGCCCGATGGGTCCACGGCCACCGCTTACTTCCAACACCTTGGAGCATGGGGCGCAAAGCTTGTCTTCGGAGGCGTGTCGTCTGTGGCAACAGGGCCAAGACGGCCCTGCCGGTCGTTGTCCTCCACGGGCGGGACGCCCATGCTACGCTTTCAGACCGGTCAGGTCGGGTTCGAGGCGGCGGTTTTCTTTGAGGACCTCGGTGAGAGTCAGTTTGGTTCTGCGCCGGGCGGCTTCCCGGCCTAAGATCGTCGTCAGAGTCGCGTTGACGCTCGGCTCCAGGGTCGGGTTGTCATAGATACCCTGCGTGATGCACTTGTGGAAGGCGTCGATGTTGCGCTCGGCGCCGGAGGGGTAGAGGTTCACGACAGCGCCGCCGCGCCAGCCGCTACGGTTGCCGAGGATGCGGACCTCCGAGGTGTAACCGGTCTGGAGCCAGCCGTCCTGGCCCTGGGCGAGGCAGTCGCTGCGGAACTCGCAGCGGTTCCTCAGGTGCTCGCCGCGGTGGTTCAGGATCATGCCGTTCGGGAATTCGTAGGTGAGCGAGAAGACATCGTGCGAGTCGCCGTGCGGATCCGCGCGGACGATCTGTGACGCGCCCATGGCGCTCGTCGGCATCTGGCCCGCGATCCACAGGGCCACGTCGATGGCGTGGATGCCCGCGTTCACGAGATAGCTGCCGCCCAAGTCGTCGTCGTTGACCCAGATCAGTTCCTGCAGGCGGCTCTCGACCGTAGCGGTCTTCGGCGGATCGCGGAAGCTCTCATCGTTGTACTCGGACGACAACAGGCCGATTCGACCGATCGCCCCCTCGCGGACGCGCCTAACGCCCTCGATGAAGAAGGGGTCCGTGCGGGTCTGGAAGTCCACGAGAAAGACCCGCTTGTTGGCGGTGGCCTTCTTGCCCGCCGCCTGGATGCGCAGGCAGCCGGGGACATCGCAGCCCAAGGGCTTGGCCAGGTAGACGTGCCGGCCCGCCTCGACCGCGGCCTCGGCGTGCTCGGGAAAACAGTAGGGCGGCGTCTCCAGGAAGACAGCCTCCACCTCGGCGATCAGGCCCTTGTAGGCACCCAGACCACAAAAGCGCCTGGCCTTGGGCACGCCGAGTTGCTCGCCGGCGGCGTCCGCCACACGCTCGAAATAATCGGCAACAGCCGTGACTTGGTAGCCGCCGTGCTTGGCCACCATGCCGGCGATCATGCGGGTCTTTCTCGTGGACTTCCAG
>JAMCWO010000097.1 GCA_023481165.1 Planctomycetota bacterium | reverse complement strand
TGTCGTCGAGACGCGGAGCACCGCCGACGCGATCCACGCGGAAATCTGCTCGATGTGCCACCCGTTCTACACCGGCAAGCAGAAGTTCGTCGATACCGCCGGCCGGATCGAGCGCTTCCAGAAGAAGTACGGCAAATCGTACATCAAGCAGCCCAAAGAAGAACCGCCCAAGAAGTAGCGCCGCCCGCGACCGTACGACAGGCTCCTGCTTTCGCACCCGCGAGAGCAGGAGCTTTTGATTTAGGATTATGGACCAGAACTCGAACAGCCTGATCGCTGTCCTCGATGACCTCGACGCCCGCTACCAGGAGATCGAGCGCCAGATCTCGGACCCTGCGCTCGCGCGGGAGACCGCCAAGCTGGTGGCCCTGTCCAAAGAGCGGGGCAAGATCCGGACGCTCGTCTCGAAGTACCGCGACTACAAGAAGATCGTCGCCGGGATCGACGAGGCGCAGCAGATCCTCGAGGACAAGGCGGCCGACCCTGACCTGCGCACCATGGCCCAGGAGGAGATCGAGCCGTTGACAGCGAAGCGCGACAGCCTGCTGGAAGACCTCCAGAACACGCTGGTCATGGCGGATGAGCTGCACGTCGATTCGGTCATCCTGGAAATCCGCGCGGGGACCGGCGGCGAGGAAGCGGCCCTGTTTGCCCGCGACCTGCACGACATGTATCTCCGCTACGCCGCCAAGCGCCGGTGGAAGGTGGAGCAACTGGACTTCAGTCCATCCGATATGGGCGGTTTTCGCGAAGTGATCTTCAGCGTCAAAGGCGAGGGCGTGTGGGCGGAGTTGGGCTATGAAGGCGGCGGCCACCGCGTTCAGCGGGTGCCGGAGACGGAGGCTCAGGGCCGGATTCATACGTCGGCGGCCACCGTTGCCGTGCTGCCCGAGCCCCAGGAACTGGATATCGAGATCAATCCGGCGGATGTGCTCGAGCACGTCAGCCGGGCCGGCGGGCCGGGCGGCCAGAACGTCAACAAGGTCAGCAGCGCCATCCGGCTGGAGCACGTTCCCACGGGGATCACCGTCAGCATGCGGGAGGAGGCCAGTCAGCACAAGAATCGTGCCAAGGCCTGGCGTATCCTCCGCAGCCGCGTCTATGAGTTCTATGAGAGCAAGCGCCGCGCGGAACGGGAGTCGCAGCGGCGCACCATGATCGGCTCGGGCGACCGGTCCGACAAGATCCGAACGTACAACTTCCCCCAGAACCGCGTCACCGACCACCGCATCGGCTTGTCGCTGTATAACCTCGACAAGGTCATCGCCGGCGACCTGGAGGAAGTGATCGCCGCTCTGCGCGAGCATGATCGGCAGGAGCGGATCAAGAGCCTGCAAGCCACGCAGCGAGCAGGCATCGCGGCGGGAAAGAATGGAACAACGGAATAGTGGGATGCTGGAATAATGGGTAGCCGGGAGCGGCCCCGATCCCCATCATTCCAATATTCCATCATTCCCATCCTGTGGATAAGCATGATCGTCGTCGTTACAGGAATGGTGGGCCTCAACAAGAAGAGTTATCTTGAGGAGGTCTGTCGCCTCGCCCGCCAGGACGGCCACCCGATCACCCTGTGCAACGTGGGCGACATGATGTACGCGGAGGCGCCGGATGTCCCGCCGGGCAAGATCCTCGACATCCCCCTGAAGCGGCTGCACTCGCTCCGCCGGAGCGTGTTCAAGGATATTCTGATCGAGGCCCGCCGGGCCCCCCATCTGATCGTCAACACGCACGCGACCTTTCGCTGGCGGCACGGGCTGTTCCCGGCGGTGGATTTCGACCAGATGCGGCAGCTCAACGCCGACCTGTACATCTGCCTGATCGACGGTGTCGCGGCCATGCACCTGCGGCTCCTGCAGGACCACGCCGCCGGGCATACGCTCAAGGACCTGATCGTCTGGCGCGAGGAGGAGATCATCAGCACGGAGATGCTCTGCAAGGGCATCAACGACAAGGTCCCCTTCTTCTGCCTGGCCCGCGGCGGCCGGCAGGGAACCGAAGACACCTTCTACCGGCTCATCTTTCAGCGGCAACTCAAGAAGGCCTACCTGAGCTTTCCCATGACGGTGGTGGCGAAGATCGAGGCGGTCACCCGCGAAATCGGGGAATTTCGCCGGCGGATGAAGCAGCTTTTCCTCTGCTTCGATCCGGGCGATCTGGAGGAGGCCCATCTGCCGATCGTGGCCCGGCAGGCCCGCACGCAGGGCGTCGATTCCATCGAGGCGACGGCGGCCGAGGGACCGGTCCGACTGGGTGTCGCGGAAGTCCTGCAAATCGAGCGGGACATCAACAATCAGATCTATGCCCGCGACTTCCTGTTGATTGACCAGGCGGACATGATTGTCAGCTTCGTGCCCACCCTGCCGGACGGGCGCGCCGCCATCTCCAGCGGCGTAGAGCGCGAGCTCCAGCACGCCCATGAAGCCGCCAAAGAGGTCTACGTGATCTGGACAGCGAAGCAGAACCCCTCCGTCTTCGTCACACAGACTGCCAGTGCGGTGTTTTCCAGCGTGGACGAGGCGGACCGATTCCTGCGTGAGGAGTACGCGAGCGCGGCCATCCACCCGCCGGTCGATCCGAGCCCACAGGCCGATCGATCCCATTAGGTCCTATGGTTTGATCGAGATTGCAGCCGCGGCGGGCTTCGGTTACCATGGGACTGCGGTACAGGCGGAATCCTTCTGATTTTGGAGTTCTCCATGACAGCATCGGAATTACCGGCACCGGCGGTCGCACCGAGCATCTCCGCCGGCGAGGTGGCGCAGCGTATCGACCACACGCTCTTGCGGGCGGAGGCGACACAGGCCGAGATCCTGCGGCTGTGCGACGAGGCCGTGGCGTATGGCTTCCACGCGGTGTGCGTCAATGACCGGTGGCTGTCGCTGGCGGCGGACCGCTTGCAGGAGGCGCCGGTGCAGGTGGCCGGCGTGGTGAGCCTGCCGCTGGGCGCCGATACCACCAAGATCAAAGTCGCCCAGGCGCAGGACGCGATCTACGCCGGCGCCGATGAGATCGACATGGTGGCCGATCTGGCTGCGATCATCGAAGGCGATGCGCAATACCTGCTGCACCAACTGATGGCGGTGCTGAGAGTCTGCCGGATTATGCGGCCGCCGGTGCTGCTGAAGGTCATTATCGAGTCGGCGGCCCTCACCCACGACCAGAAGGTTTTTGCCTGCCAGATCGCCCAGGAGGCGGGCGTCGACTATGTCAAGACGAGCACGGGCTATCACCCGGCCGGCGGGGCGACGGTCGAGGATGTAAGACTGATGAGGGAAAGCGCGCCCCAGTGCAAGATCAAGGCGGCCGGCGGGATCAAGACGGCCCAGCAGGTACTCGCGATGCTGGAAGCGGGCGCCGACCGGATCGGCACTTCCGCCGGCGTGCGCATCATGGATGAGATCAAAGCGATGAGGCAGTAATGGCACGGGCAACCGACGGTGCCTGCAAAGTCCACTGCAAGAGAATCCCCATCAGCACAAGCATCGAGGCGTTGAGCGAGATGTTCGCCGCATGGCCGTTGCCGGCGATTCTCGGCGGCAACCCGGCCAAAGCGCATGCGGATGGATTCAGCTACTGGGCCGCCGAGCCGAAAGCAGTCTTCGAATTCACGTCGGCGCAGACAGACCCGTGGTCGCAACTTCAACGCGCCTTGAGCAGGTATCATCTGGCCGAGGCGCAGAAGAAAGACCATCCCTTGGCTGGCGCGTTCTGCGGCGGGTGGATCGGGTACTTCAGCTACGAACTGGGCCGGTACATTGAGCGGCTGCCGGAGAAGGCCGTCGACGACCTGCGTATGCCCCTGATCCGCCTGTGCTTCTACGACCGGGTCATCGCCTACGACCATCACGCGGACGCCTTCTGGCTGATTGCCCTCGAACTGCCCGACGATTCCGAAAAATCGGCCGAGAAAATGGCCGCCTTGGAGCGTCTCCTGGATCAAGCGCGGCGAGTCCGGCCGGCGGAGCCCTCCCGCGTGCGCCTGGAGGCCATTGATGCCGAGGGGATTCGCCGGAACATGACGCGGGAGGATTATTTCCGCGCGGTCGAGCGGATCAAGAAGTACATCCGGGATGGAGACGTCTACCAGGTGAACTATTCCCATCGCTTCGAGCAGCCTTTCGCGGGCCGGCCAATGGACCTTTTTCACTGGCAGAACCGCTTCAATCCCAGCGACTATGCGGCTTTCATTGACGCGGGCTCCTTCCAGATCGTCAGTGCCTCGCCGGAGTTGTTCATCACGATCCGCGACGGCATCATCCAGACCAAGCCGATCAAAGGGACCCGTCCGCGAATCGATGCCTCCGACCCGCACTCGGCGCAGCGCAACGACCAGCAGTTCCACGACCTCCTGACGAACCAGAAAGAGCAGGCGGAATTGAACATGATCATCGACCTGGAACGCAATGATGTGGCACGCCTCTGCAAGCCGGGGACCCGCCGCGTCGTGCAACCCAGGACGATCGAGACGTACCCCACCGTGTTTCATGCAGTGGCCACAGTTGCCGGAGAGATGCGGGACGGCACCACGCTGCCCGACGTTCTCAAAGCGATGTTTCCAGGTGGGTCGATCACCGGCGCGCCGAAGATCCGCGCCATGGAGATCATCGATGAGCTGGAGCCGACCGCCCGGGGCGTTTACACGGGAGCCATCGGATACCTTGGAGTCGACGGGACTGTCTGCTTGAACATCGCCATTCGAACCATTATCATCAACGGCGATCGTGCGTTGGTGCAGACCGGAGGCGGGATCGTGGCCGACTCCGATCCGCAGGCTGAGTGGGATGAAACCATCACGAAGGCTAGGGCATTGCTGGCCGGCATCCAGGCCGTACAGGCTTAGCTTGAGCCCTCAGGGCGATCTACAAGATGGCCGAGAAGGTCTTTCTGAACGACAACCTGATCGATGTGGGCGAAGCCCGGGTCTCCGTCACGGATAGCGGTTTGCTGTATGGGGCCGGTCTCTTCGAGACGATGCGCAGCCGCCACGGCGTGGTCTTCCGCCTGGAGGACCACCTGGACCGGCTGTCCGCGAGCGCCCGCGCCCTGTCGATCTCTCTTCCCTATGAGAAGGCTTACCTCCGTGCGGCCATCGACCGGCTGCTGCAAGCCAACGAACTGGCCGAGGCACGGCTGCGGCTGACCCTGACCAACGGTGCACTGGCCCAGCCGGAAGAACAGCGAAAGCCCACCCTGCTGATCACCGCCACGGCGTTTCGGCCTTACCCGGCGGAGTACTATGGGACAGGGGTGCTGGTGATCCTTTGCCCATTCCGGCAGAATGCGACCGATCCCACCTGCGGACATAAGACGACATGCTATTATCCGCGTTTGTTGGCGCTCGACCTGGCCCACCGCCAGCGCGCTGCCGAAGCCCTGTGGTTTACGACGGATAACCGCCTCGCGGAAGGCTGCGTCAGCAACATCTTCCTCGTAAAGAATTCGATCCTCCACACGCCGCCGCTGGAGACGCCGGTGCTGCCGGGCATCGCCAGAACGACCGTCCGGCAATTGGCGCAGCAGCAGTCGCTCGAGGTGGCGGAGAAGGACCTCTTCATCAGCGATGTGCTGGAGGCCGACGAGATCTTCCTGACTAATGTCATTATGGAAGTGCTGCCCGTTGTCGGCATAGAACAGCACACGGTCGGCAGCGGCAAAGTCGGCCCGATCACGAGAAGGCTCCGCGAGGGTTTCCTTCAGGCGGTCGAACAGCGATGCAGGAGGCAGGAATGAAGGTGAAGGACATCGCGGCGATGGTCGAGAAGATCACGCCGCTCGGCCTGGCTCAGCCGTGGGACAATGTCGGCCTGCTCATCGGCGATCCGCAACAGAACATCCGAAACGTGCTTCTGACGATTGATGTGACGCAGGCGGTCGTCGCCGAGGCGAAGGAGCTGAAGACGGACCTGATCCTGAGTTATCACCCCGTCATCTGGGATGGACTCAAGAAGATTCGGACCGATGCCGCATCGAGGAGTGTCCACGAGATCATTCGCGCCGGGATCTCGGTTTTCTCCATCCACACGGCCCTCGACGCCGTCGGTGGCGGCGTCAACGACGGCCTCGCCGAGATTCTCGGCATTCAGGACCCCAAGCCCATCGGCGATTACGTCCAGTACTCTCCCCAAGAGTACTACAAATTCGTGGTGTTCGTGCCGGTCGAGGCGATGGCCAAGGTGGCCAATGCGGTCTTTGAGGCCGGTGCCGGCTGGATCGGCAACTATCGCAATTGCGGCTTCCACACGGAAGGGACCGGCACCTTCCTGCCGCTGGAGGGGGCACATCCGGCTATCGGCGAACAGGGCCGATTTGAGCAGGTCCACGAAGCTCGATTCGAGACCATTGTGCCGGCGGACAAGGTCGAGGCGGTCGTGAACGCCATGAAGAATGCTCATCCGTACGAGGTGCCGGCCTTTGACATCTACAAGCTTTTCGATTATGCAAGCCGGTTCGGACTCGGTAGAATCGGCCTGTTGGCCGAGCCGATGCGGCTGGAGCGCATCATCGAGGCGGTGAAACGCCGGACCGGGGCCAAGGCGGTCGGACTGGTAGGCGATCCGAAGCGGCTCGTGCGTAAGGCGGCCGTCTGTGCCGGCACCTGCGGCGAGATCCTGAATCTCATCATCGCGGCGGGCGCCGACTTGTACCTGACGGGCGAGTTGAAGCACCATCAGGCCCTGGCCGCCCAGGAGGCCGGGCTGACCTGTATCTGCCTGAGCCATACCGTCTCCGAACGGTTCATTCTGAAGAAGCTGGCCGGGCAGATCAAGAAGCTGGCCGCCGGGGTCACGATCAGAATCAGCAAGAAAGACACCGACCCATTCACGTGGAAGAATGTCTGAAGTTTGAAGTGTAAAGTGTGAGGTTTGAAGTCAGACTTGAGCCATGACAAGCGAAAATGAGATAGATCGTAGGGAAGATCAGGTGACGCCCGAACCGTCTGCACCACAGATGGAGCAAGATGTGCCTGATGATATAGACCATACCGCCCAGGAGGTTGTCGAACCAACCGACGCCGATGGAGAGACGGCACCGGCGCAGAGTGAGTCCATCCGTGAAAGCGAGACGGCGGTGGACCAGACGAGCGCACCAGCGCAGGAGGGCGAAGTCTCACCGGACGCGGACGCTCCTTTGACGCAGGGGGAACGGCAGATCGATCAAGTCATCGGCGTCCTGCTGGGCGAGCCCCAGGGAACGGCGCAGGCAGGAAATGGACTGGCCGAGGAAGGTCAGGCCGCCACAGAGGTCCAGGAGCCTCCGGCACAAGTCCAGGCACAGGAACAAGAGGCAACACTGCAGCCGGAATTCGTTCCAACCACCGAGTCCGTGCTCGAAGCGATTCTCTTCGCCACGGACGAGCCTCTGACGGACAGCAAGCTGGCCGGCATCGTGGAGATCACGGCCAAGCAGGTTCGCGAGAGCATTGAGGCCCTCAATGCCAAGTACGCCGCTGAGAATCATGCCTTCCGCATCGAGCAGATTGCGGGCGGCTACCAGATGCTGACGCTGAACACCTACAACTTCTGGCTCAAGAAGATGCTCCGCGCCCGTAGCGACAACAAGCTCAGCCCCGCCGCGATGGAGACGCTGGCGATCATCGCCTACAAGCAGCCGATCATCCGGGCGGACATCGAGGCGATCCGCGGCGTCGCGGTCGGCGAAGTTCTCCGCAGCCTCATGTACAAGGGCCTCGTCAAGATCACCGGCCGGGCCGAGATCCTCGGCCATCCCATGCTCTACGGCACAACCAAGAAGTTCCTCGAGATCTTCGGCCTGAACTCCTTGAAAGACCTCCCCAAAGCTGAAGAACTCAAAAACCCCGACCGGGCATGAGGATCACCAAGGCCCAAGAGAAAGTGTCCAATGGCGATGGGCCAATAAGGTCGTGACGTTAGCTGAGTGGCCCGTTTCTCGCACGTAATCGTCACACTTCACGGGACCGGCGGGTCAGGCGTTCTCCCGGATATATGCGGAGATGCCGTTGACCATGTTGCGTACGCTCTCAAGGAGTTGTTTCAATTCGTCGGGGTCCATTTCAACGAAGGGCATATAGTCGTCCTGCTGCCTTTCGTTGAAGGCACGATGCAGGGTCCGCATCCCGCAGAGCTTCGTTGGCCTCATCCAGGCGATAGGCAACCAGCGCTTTGACATCCTGATCCCTCATGCGGCGATCTCGATGCCCTCGCGTCGAATGTTCTGGACAAACCCCGAGAACGACAGCGGACCTCGCTCGAAGGCTTCTTCACTCACAACCACGACGGAGACGACATACCCCTCTTCCAAGCTCAATTCCCAGGCCCGATCCAGAATCTGCTGTCTGGCCGCACGGCTCACTTGCCGCAACTCGACGAGCAGATCGAGGTCCGACTCGCGATCTGCATCACCTCTGACGCGCGAGCCATAAGCATACACTCGAACGACCTCAATGTCCGGACTGAGTCCCGCAATGAGCTTCCTCGCCACTTGACTGACGTGTTCGATCATCTCGTGAAGCTCCCCATACGTCCTTCAATTCACATTGTACTCCTTTGCACAACAACGGTCAAACCGCCTTAGTCCATTTGAGCATCAGGCTCACCAGTTCCACGGCAGGTCGGCTTTGGGGCCGACGGCGTGGGCGGGGCGCGGGTGCTCCGCGTTGAAGACGTAGAGCTTGTCCTTGGGCTCGATCACGACGAAATCTTCGGGGATATTGCCGTTGGCGTCCTGGACCTCGGCCAGGGACATCCCGAGGTGCTTCGCCAGGAACTTGTAGACGGGCAGTCGCTTGGAGAGGCCGTAATCGTGCCCTTCATTCGGCAGAAAGGCGTATTCGACTTTGTCCGCGGCCCCGAACATCTGGTAGACGTTGCGGATGTAGGGGTACTCCACCTCCGGCGTATTCTTGGTCCAGTCTTTGCCGTCCCCGACCAGCAGCAGCGGACGCGGCGCTGCGGCGGCAGCAATCTCGACATTGCTCGTCTCGTAGTTCCTGGCCTTGTGAACGGGCATGCCGCTCTCGCAGACGCAGCCGCCGAAGAAATGGGCCGAAACCATGACCACCGGGATCGAGACCGCAACGCGATCGTCCACCGCGGCCAGCATGAACGATTGTGTCCCGCCGCCCGAGGCGCCGGTGACGGCAATCCGTTTGGGGTCCACCTCGGGCCGGGATGTCAGATAGTCCACCGCGCGGATGCTGTCCCAAAGCTGGAGCTTGAGGATCTTCGGCCCCTTGTGCTCCCAGCCGGCGTTGGCCCAGTCACCATAGCCGACCATGTCATACGCAAAGACAATCGCCCCCATGCGGGCGAAAGTGGCACAGCGCTTCTGCATGTCGGGCCGGAACCGGCCGTAGTCGGCAGGATCGCTGAAGTGGCCATGCGGGCAGAGAATTGCGGGGAACGGTCCGGCCCCCTTCGTCGGCCGGTACAGGTTCCCCGTGACGAACACGCCCGGCAGACTCTCGAAAGCCAAATTCTCGACGCTGTAGCCGTCGTGCTCGCGCTTGCTGTGCAGGATCGGGTTCAAAGGGCACTTCTTCGGCAGCGGCGACAGCTCCGCGCCGCGGAGAATCCCCGCGCGAATCCGCTGCGCCCGCTGTTTCCATTCGGCGGCATTCGAGTACGTGCGGGCAAACCGCGCAAGCTGCTCTTTCGCCTGTTCCTCCGTCTGGTAGTTCCCCACACAGAGTTGGGGCTTCTCATCGGCCCCGTTCTGTGCCGCCTGCGCCGACCAGGACAAGGATGCGACGACCATGGATACTGCCAGCCACTTCATACTCTGCATACTGCACCTCTGTCATATTGTCGCGACAATAAAAATGTAGGGTGGGCTGTGCCCACCAATCGGCACACGTAGGAGCGAGGGATGGTGGGCACAAGGGGCCGAAGATCGTC
>JAMCWO010000272.1 GCA_023481165.1 Planctomycetota bacterium | reverse complement strand
GTACAGTCAGTTGCCGATGCTACTCAACGCCTTGACCCGCGTCCTTGACAAGCAGGAGGCCGTCGCGTAGAGTCGTTCCCTGTTACTCGACCGCAGGTCGAATTCCAACGACAAGCGGGACAACTTCGGCGGGCCGCCGCCCTGGAACAGATCGCGGTGCCCATAACAGCTATAGTCCCTGAGGTAGTGACAGCGGAGATAAACCCCATGCGCTATTTCCATTGATCGATACGGGCGGGACGGCATTCGATACGCACCTGTAGCGGATCAGGGTGGAGGCTTTGGTTTCGTGTCAGTGCGTGCCGCTGTCCATATCTGCCGAGGACAAAGGCAGATGATAGCGGGCCCAACGCCCATCTCCTTGGCGTATGAGCAGTCCGTACTCATGCAGCTTCTTCAGCAGATAGGAGACGTGATCATAGCTCGCACAGAGGAGTTGGCGGCATTCCGCATTGTTGATGCTGCCGTATGCTTCCACGTGGGTGAGAATCTTCTCCTCCTCGGTTCCGGTGGGAGCAGGCTGCGGCCCACCGGACGCCTGACCCTGGGACGATCCATTCTGCGCGCGCTTGATGACGAGTTCCTTGCGCCGTTTGAAATCCTCGAGGGTGCGCGCCGGCACGTCCATCTCACCAAGGCCGGCGGGCGGGTCCAGAACCTCCGGATCGTCCAGCAGATATAGATGTTCCGGCAGGATAGCACCTCCTCCACTTTGGATCAGGGCACGCTCGATGATGTTCTTCAATTCGCGAACATTGCCGGGAAAGCGGTAGCGCTGTAGTTCCGCGAGGGCCGCGGCACTCAGGGGAGAACGCCTCTTTCCCATCTCACGAGCAAACATCTCCAGGAAATGGTCCGCCAATAGAGGGATGTCTTCCGGACGGTCCCGTAGGGGCGGTACGGCTACGGTGAACTGGGCCAGGCGGAAATAGAGATCCTGCCGAAACTCTTTTCGCGCGATCCGGGTCTGCAGGTCCTGATTCGTCGCCGACAGCAGACGTACATCGGCGTGTCGTTCGTGGGTGCCGCCTACGGGGAGAAAACTGCCATCCTCCAAGACACGCAACAGTTTCGGCTGTAAATCCTGGGGCATGTCACCGATTTCGTCCAGGAAGAGGGTGCCGCCGTCTGCCAGTTCGAAGTACCCTTTCCGGGACTCGTGAGCACCGGTGAAAGCCCCGCGCACATGCCCGAACAGAGTCGATTCGGCCAACTCCCGAGGGACAGTGGAACAGTTCAGGGCGATAAAAGGTTTCCGGGATCTCGAGCCCCCGAAATGAATCGCGCGGGCGATCAGTTCCTTGCCGGTGCCGCTTTCGCCGGTGATCAGCACGGCGGTCTTGTCCGCCTGCTGCAGCCGGCGCACGTCGTGGAGAATGGCCGAGATCGTCGGGCTGCCGCTGACGAAGCCCTCGATACCCCAACGCTGCGCTTCCTGTTGGGAGAGGATCGAGAGCTGATCGTCCGCGCGGGCCAACTGCCCCTCAGCCTGCTCGCGCCGGGCGATCTCCTCCTGCAGCTGCCGGTTCTTCTGCTGCAACTGCTCGGCAAGCTGGTGGATCCGCAGATGATTCTCGATGCGTGCCAGAACCTCGCCCTCGTTGAAGGGACGGGTGATGTAGTCCACCCCGCCGACACGAAAGCCCTGGACCATGCTCTCACCATCGTCCTTGGCCGTGATGAAGATTACTGGGATGTCCCTGGTCGAGGCGTGTTCTTTCAATTGGCGGCACGTCTCGAAGCCGCTGAGCCCCGGCATCATGACATCGAGGAGAATCAGACTGGGTCTGGCTCGTTGGGCCACCTTCAGGGTCTCCTCGCCGCTGGGCACCAAGAGAATATCGTATCCTGCGGGCTCCAACGTCTGGCGGAGCAAGGTGCGATTGGCGGCGATATCGTCTGCGACTAGGATTTGGATTCTGCTTTCATTCATGCCTGCGGACCTTCCATCTGCGCCAGGAGGCGTCGGACCTCATCGAGCTCGCTGCGCTCGATCCAGTTGCGCAGGTGCTCGGCCAGTTCCCGACCCTCCTCACCAAGTTGCTCGACCTTTTCCACGCAGCGCAGGAGTTCCGTCGCGTTGTAGGCCTCCGCCGCCGCGCGGAGGCGGCCAAGCAGTTCGTCCGGCAGAGAGAGCGTCTCCAAGCGCCCCGTGCTCTTCTCGGACTGACCATACTCAAATTGGACGTGCAAGAGCCGTGCCAGCACCGCATAAACCTGTTCGGCGTCGATGGGTTTGGCGAGGAATTCCTCGAAACCGGCCTGCAGATACTCCCGACGTTGGTGTAGCAGCGCCGAAGCAGAGACCGCCACGAGCCTGGGGCGCCCTGCCGCCAGCCGGCGGAGGATCTCACGGGCCGCCGCCAAGCCATCCATGTCCGGCATACGGATGTCCATGAACACGATGTCGAGGGACGACGCCAGCACCGCCTCCAGGGCTTGCCTGCCGCTGGCGGCGGTGCTCACCGTGGCTCCCACGTCCCGCAGCAGTTGCGCCAGTACATCCCGATTCTCCTGGACATCATCGACGACGAGGGCACGCACCTGCTGGCCCTCCGCCAACCGGGTAATCCGCGGCCGTCTGTCGGACCGGGCCTCCAAGACAGAGGACTCCATGGCTTCCTGTGAAGACCGCAACGGCACGGTAAAAAAGAAGCGGGAGCCCTTTCCGGGCGCAGATTCCAGGCCCATGGACCCACCCATGAGTTGGACACACTGCTTGGCAATCGCCAGACCGAGCCCCGTGCCGCCCCTGGCTCGGCCTTCCTCGCTTTGCGCGAAGGCTTCAAAGATACGCTCTTGCTCCGCCAACGGGATGCCGACGCCGGTATCACGGACTTCAAACGTCAAACACGAGAGGTACGAGCGAGCGTCTGGAAGTAACGAGGCCTCCTGGGTGGATGTGCTGATTCTCAGAACCACTTCGCCCGCGTCCGTGAACTTCACGGCGTTGGAGAGCAGATTGGTAAGGATCTGACGGAGTTTGCTTTCGTCGGCGTGAACAATCCGGCGGGCAGGTCCCAAGAGGGATTCATCGCTTCCCGCTGACTGAGGCGATCCACCCCACTCCACACGCCAGGTCAGCCCCTTCTGGTCACAACGGGAGCGAAAGGCGGAGGAAAGCCCTTCCATAAAGTGCACGAGGTCGAAATCGGTGGGAGTCAACTCCAGACGTCCGGCCTCAATGCGGGAGATGTCCAGGATGTCATTGATGAGCGACAGCAGATGCTGGCCGCTCTCGGCGATGGTGGCAACCGCCCGCCGGGTATCCGTCGGCAGGTCGGATTTACGCAGGAGGACTTGGGCATAGCCCAGGATGGCGTTCAAGGGTGTGCGGATATCATGACTCATGTTCGCCAGGAAGATGCTTTTGGCCTGATTGGCCTTCTCCGCGGCATCCCGGGCCTGCTGCAGGAGTACATTTCTTTGGCGTTCATTCTCCAGCAGTTGGGCCTGCAGTTGTCGCGCTTGGCGACGGTCCGCAAGGACCCGCGTGCTCAGGAAGGTCACGATGCCGAACAGGCCCAGTAGGCCCGCGGCCGAGGGGATCACCACGCCGGCATTCAGGTATAACGGAGGGACCACCCGCAAGGTGACCCGGGCAGGCTCGGAGTAGTTGAGATCTCGATCCACGGCCTGCACCTCGAACACGAAGGTACCCCGTTCCTGGGGAGTCCAGTCAAAGACCGTAGCCTTGGTGAGAACGCCCACGAGAGAGTCGCCTGCCCCCCCTGGTGCCTTGTTCACCTGAGTTCGGCTGCTGGCGGCCCGGCGGATGCGCACACGATATTGCTGCTTCTCTGGCAGCGTACTGAAGTCCAGCGCGTGATACGCCACACTCAGGCGTCGGCCCAAGATCAAGGCGGGCATCTTGGTCAGATCGGTATATTGCCGGTCGGCCTGGAGCGAGACAACCTGGACTCTGGGCGCTGCGACCCGGGGGTGGTAGCGGGAAAGGCCCTGCTCTGTGCCGAACCATAGGGTCCCCTCCTGATCTTGATAGATGGTATAGACGGTGTTGCTCGCCAGGCCATCCCGTGTATCCAGCGTCGAGAAAGTCGTCCCGTCGTACATCATGACGCCCGCGGACTGTGTGCCCAACCAGAGCTTGCCCTGGCGGTCTTGAAACAAGGCGATGACGCAATCGTCCGCCAAACCGTTGGCCATCGTCAGATTGAAGAACCGCTTTCCATCATAGCGGGAGACACCCTCTCTCGTTGCCAGCCACAGCCTTCCATCCAAACCAGGATGGATCGCCTCAACCTGCATGTCCGGCAGCCCGTCTGCGGTGGTCAGGTGGACGAACCGTCGACCATCATAATGTAAGAGACCCTGTCGGTTCGTCCCGATCCAGACCATCCCATCGTCGGCCGCATAAATGGAGCGTGTGTGGACATTCCCCAATTCCTTGGGGAAACTGAGCGACGTGACGGCCAGGGTGTCGGGGTCCACACGAGAGATGCCCCAGGTAAAGTGGCCCACCCAAAGCGGTCCATCGTGTCCGCGGCAGATGGTGCTGACACGCTCATCCACGAACCCCTGGGCACTACGGATGGGGGTAACGGATCTCCCATCATAGCGATACAAACCGCGGTTCCGGGTGCCAAACCAGAGCACCCCATCCGACGTGCGGTAGATACAGGGAATTGAATCGTCGGGCAGGCCATCCCGGCCGGCGCAATTGGTGAACCTCCCTCCTTCATAGCGCGTGGGGCCGCTGTTGGTCCCCAGCCATAGAGTCCCTTTCGGTTCCTCGGCGATCGCCCGGACGGCATTACCCGCCAAGCCATCCCGGGTCGTGAAACTGACGAGACTGCGGCCATCGTAACGGGATACGCCCCCGCGAAAGGTGCCGAACCAAAGCAGGCCGTGGGTATCCTGATGAACGGCCCCCACCCGCCCATAGGCCAGACCATCGCGCGGAGCGAAGGTGACGAAGCCCTGGTCATTGTAGAGAGATACACCGCCCTCCGTGGCCAGCCAGAGTCGGCCGTCGACGTCTTCTTCGATCGCGTTGATCGTGTCATGCGCCAAACCATCGGCAACAGTGAAATTCAAGAACGTCCGGCCATCGTAACGGGAAAGACCCTGAAAAGTCCCAATCCATAGGATGCCACGCCGATCCCGGTGCAGCGCGCGGATGGAATCGTTCACCAATCCGTCCCCCACCGTGAAGGTGTGGAATTGCCGGCCATCGTAATGTACGAGACCTGCGCCAGTCCCCAACCACAGGTTCCCTTGCCCGTCCTCAACCATCGCGTTGATGTCGTTCGCCGGCAGATCCGCCCGCCCGGCGCAGATCACCAACTTGTTGCCCTCGTATCGGGATAGGCCGCCATCCGTGCCGATCCAAAGCCTGCCCCGGGCATCCCGGCAGATGGCGAGGACCTTCGCACCCGCCAGGCCGTCCTGCGTCGTGAAGTTCGTGAAGGTCTTGCCATCATAGCGCGACAATCCGTTCTCCGTACCAATCCAGAGCGTGCCCTCGGGGTCCGGATAGAGGGCATAGACCCAGTTCGAGACCAGACCATCCTTCCGGGTGAACGTTGCAAAAGCCCTGCCGTCAAATACGGATAGTCCCGTTTGCGTCCCAAACCAGATCCGTCCCAGCGCATCGCTGGCGATGGCGTTCACGAAGTTGTCCGCCAAACCATCCAGATAAGTATAGGTTCGCCACACGCCTTTCTTGAACGGCGCGAAGCACAAATCGATGCCGGGAAGCGATCTTTCCTGTTCCACCTGCAAGATCGTGCCGGGCGGTGCGGTCGCGGAGGCATCCCGCCTCGCTTCATAGTACACATACCTGTCCCCGATGTAGGACCGGATACGGTACGGGTCCGGCCTTAGATTGATGAACCGGAAATGACCGTCTTCATCGCTCAGGACAGATATGGGCTTTCTGGGCGGCCCGGCTTGCGTGACGGGCACGGCTTGGACGACGACGGCCGAGTGCGGTGAGTCGTCATACGCCATGAGGGTCCCGGCGAGGCTCACGGCCGCATGCAGAGTCAGATTCACCTCACGGCGTTGGCCCGGGACTATCTCCAGGCCCAGTTGCCACTGGCCCTGGTCGCTCCGGGTGGCGGCGAGATCGTACGGATGGAGGCCAGGATAGAACACGATCTGGTAGTGTCCAACGCTATCTGTCCTGGCGTCTGCGACGACATGTCCCTCCTGTTCCAGGACGACGCTGGCATCTCCCAGCACAGTCCCGGCATCGTTGGTTACCTCTCCCCAAAGCACCGCGGGCCGGGCGAATTCACCGGCCGAGGGCAGATCCACTTCCACGCACCGGGCATCTCCCTTGAGGACTCCGTCATACCCATGTCCGGTGGCGTCCACGGCGTCATTGGAGTCGAAGGTCCACAGACCGACCAGATGGGCTTGCCCGCCTGTCAGACGCGTGAACATGGAGGCGTTGATTTGTTCGGCCGTGCGCGCCACATCCCAGAGGCGGACCTCGTCCAGTTGACCATGAAAATCCTTATTGGTAGGCCAATGGCTCTTGCCCAGATAGTTGCCTTCCCCGGGCCGTATCGCGGAGAAACTCCCCTGATACTCATTCTGTCCGATCAATACGCCGTTGAGATACAGACGCATGCCGGCGGGACCGGACACGGCTGCTACATGGCACCACTGGCCCCGGCCCAAGACATTCAGGGCAAGGATTCGGTGCAGCTTCTGGTTTTCGTAGAGGAAGAATTGCAGTGAGTTCGAGTAAAGCCAGTTGGTTAGGCACATCACGTTCCAGCTCTGGCCGGAGCCGAAGCCCCAGGGCTGGGAGAAGTACCCGAACTCGTCCCATTTGATCCACGCTTCCACCGTAGCTTCCGTCAGGTCGTGGAAGGCGTCACCGGGGAGTTGGACATAGTCCCCCTGCCCGTCCAACTGGAGGACCCGGTTCTGAAGGTTCCTCGTCGCCCTTTGCAGCGATGGAGGGCCCTGCGCATAGCTTTCTCCCGCGACCAGCGCTATGAGGCACCAGACCACGACACGACAGAGAAGCTTATGGGCGGGCACCTCCATATTGGCCTTCAGTTCACAAGTTGCTGGTCTTGACATCGTAGCTAGAGTTATACACCGCGAATTCAGACGATTCCAGAGCCCACCGGTATTCCCAGATTACCAGATTTACCCCGCTGCGGGTATGAGAACTTGATGGTCGCAGATGGCTTGGTCGCCATTCTCCGGCGCGAGGCCGTCCTACCGACCTCGTTTGGTTAATGTGTGCCGGCGTTACCTTCCTCTGTACCAGTCAATAGCCTGTCTTAACCCCTCGTCGAAAGACGTTTTGGCTTCAAAGCCAAAGTATTCCTTGGCTTTGGAGACATCCAAGCAGCGCCGCGGCTGGCCGTCAGGTTTGGAGGGGTCCCAGCGGATTTCACCCCGAAAGCCGGTCAGCTTCGCGATCTTCTCGGCCAAGTCCTTGATGCGAATCTCGCGTCCCGCCCCGAGATTGACCGGCTCGAGCCGGTCGTAGCGCTCCGTGGCCAGCAGGATTCCTTCGGCGGCATCGGCCACATAGAGGAACTCGCGGGAGGCAGCGCCCGTGCCCCAGCAGGTAATATATGGGGCATCAGCCTTCACGGCATCGACGCATTTCTTGATCAGGGCCGGGATCACGTGGCTGGTTCGCGGATCGAAGTTGTCCCCGGGACCATAGAGATTCACGGGCAGAAGGAAGATCGAGTTAAAGCCGTACTGCTGCCGGTACGCTTGTGATTGCACCAGAAGCACCTTCTTGGCCAAGCCGTAGGGGGCGTTCGTTTCCTCGGGGTAGCCATCCCACAGGTGCTCCTCCTGGAAGGGCACCGGTGTGAACTTGGGATAGGCACAGACTGTCCCGATGGCGACGAGTTTCTGGATGCTGCGCAGACGCGCCTGTTCGATCAGTTGCACGCCCATCATCAGATTCTTGTAGAAGAACTCGCCCGGCCTCTCGCGATTGGCTCCGATCCCCCCCACCACGGCCGCCAGATGAATCACCACGTCCGGCCGCATGTCCTCGTACATCCGCGCGATGTCGGTCGGATTGACCAGATCGTATTGCTCGATCTGAGGTATCAGGATTTGGCGGCATCCCCGCTGCCGCAGGCCCTCGACCACATAATGCCCGAGGAATCCAGCCCCGCCGGTCACGACGATACGCCTATCTCCAAAGTAGTTGCTCATGGATTTGTCCCGTTCTTGGCATCATGGTCCTGCATGACGCGCGCCCGCTGGGCCGTCCTCAGGTCCGCCTCGACCATCATACGAGCCAACTCCTTGAAGCCAACACGCGGCTGCCAGTGCAGGAGCTGCCGGGCTTTGCTGGCATTACCCTGGAGCAGATCCACTTCGCTGGGCCGAAAGTACCGCGCGTCGATCTCGATGTAGCGATGCCAATCCATGTCTAGGCGGCCGAAGACCTCATCGAGAAACTCACGTACGGAGTGGCTCTCGCCTGTGGCGATGACGTAATCGTCGGGTTTATCCTGCTGGAGCATCCGCCACATCGCCTCTACGTAGTCGCCGGCAAAGCCCCAGTCACGCCGAGCGTCCAGATTCCCGAGAAACAGCTTCTCCTGCAGGCCGCACTTGATGCGGCAGGCTGCCTTCGTGATTTTGCGGGTGACGAAGGTCTCTCCCCGCCGCGGTGACTCATGGTTAAAGAGAATGCCGTTGCAGGCGAACATGCCGTAGGCTTCCCGATAGTTGACGGTTTGCCAAAAGCTGTAGACCTTCGCACAAGCGTAGGGACTGCGGGGGTAGAATGGGGTCTTCTCCGTCTGGGGCGTCTCAACCACTTTGCCGTACATCTCGCTGCTGCTCGCCTGGTAGAACCGGACCGGCAGTCCGCTGGACCGGATCGCCTCCAGCAGTCGCAAGGTGCCCAGCGCTCCAACGTTGACACTGTAGATCGGCTGGTCAAAACTGACACGGACATGGCTTTGGGCGGCTAGGTTATACACCTCATCGGGCTTGATCTCGCCGATCAGCGCCGCCAGGTTGCTGCCGTCGGTCATATCGCCGTAAACCAGCCGAAGCCTCGGCTGCTCGTGCGGGTCAATGTACAGATGATCGATCCGGCCGGTATTGAAGGAGGAACTCCGCCGGATCAGACCCCAGACTTCGTAGCCCTTGCCCAGCAACAACTCGGCCAAATACGAGCCATCTTGGCCGGTGATGCCCGTGATCAACGCCTTCTTCGCCATAACCGCCGCCCTCCCGTTCTGCGTTGCCTGTCACCACATCCCTACGGAAACCTTGCCAAATCTATGGGGATCCGCGGATCGAAGACCTTCTTTCTAGCTCTTCCAGCCCATGATTTCCGTAGGACTCTCTCGTACACCTTCCGTCCTGACGATGCAAGGGAATTCACTGTCGCTGCGCACCCAACTGCGGAGAAGAGGCCAATCACAATCAGCCCTGATGGCACGTCGGACAATGAGAAGCCGTCGCCAATGCGATTCGGCCCTTGCGGTCCGTCCATCCGCATGGCGCCAGCGCTGGCCTGATATGAGGCGGATAGGAATGATATGGATTCCTGGGCCGAGGATCACGCGGGCAAGGAGATGCGCTGCAATCGCTGGCCGAGAAGTATGCGGTTGTCGTACGGCAAATCGCTACTTGTGCAACCCACGCCCGAAGCGACAGGAATTGCGTCAATGGGGTACACGCAATCGGAAGGGGCTAAAGTAATCCAAGGGGCGGCTGCCGGCTTCTGTAATCGCAGTGTGCCGAAGATGGCATCGTTTCGGGCTCGTATCAGACGTATCTGTACACTAGCCCGACTTCGCGGATTCGCGGGATGAAACCGGCGTGGCGGGGTCAAGAAGGGCCTTTTCGGCCGAAAGTCTTCACTACAGGGCGGCCTCGTTTCCGCCGGCGGTGGCCGTGATT
>JAMCWO010000121.1 GCA_023481165.1 Planctomycetota bacterium | reverse complement strand
TTCCACACAATCTAACTCCCTTGTTATTTCGATGATGATTCGGACAAAACCAAGTCCACCTCCTTTTCTCTACAACGAAGCAGCTACCGAACTTGTTCGTCAAAACTCATCAGAAGGTCACAGGCGGAGGAGGCCGGAAATAAGAAAGCGGAGCTCTCCATCAGACTCCTTCCGAAGGAATCCGCCAATGGGCCGTTCTTCCAAAAGGGTTCGGCCCATGAACCGTCGCCGTTAGCCCGCGAATGGCATGGCGAGAGGCTCCGCCGCTCGCAGGTTGTCGAGATGCTGGGCGCTGTGCGAGTCAGAAGTCTATCGTTCACTCCCCTGAACCGCCCTCTTCAGGGTTCTCCGTGATCGTCGTGCTCGGATGCCATCTCTACGCCTCGTAGACATGCCTACGCAAAGCCGTAGGCATAGCACCCAGCAATTTTGGGGTCTCGGGAGGCGGTAGAAGACGGCCACGGTATTGTGGCCACACCCCCACGGCACTATAGGGGAAACCTTATGTGGTTCGGGCACATTCGGCGGCTAAGACAAGGGCAGCGGAATTTGAACGCGATGCCGGCGGGCTGCGTAATGCTGCCAAGGTTCAGCAGAGAACAAAGGGGGTAACCATGACTGGCACAACCATGATGGGAACACGGAAGATTCACAAGGTTTGGCGCAGCGTACCCACGATTGAAGGGGCCGGCGTGCACCTGCGGCGGGCGTTCGGAAACAGCGAGGTGCCGATATTCGATCCGTTCCTGCTACTTGACGACTTCCGAGGGAATAAGCCGGCGGACTACATCAAGGGTTTTCCCTGGCATCCCCATCGGGGGATCGAGACGATCACCTACGTTCTGGCCGGGACCGTGGAACACGGCGACAGCATGGGCAACCGAGGCGTCATTCGCAGCGGGGATGTACAGTGGATGACCGCCGGTAGTGGCATCGTACACCAGGAGATGCCCAAGGGGGATGCGGCCGGCCGGATGTCGGGCTTTCAACTCTGGGCGAATCTGCCGGCCGATCACAAGATGATGGCCCCGCGCTACCGCGAAGTCACGGCGGCACAGATCCCGGAGGTGAAGCTGGACGACGGCGCCCGGGTGCGGATTGTCGCCGGCAAGGTTGGCGATGTCCAAGGTCCCGTGCGCGATATCGTGACCGATCCGGTCTATCTCGACGTGACCGTCCCGCCCCGGTCGGAGCATTTCCACCTCACGCCGCCGGAGCACACCGCCTTCGCCTACGTGATCGAGGGCAAAGGGTACTTCTGTCGAGAGAAGGACCCCTTCACCTACGACATGCAGGGCGCGAACTACTTCGACATGCAGCGCGAGCCGTTTCTGGGCAATGGCATGCTCGTTCTCTTCGAGAAAGGCGACCAGATCATGGTCTCGACCGAGGATGAGCCCGTCCGGTTCCTGTTCATGTCCGGGCGGCCCCTCGGGGAGCCGGTGGCGTGGTACGGACCCATCGTGATGAACACGGAAGAAGAACTGCGCATCGCCTTCGAAGAATACCGCCGCGGCACCTTCATCAAGCGGTGAGACTCGCCCGGCTCCATCTGATGAGCGCCGGCCTTCCGCGGATTCTATCTCGGGATGATTCTCTTGATTTGGCCATCCGGCCATGCTATCGTCCTGCTTTGCTGCGCAGACAGAGATAGAGTCGTCTATGGATCGCTCTTCATTGACCAAATTTGCCTGGCTGTCGATTGCGGCCGCCATCGTGACCATCGGGCTCAAGAGTTTCGCCTACCTCTTGACGGGCTCGGTCGGTCTGCTCTCGGATGCGGTGGAGTCGCTGGTGAACCTGGTGGCCGCGATCATGGCTCTGGCCATGCTGATCGTTGCGGCTCGTCCGGCGGACAAAGAGCATCAGTACGGGCACAGCAAGGCCGAGTATTTCGCCAGCGGCGTGGAAGGCATCCTCATCCTGTTCGCGGCGGTCAGTATCGGCGTGGCCGCCGTGCTCCGGATCATCACGCCGCGACCCTTGGAACAGGCCGGCGTCGGGCTCGCCGTGGCGGTGGTGGCCTCGGCGGTCAATTTTGTCGTGGCGCGCATCCTGCTGCGCGTCGGCAAGAAAAACAACTCGATCACGCTGGAGGCCGACGCGCACCACCTGATGACGGATGTCTGGACGTCGGTGGCCGTCATCGTGGGCGTGGGGGCCGTGGCGCTGACGGACTGGGAGCTGCTGGACCCGATCGTCGCCTTGGCGGTCGCGGCCAACATCGTACGGACCGGCTACCATCTGATGCGGCGGTCTGTCGCGGGCCTGATGGATGCGGCCCTGCCGCCGGACGAGAACGACAAGCTGCTGAAGGTCCTCAATAAATACAAGGAGCAGGGCATCCAGTTTCACGCCCTGCGGACCCGCCAGGCGGCGGGCCGGCGCTTCGTCTCCATCCATGTCCTGGTCCCCGGCCGCTGGTCGACGCACCGGGCCCATCATGTCGTGGAGGACATCGAGGCGGATATCCGCAGCGTTCTGGCCGGTGCGGTCATCTTCTCGCACCTCGAGCCGGTGGACGACCCGCTCTCCTTCCAGGATATCGAAATCGACCGCTGAAACGCGCTGTAGCCATTGTCTCACCGAAATATTGACATCCTCCAGGGGCGAAGTATCATGTCCCCTGTCGTAGTCGGCAAGGATTGGAGTGTTTTGTGTAAGGAGATAGAGCCATGTCACGTTGCGTATTTCAAATCATTGTGGCGGTTATTTTGATCGTGGGGGTCACAGGCTGCTGCGGCGCCTGCAAGCGGGGCGAGAAGGCGGAAGGGGCGGAAACGAAAGAGGCTCCGGCGCAGCAGGTTTCCTTGTCACAAGTCCCCGAGCCGGCCCGGGCTGCGATTGAGAAAGTGACTGCCGGCGGCAAGATCAAGAAGATCGAGAAGGCCGAAGAAGGCGGCAAGACGATCTACGACGTCGAGGCGACGCTGCGCGACCGGGACGTGGAGTACGACATCGCTGCCGACGGCACGATCCTGACGTCCGAGCAGGCCGTCCCGTACACCTCCGTGCCGCTCGTCGTGCGGAACGCCGCCGAGAAGTACTTCGGCTCCGCCACGGGCCTGAAAGGCTTCGTGGAACTGGAGGAAGGCAAGACATTCTACGAGATCTCCGGCAAGAAGGGCAAGACGCCGATGACCATAAAGCTCACCGACACCGGCCAGATCATCGAAGAAGAGAAGGAGTAGCGCTCCTTCGGCCCACCGGGCGGATCATTCCGCCTGCGGCTGAATATCAGGCGGGAGCTGGTCTTTAAGCTCCGGATGGGTCTCGACCACGCGGAGAATGTCGGATAGATTCTTCTGGCGTTTGCCGTTACGCCGCTGCCGGTCATAGCATCTTCACTATCTTGATTCCACCTCCCGGGCCGGGAGGCTGGCAAGCTTGCCATTGATTTGTGCCCTGCCTGGTGCTATGGTGTTCCTTGATGAGAATCCCGAACACTATCATTATCCTGGTCTCCGTTATCCTCTTGGGTGGATGGGGTTGCGCCACGAAGACGCCCGCCCTCCGGCCGGAATGTCCTTCCCTCGACGCCGACGATTACTATTTTCCCCAGGGAGCGCTTGACCCAGCACGTCCCAAAATCGACGGCTTTCTGCGGAACTGGTATTCCAAGTATCTCCGGGCGATGCTGGAGCCGTCCCTCTCCTGCGGCGCGCGGCCGGAGGGGTTTGCCTACCGCTTTCTGTGGCTGCGGAGTTTTCATCACCCGATCGCCATGCGCGTCGAGAAGAACGGACCTTCGGTCATGTTCAATGCGGTGGAGTTGGACGGCACCGGGGGAAATGCGCCGGGAGGCATCGTCAAAAGCGTGCAGAGAGAGTTGTCCTCCGCCGAGCAAAGCGAGTTCCTGGCCAAACTGGCCCGGGTCGACTTCTGGGAACTGGGGAAGAACGAATCTCGTTTCGGTTTGGATGGCGCGCAGTGGCTCCTGGAAGGCGCCGAGAACGGTCAGTACCGGGTGGTCGAGAGGTGGTCGCCCAACCCGGGGCCTTATCGCGACGTCTGTCTTCTGTTGCTCGAATTCACGGGCATCAAGATCCCGCCGCTGGACTTCTATTGATCGGGTTTTGGGGAGAATGTGTCTATGTCGAATCTGCCGGTTGTCCTGGCATTGAGTGTTGTTACCTCCGCGTCGGCCCAGACGCTGGTGTCGCCGGAGGTTCATGCGGATGGTGGCGTGACGTTTCGCCTGCGGGCCCCCAATGCGAAGGAGGTCCTGCTGCGCTGCGAAGGCACGAAGGCCGGCCCGATGCAGAAGGGAAAGGATGGTGTGTGGTCGGTCACGACCGAGCCCATGAAGCCGGACATCTATGCGTACAGCTTCCAGGTGGACGGCCTGCGCATGATCGACCCGGCCAATCCCCTGCTCAAGTACAATCTGCTCAACACAGACAGCCAGGTGCATGTGCCGGGTCCGGCGACGCTGCCCTGGGAGATCAACAATGTGCCGCACGGTGTAGTGCACCGGCATCTGTACCACTCCGCCATTGTGGGCGACGACTGCCCGTTCCTCGTGTACACGCCGCCTGCTTATGACCCTGCGGCCAAAGAGTCCTACCCTGTGCTTTATCTCCTCCACGGCTACAGCGACGCCGAGGATGCCTGGGTCAGTGTCGGCCGCGCGAATATCATCCTCGACAACCTCATCGCCCAGGGCCGGGCCAAGCCCATGCTGATCGTGATGCCGCTGGGCTATGGCAACAAGGAAGTCATCGCCAACGGCTGGGCGGGCCTGCGCAAAACCGGCGTCTGGCAGGACAGCATCGAGAAGTTCCGCGCTGCCTTGCTCCAGGAAGTCATCCCGCAAGTGGAGAAAGTCTACCGCGTGTCGGCAGACCGCAACGATCGCGCGATCGCGGGGCTGTCCATGGGCGGGACCCAGTCCCTCTTCATCGGCCTCAATGCCCCGGATCGCTTCGCCTGGATCGGCGCCTTCAGCTCGGGCGGCCTCGATGCCAACTTCGAGAAGGCCTATCCGGCGATAAATGAAAGCATCAACGCCCGGTTGCATCTGCTCTGGATCGCCTGCGGCCAGCAGGACGGCCTGATCGGCCTCAATCAGAAGCTGGTCGACTGGCTCAAGTCCAAGGGCATCAAGCTCACCTGGGTCCCTACCTCCGGCACCCACAGCTTCACCGTCTGGCGCCGCTACTTGGCCGAGCTGGCGCCGCTGCTGTTCCAGGACAAACGTTAGAGTCAATCCGCGGCGGCTGTTGCTGACAGATCGTACTCTCCGATTTCGACCGGATTTCTGAACCCGCTCATGTTGCCGTGGACCTTTGTAGTGGCGTACTTCTTCTGGGGGGTACATTCGCACACGCGTGCTTGATTTTGACTGTGCCGGAAGCCCAACCGTACCTGTTGGTTTGGGTACATTCGCACACGCGTGCTTGATTTTGACCGGCTGGTTTGCTACAATACGATATTGGGCCATGTGTTCTGGTTGGTTTTGCCTTGTGGGTCTTGTCTCCCGCACGCGTGATGGAGGGTGGGTTGATGTCTGCAAGAATTGGAGGCAGGGTGCTGTCGCGAGCATACTGCCTGTGGCTGGTTGTCGGTCTGTGCGTTCTTCCTGCCCAGGCCCGCTACGGTGGCGGTCTGGGGACGGCCGCTGAGCCCTACCTGATTTCTACTGCGGCCCACTTGAACGCGATCGGCGCCGAGCCGGGCGATTGGGACAAGTGCTTCAAACTGACGGCCGACATCGATCTGCGCGACTTGGGCGCGACGCCGTTTCGAAGGATCGGAACGCTCCACGGCGGTGCGTTCGCGGGGGTCTTCGACGGCAATTATAAGACCATCTCCAACCTGCGGCTCTACTCCGAAGACGAGAGCTATCTGGCCCTGTTCGGCATTGTGGATGCCGCCGAGGCCCGGATTTTCAACGTGACCCTGCGGGACCCGGACGTGGCGGGCGATGGTGGCAGGTACGTGGCGGCCCTGGTGGGGCTCTTGAGCAATGGAACCATCGCGAACTGCCACGTCCGAGGCGCCACGATCCGTGGCACGAGCCTGGTCGGGGGTCTCATTGCGAGCCGGGTGCGCGGCGCGGTCGTCACGGATTGCACGGCGGCCGGGACAGTGCGCGGGTCCTCCCGAGTGGGGGGGCTGATCGGCGGAAATCTCCTGGGGGATATCGTGCGCTGCCAGGCGGCCGGTGCGGTCTGGGGCGATGCGTCCTCGTGGTCTATCGGCGGCCTGATCGGGGAAAACGAGAGCGGCACGATCACGGTGTGCCGCGCCTGTTCCACCGTCGAGGGCAACGATTCTGTGGGCGGTCTGATCGGGAACAATATTACCGCCGCGGTCAGCGGTTGCGGCGCGGAGGGCATGGTGCAGGGGCATGCGAACGCAGGGGGCCTCATCGGGCAGCACGCGGGTGGAAAGATCACCGACTGCTATGCCGTGGCGGGCGTTGTCGGCACCAAGGCGGCGGGCGGTTTGGTGGGCTACCTCGGCCCTTCCTGCGGCTGCCAGCAGTATATCCCGGGCTTTGTCGCCCGCAGCTATGCGGCCGGACCCGTCACGGGAACCGACGCCGGCGGTCTGGCCGCCGCCAGTTACCGCAGCAGCGTGGAGGCCTCTTTCTGGGATATCGAGGCCACGGGATGCACGACCAGCGCCGGCGGCGAGGGAAGAACCACCGCCCAAATGTACCGCCGTGCCACGTACGTCAATGCGGGTTGGGCCCTGGCGGCAAAAGGGCAAACCGTAACGGCAAGCGTCTGGTGCCTGCCGGCCTCGAAAGGCTATCCGCGCCTGGCGTCGGAGCGAACGGAGGCCGATTTCAACGGCGATGGCCGCATGGACCTGCGCGATTTCGCGCTGGTCGCGAAACGATGGCGGCAGGCCGACACCGGCTCCTGGTCGGGCAACCGCTATGTGGCTCCCGACGGCATCGTGGATTTCGACGATCTGGCGCATTGGACGGACCTTTGGCTGGCCCATCGCTGGTAGGGTTCCCAAACACATCTGCAGCGCCGCGGCGCATCGGGGCTTGATTCCTTCCTCCGGGAGAGGTACTCTCAGGCAGTCGGCTGTGCCCGATATCCCCGCCGATGTGGACGCGGTACGGGCCGAACCGAAGGCCGAGGCACAGAGTAGTACACGATACGCCGCAGCGCGCTGGGCGTGGCGGCGGATCGATTTCGCCCAAGGGAGTTCTATGCCGATTTTCGAGTACAAGTGCGCGAAGTGTGGGCACGTGATGGAAGTGCTGCAAAAGAGCCGCACGGGCGCTGCGCCCACCTGCGAGAAGTGCGGCGCCGCCGACGTGAAGAAGCTCTTGTCCGGCTTCGCCGTGGGAAAGGCGACGGCGCCCGCCTGTGATTCCTGCTTCGAGGGTCCGGCCTGCGGCGGTAGCTGCCCCGGCGGCACTTGCCCGATATCCTGAGTTGACAACCAACCGTCGTGGCCCGCAGCGCCGCTGCGCGTCGGGGATAGAAGTGTCTGTCGCCAGCCGATGGACGACCATCGGCTGACGACGCTCTGAGCACGGAATCCGTTTTCGTACTGCTGTTCATCGTAGCGACGGCCGTAGCGATCGCGGTGCGGCACTGGCCGGTGCCCTACACGGTCGGACTGGTGCTGGCGACGACGGCCCTGCTGCGCCGCACGCGGGAGCGGTTTCCGTACTCTTGGGGTCTCGTGCTCACCTGGGGCGGCCTGCGCGGGGCGCTGCCCACCGTGCTGGCGCTGAGCCTGCCGCCCGGATTCGCCCATCGCGAGCTGATCGTCAGCATGACTTTGGGCGTGGTTGCGCTCTCCATCCTCATTCACGGCCTCACCATGTCGCCTTTGCTGCGCCTCCTGGGGATCGTGCACGAGCCCCAGGAGCGCCGGGCCCATGAGCTGGCGCGCGGCCGCGCCCGCGCGATCCGTGCCGCGTTGGCCGAGCTGGACCGGATCCAGGGCGCCAGCCCCATCGCTAACGAGATGCTCGCATCGCTCCATCAGGACTATCAGGCACGGCTGGACCAAACCTACGAAGAGATCCGCCGCATTCATCTGAAACGCGAAGAGATTCGCCGCGAAGAGTTGCAGCGCGTTCATCATCATCTGATCCTTGTTGAGAAACACCAATTGGTTGAAGCCTTGCGGGAAGGGGACATCAGCCGGGACGTCTACGAGGACTTGCTGGCGGACGCCGATGCCCGACTCCTGGAGTTGGATTCGCAGGAGACTGTGCCGCCGCGCCCCGCCTCATGACTCCCGAAACCCCGATACGCGCCCGGTCGATGCGTGCGTTCCGCCTGTCATCCTGAGCGCACCGAAGGATCTGGGCCGCGAGTGAGGGAGAGCTTCAAGTCGGTGCCCGATTCCTTCGCTCAGGACAGGCTCTTCGGCTACGCCTCAGGATGACGAAGCCCCGCGTCTTATTGCGGGCTTTCGTTGAGCCAGATATCCAGCCGAGGCGCCTGGTAATTGTAGATCTTGTAGATCTCCAACCACCAGATCTGGTTGCTCATGTAGTCGCCCGCGAAGACGATGTCGAGATCGCCGTCGCCGTCAATATCGAGCGCCTCGGACCCGGCCTCGATGTGCAGGGGCCCGGCCTCGACGATATACCGGGTCCAGCCAGAGGCGCTCCGGCGGTACCAGACCAGGGCCGGCGCCTGCGTCCGCTCCGCGATGGCAAAGTCGTTGACACCGTCCTTGTCGATATCGCAGACGAGACTCGCCGTCTGCTCCTTGCCGGAGTTCGGAACCGGCAGATCGCCGTTGACGCTGGACAAATGCTTCCACTTGATACTCCCGCCTGGAGCGGAACCACTCAGCAAGAGCAGTCCCGCCACCACCTCGATTGTCAGCCGCGTCCAGTGCATCATGAAGACAGCCTCCAGAGTTGCGATCTGCCACCACGAAGGGGACAGCCAATCGTAAATCATGATTCATAGATCTTCCGGGCGTCCGCCGGGCTCGCTTCTCGGTCCGGAGCGGGGGGGAAGTCTGCCATAGTTGTACTGCTTCTCGACCTGTCCGTTCTTGTCGTGGACGACGAGCAGACTGTACTCGTGGCTCTGGGCCAGGTCCCGGGCTTGCAGAATGGCCTGGGTCCGGAACTGGTGGATGCCGAAAATCTTGCCTGTATTCTCCTGCTGGACATTCCACCCGCCGTGCTCGGCCGGCACGACGTGATACGTTACCCGTTCGGCCATTCCGTACCTCCATCTCTCTATCCATTGATCGGGACGGCTGTCATTTCCCTCATTGTGCCCGCCTGTAGGCGGACGTCAAGGCGTTATTTGTGTCCGTTTCGCTGGACCCGTCACTTCGTGTCTGCCGGGAATTGGCTTTGTTTTGTACAATCCGGCCCCTGGGAACGCCGATCTCCCGATCGGCACAGCGGCAGGAATTGGTTTGTTTGTACAACATCCATCGGCCCCCGCCCCACCCGGCCCGGCCTGGAATTGGGTTCGTTTTGCACAATTTGTCCCGCGTTCCGCGCCGTCCCCCAGATACGCCAAGGGCACCCAAGTTTGGCTTCGTTTCGCACGTTTTGCTCCTCGCGAGGGCCCCCGGGGAAATTGGCTTTGTTCCGCACGAACCCCCACGACAGAGGTTCAGAGTACACAGGGTCAAAGCCATTCTGACCGGTGGCGTGGGATCGTCTTGTTGTTCCAAAAGGCGCAACATTCTGTGATTCTCGCCAGCATTCTGGAATCGAAACCACGCCCGCAGCGCCGCTACGCGTCGGGGAAGGACGCGCAGAGCCCGGCGCGGCCTTCGGCAGCAACCAAAACCGATCCTCTCGCACAAAGACGCCAAGAGCGCCAAGGAGAGGGATGGTGATGGTCTTACGCTTGGCACTCTTGGCGTCTTTGTGCGAGACATAATTCTCTGGCCTTCGATTCTCAAATCACAAATCATAATTCATAAATCATAACTCCGAGGGGGCCGCCCCGGGGTAGACTG
>JAMCWO010000184.1:9000-9970 GCA_023481165.1 Planctomycetota bacterium | reverse complement strand
TCTCCGTGGAGACGGAGTACCTTGTCGACAAGGATCGAGAGGTCATTCACCTGCCGTGGCTGACGCTCTTTCCCGGCCTGGGGACCTTTGGTGAGCGCAAAACCCAGGGACTTTTCGCCGGTCTGGGGGATCTGGACGATGAGCCCAGCAGCAGCGAGGCGGACATCACGACGTCCGAGCACGTCCGCCGCGTCCCGGACCCGGTGAAAGTCACGTTTCCGCTGATGGCCATCGCCCACGGGGGACGTTACATCGGCCTGACGTGGGTCCCGTCGGAGATGGCAGCGCCGCTCTTCGATTCGCCCGACCGAATCTACAACTCCGGCGCACACGTGATGGCTTTGACAGCTCCGGCTGTCGGACCTAAGCGCTTCGAGAACCAGTTGGTGGCCCACACGCCTTTCCCATTGAGGGCCAATCAGCCGCTGAGGATCCGCGCCACAATCATCGGCGGCATCGGTGAGACCGTTGTGCCGGCCGTGCAGAAGTACGTGGAGGTGCGCGGACTGCCTGAAGTCCCCGAGTTCAAGGGCGGCTTCGATGCCGCCGTCACACTGCTGGCCCACGGCTGGCTCGATTCTTCGATCAACGAAGGCGGCCTCTTTCGGCACGCCGTCTGGGGCAACAGCTTCGGGGCGGGCCCGGCGGCTGACGCGATCATGTACATGGACTGGCTGGCGAACCAGACGCCGGACCGGACTCTCGCCGAGCGGCTCATCCAGGGCCGCGATCTGGCCCGGAGCAAGATACCGCCGGGCCAGCCCTACAGCAGTGCGGTCTCCCACACGCGAACGCCCACCGCGCCCTTCCTCTTTGGCGGCCTCATGTCCTATGTCGAGCAGCGAAGGGCGGAGGCGCTGAACCTGCTGAAGGGGTTCGATGAGAAAGGCATCAAGTTGTATCGGCCGGGCAAGGTCGATTACGGCAAGACCCATTTCGCTCAGCACGCCGTAGTGAATGTAGATCCGAC
>JAMCWO010000184.1:0-8990 GCA_023481165.1 Planctomycetota bacterium | reverse complement strand
GGCCCCGCGCGGCTCGGGCAGGGCCTCGCGCTGCTCGACCAGCAGACGGCCCTCTATGCCAACACGGTGCCGCGCGGGGCCCAGACGTGGGAGGTCCCCTTGCACACGCCGGATATCCTCGCCTCCGCCCACCTGGTCAAGGCATACACATTGGGCTACATCCTCTCGGAGAAGCAGAAGTTCCTCGAACAGGCCCGCTATTGGGCGTGGACGGGAGTGCCCTTCGTCTACCTTGTCAATCCGACCAAGGGCGAGATAGGGCCTTACGCGACCATCGCCGTACTCGGCGCGACGAACTGGCGGGCCCCCGTGTGGTTCGGCCGGCCCGTGCAATGGTGCGGATTGGTCTATTGCTCCGCTCTGCACCTGCTGAGCCAGTACGACAGGACCGGCCCCTGGGAGGCCATCGCCAAGGGCATCACGGCCACCGGTCTGCAAATGACCTGGCCCGTCACCGACCCCAAACGGCAGGGTCTCCTGCCGGATGTCTTCGACCTCCAGGCCCAGTTCCGGGACGGCCCGGCCATCAACCCCGGTACCGTCGAAGCCCATGTGCCGGAACTGTTCGGCAGGGGCACGCTGTATGACGTGCGGAGACTAGCGGGGAAAGCCCGGTTCCTCCACGCGCCATGCACGATTCGCGACATCCGTGAGACCGATGCGTCCGTCACCTTCATCGTTGACGGCTGGGACCGCAAGCCGTTCGACCTCCTGCTTTCGGGTGTGGAGCACAAGCCGGCGGCCGTCACGATCCGGCGACTCGCCGGGCAAGGGGCCCCAAATCAGGTCCCCGTCGATTTCCAGCCGCAAAGCCGGCTACTCGTGCTTTCTCTGGACGCCCCCTGCGAAGTCCAAGTGCGGCTGCCTTGAGCCCCTGGTAGTCCCCCTGCCCGCCCAGTCCCTCGGCGTCCCGTCACACCCGCGCGCGGGACCTATCTCTTTTGTCACGCCCCAAAGAGGACTTCTTCTCATACCAAGAATAGGATTTCGCCCGATACACCGGGGCCGCCGGGCTGCGTATATCTTCTCAACGGTCCAGGCAGGACCGGACCAAACGATAAGGAGGCATGAGAATGAAAACGCATACCGGTCTCCTGTGGGGGAGTCTTTGTCTTGTCATGCTGTCGTCGCCGGCCGGTGGCCGGGCCGCTACCGTCAAACGTGGACATCATCGATTTCGGCTTTTCACCTCAAAACGTCACGATTGCGGTGGGGGATACGGTGACGTGGACCAACACGGGTTCGTTCACGCACACGACCACCAGCGGGACCACCACGGGGGGGACTCGCCACCCGGACGGCCTGTGGGACTCCGGGTCGCTGCTCCCGGGAAAGTCCTTCTCGCACGTTTTCGCCCAAGCCGGCACCTTTCCCTACTATTGCACGCCGCACTTCACGAGCATGACGGGGACGGTGACCGTGAACACGACGCCTATCGCGGATCCGATCCAGGCGCACATTGCCAAAGGGGACATCACCATCGAGCTGCAGCCCATCGTCGACGGCCTGGCGGCGCCACTGGGTATCGCCGTGCCGGACGACGGCAGCAAACGCATGTTCGTTTACGATCAGGCGGGTCTGGCGTGGGTCGTGACGGCGGAGGCCGGCAAGCTGCCGACGCCGTTGCTGGACGCGCGCAGCCGCCTGGTGACGTTTGGCAACTATGACGAACGGGGTCTGCTGGGCCTGGCCACCCATCCCGATTTCGCGCATCATCCGCTGGTCTACACGTACACGTCCGAGCCGATCGCCGGCACGGCGGATTTCGTCAACGTGATGCCGGTGGGCGCCATGAACAATTGCCAGTCGGTCCTGGCCGAATGGCGGATCGATCCCGCCCATCCCAATCAGGTCGATCCGGCGAGCCGGCGCGAGATCCTCCGCATCGACAAACCGCAATCCAACCATAACGGCGGCACGTTGCGTTTCGGGCCGGAGGGATTCCTCTACATCTCCCTCGGCGACGGCGGCAAGGCGAACGACGTGGCCGATGGCCACGTGCCCGGCGGCAATGCCCAGAACCTCCAGCGCATCTGGGGCAAGCTCCTGCGCATCGACGTGGACGGCAGAGATTCGGCCAACGGCCGGTACGGCATCCCGCAAGACAATCCGTTCGTGGGCCAGAACAAAGCCGGTGACACACATACCCTCTACTTCACGGCGGGCATTGCGGGCGGTGGCACCGTTGAGGACCACGGCCTGTTCGGCGGCATCGCGCCGAGCGCATCTGTTACTGCCAATACCACGGAGGGCGCACAGTAACAGTCCGCGATGAGGTTCGAATTGAAGAGGTTGATAGGGCCCCCAAACGCGAGGGATCACGTTTGGGGGCCCTGCGCATCCTTGCTACCCTATAGGCGATCCAGCCGGCGCGTTGTTGAGGCCATTTTTTATAGGGCCTAAAGAATGGATCGCAGCTTTCGAGCGATCGCGCGGCTCGTTTCGTCAAATGTCCGTCGGCTCGCGGCAACTGCGCTCGATGCTCTACGACCAGGCTGCCGGGGGATGACAGCGACCCGGGCGGCGATTATGATAGCAGCGTGTGGTCCGCTGCGTAGGATAAGCTGACGGGGCAACCGGGAACTCTGCAAGGAGGGCAAGGATATGGCAAAGGAATTGGTGGGCATCATCGGTGGCACGGGGCTGGGCGATGCCCTGGCCGGACAGCTTTCGGCCGTGGAGTTTCGAGAGGTCGAGACGCCCTTCGGCAAGCCCAGCGGGCCGATTCTGCTCGGCACTCTCGGCACCCGTCCGATCGCCTTCCTGAACCGTCACGGCGCGGGACACAAGCTCTCGCCCAGCGCGGGGCCGTACGCCGCCCATCTCTTCGCCCTCAAGCAGCTCGGGGTGCACGCCGTGATCGCCAGCGGGGCCGTCGGGTCCCTGCGGGACAAGATCGCGCCGGGCCACCTGGTGCTCGTCGATCAATTCATTGACAAGACGTTCAAGCGGGGCAATACGTTCTTTGCCGGCTTCGGGGCCGTGCACTGCGAGATGGCCGAGCCGGTGTGCAGCCGCCTCCGGGAGACCCTGGTGCACGTCGCGACGCCCCTCGACGTGATGACCCACCTGGAGGGCACGTACGTCTGCATGGAGGGACCCCAGTTCTCCACGCGGGCCGAATCGCTGATGCACCGGGCCTGGGGCGGCGACCTGATCGGTATGACCGCCCTGCCGGAGGCCAAGCTCGCCCGCGAGGCCCAGATGTGCTATGCCCTGGTCGCTCTCGCCAGCGATTATGACTGCTGGCGGCCGCACGACAAGACCAAAGGCAAGCAGACGCTGCTCCAGGAAATCCTCGGCAATCTCAAGACCGCGACGGACAACTGCCTGACGCTGATCCAGGCGCTCTTGACGAGCAACGAGCGACTGGTCGACGAGAACTGCCCCTGCCGCAAGAGCCTGGAACTGGCCGTCTGGACGAACCCAAGCCACCTCGACCCCGATGAGAAGGAACGATTGGCGGCACTGTTTGAGTGAGAACTTGAAAGGACGATGAGATGGGAAATGGAATGTTCTGTACTCTGGCGGTGATTGCCATAGTGTTCCTTACAGGATGTCAGCAGCCGGCACAAGAGGCCCCCAGCCAACAGCAGGCCCGGCTCCTGGCGGCCCAAAATGCCGATCTGCAAAAGCAGTTGGCGGCTCGGCAGGCAGAGATCAAGGTTTTGCACGAGAAGTACACCAAGGAGCTTCGGCTGCGGGATCAGGAGTTGATCCGGTGCAAGGTCCGCATCGACGCCCTGCAGCAGGAGGTCAAGAAGGGAATCAACCAGCGCGTCGGGACGATCACGGCCAGAGTGCTGGATGAGAACGCCAAGCTGCGGCAGGAAATCGAACAGCTCAAGGCCGAGATTGAGAGGCTCAAAGCCGCCCCGGCGAAGGAAGACAAATAGCACGGGCATCCTGCCCGTGAATAGAGGGCCAAGATGGCCCTGCGACGCGATCCCAAACGCAGAAGGATGCGTTTGGGGACCCATTCATGGGCAAGATGCCCATGCTACGCCTCCGTGGCGGCGCAGACTTTCTTGACCGCTTCGATGCAGTTGGGCAGATCGCCGTCCAGGTGGTGCCGGCGCATGGCGGCGGCGACCAGGCCGACAAACATCGGCTGCGGCCGCAAGGGGCGCGAGGTCAGGCACGGATGGGCCTGGGTCCCCATGAAGAACGGGTGCTTCGGCAGCTCCAGGATCTGCATGATGGGTTGATCGGGGGCCTTGCCGGAGAAGACCAGGCCGTTCTTCTGGAGGACCTCGATGTACCTCGGGTCCACTTCATAGCGGTGCCGGAACCGCATGCGGATCGTATCTTTCTTGCCGAACAGGTCCCAGGCCAGCGTCTGAGGCTGAATCTTGATGTCGCGCCCGCCCAGCCGCATATTGCCGCCGAGTCCCTCGATCTTCTTCTGTTCCGGCAGGATGTCGATCACCGGCTCCGGCGTGTTCGAGTCCAGTTCGGTGCTGTTGGCGTTTTTGAGGCCGCAGACGTCGCGGGCGAACTCAAGCACCGCCATTTGGAACCCGAAGCACAGCCCCAGGTACGGCAGATTGTTCTCACGGGCGTATTTGATGCAGGCGATCTTGCCCTCGGTGCCGCGGGAGCCGAAGCCGCCCGGGACGATGATGCCGTCCACATCGGCCAGGTGCTTGGCGACGTTCGCATCCGTGATGGACGTGGTCTCGATCCACTTGAGCTTGGCGTCGCAGCCGAGGGCGATGCCGGCGTGCTCGATCGCGTTGATGATCGAAGCATAGCTGTCCCGCACGGAGGTGTACTTGCCGGTGATGCCGATCGTGACCTCGTACTTGGAGTTGCCGATCTTGTCCATGAAATCGCACCACTTGGCCCAGGCCTTCCGCTCGTGGCGCAGGTTGATGCGATCCTCGATCTTGAGCAGCCGCAGGACCTCGAAATCCAGGCCGTTGTCCCGCAGCATGGAGGGGATCATGTAGATGCTCGCGGAGTCGTGCAGACTGATCACCCGCTCGAACGGCACGTTACTGTAGACGCTGATCTTCTGACGGGCCTTGTCGTTGACGGGATTGGTGGCCCGGCACACGATGATGTCGGGCTGAATGCCGAGCTGCATGACCTGTTTGATGCCAAGCTGGGCCGCCTTGGACTTCTGCTCGCCCAGAGCGGGCGGCTCCATGATGTAGGTCAAAGCCACGAAACAACTGCTCCCCGGCCCCTCCTCGTACGCCAGCTCGCGCATCGCCTCGATGTAGTAGGCGTTTTCGAGGTCGCCGACCGTGCCGCCGATCTCGACGAAGACCACGTCGGCCTTCGTTTCCGCGGCCAACTCCCGCAGCCGCAGCTTCACCTCGCCCGTCACGTGCGGAATCATCTGCACATCCCGGCCCAGGTAGTCGCCGTGGCGCTCCTTGTTCAGAACGGAGTTGAAGATCTGGCCGCTGGTGGCGAAGTTGGCCCGGCTGAGGTCCTGGTCGAGGATTCGCTCGTACGTGCCGAGGTCCATGTCCGTTTCCATCCCGTCGTCCAGGACGAACACCTCGCCATGCCGGAAGGGGTTGAGCGTGCCGGAGTCGATGTTGAGGTAGCCTTCGAGCTTGATGGGAGCGACCTTGAGGCCCTTGTCCTGGAGGAGCTTGGCCAGACAGGAGGAGAAAATCCCTTTGCCCAAGCCGCTCATCACCGTGCCCATCACGAACACATAGCGGGTCTTGCCCTTCTTGTAGTTCGCCGGGATGGGCGAGAAGAACTCGCTCTCCGTCGAGGCATCACTTATTTTCGTCAACAACTCTTTGCTATCCGCCATATGAATCCCGGCCTCAATGCGCTGGGTTCCCACACGCGCTTCATCGCGTATGGGAGTCCCTTCCATGCCCTGGATAATGATCATCTTCCGTATGCCTCAAGTATCGCTTTACAAACGCCGCGTACTGCTCCGGCGTATCGATGCCTTCACAGGTGTGCTCCACCTTGCCGACGAGAATCGTGTAGCCGTTTTCAATCGCCCGGAGTTGCTCGAGCTTTTCGAGCTTCTCCAGCGGCGTCTGCGGCAACGCGGTAATCGTCAGCAGGAACTGACGCCGATAGGCGTAAATCCCGATATGACGCAGATAATGGCCCACCTCCCCCACGCCCATCCGCTCCCGGTCATAGGGAATCACCGACCGGGAGAAGTAGATTGCCCTCGCGTTCGCATCCACGACCACCTTTACCACGTTCGGATCGGCGATTTGTTCGCGTGACGCAAAACCCGTCGCCAGGGTGGCCATGGGCGCTTCGGGGCTGTCTTGCAGAAGCCGGGCGAGGTAATCGATGTGGTCCGGGTCGATTTGGGGCTCATCACCTTGGACATTGATGACAATTTCTGCGTCGGTCCGCCCGACCGCTTCGGCGATTCTATCCGTTCCGCTGTTATGTTTGGTCGAGGTCAGCACACACTCGGCCCCGAAGGTGCGGGCCGCCTCGACGATCTTGGCGTCATCGGCCGCGATGACCACCCGCTGGGGCAGTTTCGCCCGGCGGGCCTGCTCCCACGTATGCTGGATCAGGAACTTGCCCGTATCACGAGCGAGTACCTTCCCGGGGAATCGTGTAGACGCAAAGCGAGCAGGAATACAAACAATCGTTTTCACGGTGGTTCCAGGCCAACACTCACAACAGCCGCTATCATAGAGCCTGCCATCCGTCCTGTCAACAGCGCCGGCGGCCGGGTGTGGCCGGGAAAACGCCAAGTCATTCGACGGCTCCGCCCCCCTGTCATTGCGAGCCCAGCAAAGCAATCTCCCACCCCGTCGGATGGATACGGAACCAGTCCGATGCAGGGCTTCGCCTTCTTGACTCCGGCCTCCTCCGCTGGTGCCCGGTCTCTTCTCATCCCGGGCACCTGTGATCTTACTCGCAGACGGACCGACGCGTCCGATTCCGCGGCTCCCTGTGCATGGAAAGGTCCCAACCTTCCCGCACCCTGAACCGCCTCTTCTCTTGGTCCTCTTGGGAGGGGCGCCGTCTTCCGGCCCTAACCGAGGTCTGTCCCTAGCCGCCATAATAGCTGGCACCGAAAAGGGCCGAAAGAAAATGTGGTCTTTTTTGCTTTGCACCGCAAAGTCCTTTGTCGTATAATGCGGCAAAATCAAGGAGCAGCCTATGATCGCAATGCACATTCATCATGCCCTAGCACAGGTCCATGAACTGAAGATGCGCGTGATCAACGCGCAGCGGTTCACCGGCTATTCCGGACGCTGTCGCATCATCGGCGGGACCCTCGCGCTGCTGGCCCCCTTTGTTCTGGGGGCACCCTGGTATCCACGGACACCCATGGCGCACCTAGCGGGCTGGGGCCTGGTACTGGCCGTGTCCGTGGTCGCGAACTATGCGGCCGTCCTGCACTGGTTCCTGTTCAGTCCGGAGGTACACCGTGACATGCGCCGATTGATGCCTACCGTATACGCCCTTCCGTCCTTGGCGGTGGGTGGCATTCTCACGGTGGCTCTGATCCGCCTGGGTGCCTACGATACCCTGTTTGGAACCTGGATGTGCCTCTTTGGATTGACGAACCTGTCCTCCCGCCAGGTCCTGCCCAGAGCCCTGTGGCCCTTGGGCCTCTTCTATATTGGATGCGGCACCATCTGCCTGTTCTGGCCGGGCCTGTCTTTCACCAACCCATGGCCGATGGGCGCCGTGTTCGGCGTCGGCGAATGGATTGGAGGATTCATCTTCCACTACAACCGCATGCCGAGCACCTCCCTGCCCGGCGGTCTTTTCCAAAGGACGTGATTCCCATGAGCCGTAACCCCGACAACCCTTATTCCAAGCTGGAACGGATCTTTCATGAGCCGGCACGGCTGATCATCATGTCCCAACTTCTGGGGACTGTCGACGGCGTGACCTTCACGGACCTCCGGGACGCCTGTGGGCTGACGGATGGCAATCTCAGCCGCCATCTGGCCACGCTGGAGCGGGCGAAGGCCATTCGCATCGACAAGTCCTTTGCCGGCCACCGCCCCCAGACGACAGTCTGCCTATCCCAGCAGGGCAGAGATGACTTCATGGCATACTTGCAGGCATTGGAAGCAGTGCTCCTGGATGCCGCGGACAAGGTGGCTGCCCGACAAGGCAGACCTGCGTCGCTGCGCAGTCTCTTCGGCCCGCGCCTGGCCCGCGCTTGACGAAGAACCCCTCTTCCTCGCGGGGAGTCATGCGGTCCCAATACTTTGCATGCCAAAGTACTTTGTATAACCAACACCGTACTTCTGGAGCGAACCATGAGAGTGAAGATGATCCTTCCGGCCCTCACGGAGGCCAAGAGCCCCTACTGGCGTCCCATCAAGTACTCCCTGTTCCCCCCGCTGGGCCTGGCCCTCCTGGCCGCGTATCTCGACCCGGACGACGTCGTCGACCTGCAGGACGAGCACGTCGAGACACTCACCCTGGATGATCGGCCCGACCTCGTGGTGATCGAAGTGTACATCACCTCGGCGCACCGGGCGTACGAACTGGCGGATCTCTATTGGGCCCGCGGGTCCTACGTCTGCCTGGGCGGGTTGCACGTCACCGCCTGTCCAGAGGAGGCGTCGCTCCATGCAGACACCATCTTCTGTGGGCCGGGCGAGGACACCTGGCCCGCGTTCCTCACGGATTTCCATCAGGGTCGTCCCCACGCCCTGTACCGGTCCACACAGCGAACCCTGACGGGCATTCCGCCTGTGCGGAGAGACCTCATCCAGAGGGCCAAGTACCTGGTCCCCAACTCCCTGATCGTGTCACGGGGATGTCCGCACGCCTGCGACTTCTGCTACAAGGAGTCCTTCTTCCGAGGAGGCAGGTCATTCTACACCCTGGCGGTGGACCGGGCCCTGGAGGAGATTGAGTCCCTTCCCGGGCGACACCTGTTCTTCCTGGATGACAACCTGCTCGGGGATCGTGCCTTCGCCCTGGCTCTGTTCGACGGCATGCGGGGGATGGGACGGCTATGGCAGGCCGCCGGCACCGTCAGTTCCGTCCTGGATTCCACCCTGCTC
>JAMCWO010000304.1 GCA_023481165.1 Planctomycetota bacterium | reverse complement strand
TCCAGAATGGGACAACGCTCGTGGATTTCTGGGCCCCGTGGTGCGGGCCGTGCCGGATGCAGGGTCCGATCCTCGATCGCGTGGCGATGCAAACTCAGGGCCAGGCGACCGTGGCCAAGGTAAATGTGGACGATTCTCCCGGAGTCGCCACGACCTACGGCATTCAATCGATCCCGACGCTGATCGTGTTCCGCAACGGCAAGCCGGTGCGCGGGTTCGTGGGCGTTCAATCCGAAGCAGCATTGCTGGCTGCCCTCGAACTGGCTGGGGCACAAGGGAACTGACGATGCGGATGGTTCGATCACGTCCGTCGTGCAACACGCGCCCTGTGGAATGGAGCCGATCATGAAGAATACACACGAAGACCAACGAGGACATGGCAAACCAGTGTGGCTCTGGCGAGCTGTAACAGCGCACAGAGCGGGGACCTTAGGCCCGCTGGCGGCAGTGCTCATGGTGGCGGGAGCAGGCTGTCATGAACCCCGGGCAGAGATATCCAGCACGGCGGCCGGACTGCGGACGAGCGTGACCAAGCAGGTTCAGGCGCCGGCGCCCCAGTCTCTGGGCGTGCTCACCGTGGACCGGGCCATCGCCGAGGCCCTGGCCGCCAGTCCCCAACTCGATCAGATGGCCGATCGCGTGGCCGCCGCCCGGGAGCAGGTCAAGCTGGCGGAAGCAGCTTTCTATCCGAGATTGGTCCTGGCCAGCGACTACTCCAGAACAGACAATCCCGTCTACGCCTTTATGGCGATCCTGAACCAACGGAGGGTAACTCCCTCGACCAACTTCAACGATCCCGGAGAGCAGTCCAACCTTTCTACCCAGTTGCAGGCGCAGTGGACCGTGTTCGACGGCGGCCGGTCGTACTACAACCGACAAGCCGCCGGCAGCCAGGAGTTGGGGGCTAAGGCGGCTCTCGCTGCCGAGCGAAATCAGTTGGTAGCCACCGTGTCCCAAGTTTACTATCAATGGCTGCAAGCCCGGACCTTCATCGGCGTGGCACAGCAGGCTCTCGGTTCGGCCCGCACCAATGAGCAGATGGCCCAGGTACGGGTGGAGAACCAGGTCTCCCTGGAAAGTGATCTGCTGCGTCTGAAGGCAGCGCGGGCCGAAGCCGAAGGCCAGCTTCTTTCCGCCGAGAGTTCTGCCAGTAAACTCCAAGCGGCTTTGGAGCGTCTGCTGGTCCGGCACATCGCGTCCCAGGAGATCCCCACGACAGACCTGAAGGGGTTCCCCAACGCGGAAGAACGCGCTGGGGGCCCCAATCCGGACCAGCCCCAGAATGCCCCGGCAGACCCCACCTCTGTGGTTGATCAGGCACTGGCGCAACGTCCGGAAATCGAAGCGGCGGCGGCCATGATCGCGGCGGCCGCTGACCAGGTCGAGGCCGCCAAAGGGGCGTTCCTGCCCAATGTTTTCGTCCACGGGCAACTCCAATGGGATAGCGAGGACCTGAGCAACGCCGAGAACAGTTGGCTGGTGGGCGTATCGGCGGCCTGGCCTTTGTTTGAGGGCGGAGCCACCCACGCCAGGCTCCGCCAGGCGCGGGCCAACTTGCGTGAGATGCAGGCGCGGGGCAAGCAGAGGGCCTTGGACATCGCCCTGGATGTCTATCAGGCCGCGCTGACCGCCCAGGAAGCCCAGCAGCGGGTCGAGATCGCCCGGCGGCAACTCGACTTCGCCCGGCAAAGCCATCAGGATGTGCGGACGCAGTTCCAGAACCAGACCGCCACAGTCGAGGGCCTGCTGCAAGCCGAGGTGGCTTGGCAGAGGGCTGAGGCTGGGTACGCGGCGGCGCCTTATGAGGCCAAGGTGGCCCAGGCCATGCTCCGACGGGCTCTGGGACAATTCGCGAGTGAGTAGTCAAAGCAACCTCTATCGTTCAATTCCGGCTTGGCCGGGTCAGGACAGACCATGAAAAAGATCAAGAGATTCAACGGTAAACCGGTCCTAAAGATCGTCGCGCTCCTCGCGGTGCTGGTGGTCATGATGATGTGGCTGGCCGGGGCGTTCCGAAACAAGATCCAAGCGGCGCCGACGCAGGAGCCGGTGGCGGCTGCCACCTGTCCCACGACGCGGGTTCAGACACGCCAGTATCCCATGATCGTGGAGCAGGCCGGGACCGTGCGGACACGGACCGAGGCCCAGGTCAGCAGCCGTCTGATGGCCCAGGTCCAGGAGGTGCTGGTCCGCGAGGGCGACACTATTCACGGGGCCGGCGCGGAGGGCAAAGCCACGATTCTGGCCAAGCTTGATGATCGGGATATCCAAGCCAAGCTCCAGCAGGCGCAGGCCCAGGTGGCATCGCTGCAGCGGGCGTTGAGCGCTGCTTTGGCCCAAGAGCAGTCGGCGCAGGCCCTGCTCCAGCAGGCCGCCGCGGACTTGGGCCGTTTCGAAAAGCTCGTGGAGGCCAAAGCCGCCACCGTGCAGCAATTGGAGCACGCCCGCACGCAGCGGGACACGGCCCAGGCTCAGGTCCTCGCGGCCCAGGGTCTGGTCGAGCAAACCCGGGCCCAGCAGGTGGGCGCCGAGGCCGCGGTACGCGAAGCCCAGGTTATGCTTAGTTTTGCGGTGATCGAGGCGCCGTTCGACGGCAAAATCTCCAGCAAGAAGATCAATCCGGGCGACACGGTCACTCCCGGCCAAGTCCTCTTTGTCGTAGAGAGCCCGTCGGAGCCGCAACTCCATGCGATGGTCAGTGAAACCGTGGCCCTGCACCTGAAGGTCGGCCAGACCCTGCCCGTCCAAATCGATGCCCTCCAGCGGCAATTCGATGGAGTGGTGCGCGAGGTTGTGCCACAGGCGGATCCTCTCACCCGGACGATCCTGGTCAAGGTGGACTTGCCCCAGGATGCCGGCTTGGTCAGTGGTCTCTTTGGGCGGCTGCGGGTGCCCATTGGCAACTATTCGACCTTGGTGATCGCCAAGAACGCCATCCGGCAGAGCGGACAACTGAACCTGGTCCAAGTGTTGGAGAAGCCGGGACTGGGGTCGGGTCCCCACGTGCAGAATTCCGCGTTGGGGGTCCCCTTGCCGGTGCGCCGGTTCGTGCAGGTTGGGCCGGAGCATGGCACGCTCGTCGAGGTGCTCAGCGGCGTCCAGGAAGGCGAGGAAGTCGTGACGAATTGAGGCGGAAATAACGGGTGGGGCAAGACACGGGGATATACGCATGGAATCCGAGAATAAACATGACTGGATGACACGGCTGGTGGCGAGCTTTCTCAAGGGGAACTTCTCCATCCTGCTGATCCTGGTGAGCCTGGTGATGGGCGCGGCGGCCCTGGTGTTTACGCCGCGGGAGGAAGACCCGCAGATCGTGGTGCCGGTCGCGGATGTCTTCGTCAACATGCCGGGGGCCAGCGCCCAGGAGGTGGAGCGGCAGGTGGCGACCCGCTTGGAGAAGCTGCTCTATCAGATTGACGGCGTGGAGTACGTGTACAGCACCAGCTTCGAGGGCAGCGCCATGGTGACCGTGCGGTTCTACGTGGGTCAGAATCGCGAGGACAGTTGGGTCAAACTCCACAACAAGATCTCCGCCAATATCGACCAGATCCCGCCCGGGGTCACGGGCTGGGTGGTCAAGCCCGTGGAGATCGACGATGTTCCGATCGTCAACCTGACGCTCTACAGCGACCGGTACAGCGATTACGAGCTGCGGCGGCTGGCGGAGGAGTTGGAGATCCGGCTCCAATCGGTCAAGAACACCGGCCGCACCTACGTGGTCGGCGGCCGGCCGCGCCAGGTCACGGTGGCCCTGTCCCCCGCCCTGATGGCGGGCCGCGGCGTGGTCCTGGAGGACATCCAGCGGGCCCTGGCCGGCGCCAATGTCGTCGTGCCGGCGGGTGAGCTGACGCAATCCGATCGGGCCATTGTCGTCAAGGCGGGCCAATTCCTCAAGCAGGCCGCGGAGGTCCAGAACCTGGTGGTGGCCGTGCGCGACCAGAAGCCCGTGTACTTGAAGGAGGTCGCGCAAGTCACGGACGGTCCCGCCGAGCCCGGCACCCACACCCGCATCAGCTTTGGCCCCCAGGCCTTCGGGCACGCCGATCCGGCGGCCCGCGACGAAGCCTTGCCCACCGGCATCTCACGCTACGAGGATTATCCGGCCGTGACCGTGGCCGTGGCCAAACACAAAGGCACCAACGCCGTGCGGGTGGCCGAGCAGGTCTTGGAAGAGGCGCATCACTTTGCCGGGCAGGTCCTGCCCGCCGGCGTCCACCTGCGGACCACCCGCAACTTCGGCCACACGGCGGACGAGAAGGTCAACGATCTGGTCGAGGCCCTGATCGTGGCGATCGCCATCGTGGTCGCTTTGCTGGCTTACAGCTTGGGCTGGCGCGAGGGGCTGATTATCGCTTTGGCGGTGCCCATCACCTTCAGCATCACCCTCCTGGTCAACCTTCTGCTGGGCTACACGATCAACCGGGTGACGCTCTTTGCTCTGATCCTGTCGTTGGGCCTGGTGGTGGACGACCCGATTGTGGACGTGGAGAACATCCACCGCCACTTCGCCATGCGTCTGCTCGATCCGTACCGGGCCGTGCTCAAGGCGGTCAACGAGGTCCGGCCGCCGGTTATTCTGGCCACCTTGGCCGTGATCATCAGCTTTCTGCCGATGTTCTTCATCACCGGTATGATGGGCCCGTACATGGCGCCCATGGCCCTGAACGTGCCGGTCGCCATGCTCATGAGCCTCCTGGTAGCCTTTACCATTACACCCTGGCTGAGCTATCATCTGCTCCGCAAGTCTGCCGAGCGCGCGACCCACGCGCATTTCGTGCTGGAAGAGACCTGGCTGTACCGAACCTACAAGGCCATCATGGACCCCATCTTCGCCAGCCGGGGCCGCCGTTGGGCGATCCTCGGCGGGATCGGCCTGCTGATGGTCTTTGCGGCGGGTCTGGTCCTCACCAAGCGCGTGCCGCTCAAGATGCTGCCCTTCGACAACAAGAACGAGCTCCAGGTCGTCATCAACATGCCGGAGGGCACACCCCTGGAGACCACCGAGGCCGCCGCCAACGGGTTTGCCCGGTACCTGGCGCGGGTCCCCGAGGTCACCGACGTCACGACCTACGTGGGCCTGAGCAGCCCGGTGGATTTCAGCGGATTGATCCGGCACTATTACCTCCGCCAGGGCGGCCACGTGGCGGACGTGCGCTTCAACCTGGCCGGCAAAAAGCTCCGGGCTCAGCAGAGCCACGCCATGGCTCTGCGTCTGCGTCCGGACCTGGAGGCGATCGCCCGGCAGCACGGCGCGGCCATCCAGATCCTGGAAATGCCGCCCGGACCGCCGGTGATTGACACGTTGACCGCGGAGGTCTATGGGCAAGAGGGTCAGTCGTACTCCCAGATGGTAGAGGCGGCCGCCCGGGTCCGGCGCCTGATGGAACAGACGCCCGGCGTCGTGGACATCGACGATATCAGTGTGGCACCCCAGACCGAGATGGTGTTCGAGGTGGACCGGGCCAAGGCTACTCTGCACGGAATCTCGGCCCAGCAAATCGCCGGCGTGCTCGGGGCGGCGGGCGGCGGCACCCCGGTCAGCAGTCTCCGCAAGGATGAGGAGGTCAATCCGCTGCGGATCGTTCTGCAATTGCCGCGTCCGCAGCGCAGCCGCACCATCCAGTTGGAGCAGTTCACGGTCCGGGGCACGACCGGAGAGGCGGTGCTGCTGGCGGAGTTGGGCCATTTCACCGAGACCCGGATCGATCAGCCCATCTACCACAAGAATCTCAAACCCGTGGTGTACGTGTTCGGGGACACCGCCGGCCTGCCTCCGGGCGAAGCGATCCTGACTCTGGGCAGCAAGGTCCGGCAGGAGCCGGCGCTGGCCGGGTACCGTGTGTTCTGGGCCGGTGAAGGCGAGTGGGAAGTGACGCTGCGGGTCTTCCGCGACCTGGGGGCGGCGTTTGCCGTGGCGGTCCTGGGAATCTACGTCCTGCTGTTGTACCAGACGCAGAGCTTTCTGCTGCCGGCCATTCAGTTGGTGTCCCTGCCCCTTTCGATTATCGGGATCATGCCGGGCTTCTGGTTGCTGAACCTCCTGGTGGGCGAGAAGGTCGCCGGCTACAGCAATCCGGTCTATTTCACCGCCACGGCCATGATCGGGATCATCGCCCTGGCCGGGATCGCCACACGCAACGCCATCTTGCTGGTGGAGTTCGTCGAAGAGCGCAAGAAGGAAGGCAAGCCCCTGAAGCAGTCGCTCATCGAAGCCGGCGCCCTGCGGACCCGTGCCATTCTGCTGACCAGCCTGGCCGCCATGCTCGGGGCCTGGCCGATCACCCTGGACCCGATCTTCTCGGGCCTGGCCTGGGCCTTGATCTTCGGCCTACTGGTCTCCACGCTCTTTACGCTGGTCGTGGTCCCCATGATCTACTACATGGCCTACAACGGCAAGGGATTGGAGGATCGATCGTGTGCCAGTGTCGCCCTCGGGTAGGGAATCCCTTTGCCCTGAACGTAGGGCAGCGATTTACCAGAGTGTCCGCTCAGGTACCTGTGCCGGTTCTTGCCGGCACGGGTTCCTGGGCCGGAAGAAACATCCCGGCCGGTAGGCCGGAGAACAACGTCTTGAAAGGAACTGTCCCATGGTCGAGCAATACTTGAGAGGAATTGCAGGTTTCTTCATTCTGTTGAGCGTCCTGCTGGCACACTATCATTCGCCCTCCTGGCTCTTCTTCACAGTCTTCGTGGGCCTGAATCTCCTGCAATCCGCCTTCACCAACTGGTGCCCGATGATGGCGCTCCTGCACAAGCTGGGCGTCCAGAGCCAGCGCCAGCCACAGGAACTGGCGGACGCTCAGAAGTGAGCACGTATGGTACACACTTCATCCGAGCGTAAGTATCTTTTTGTTCTTGACCTGCGCTGTTACTTGACGAAAGCACTTGCCTGCCGCCCATCGGCCGACTATACGTCCCGGTTCGCCGGACTTCCTGTAGCCATCTGCCAAAGCGATTGGTAAAGTACGTGCGTCGGTGGCTAATCGAAGGAATTATTATGTGCGTGATGCACCATGATGGAGAATGATCTGTGAAGCTGGGCATGGTCATTACTCAGACCGATCCGGAAACCGTCTTCAATGCACTGCGCCTGGCTCTCTACAGCCTTCAGCAAGGCGACGAGGTGCGTATTTTCCTCTCGGGCAAGGGCGTGGAAATCGACCGAATCGAGGACCCGAAATTCGATGTGAAAGGTCAGGCCCAGAAGGTCCTGAACGCGGGAGGCCAATTCCTGGCCTGTGGGACTTGTCTGAAGCTGCGCCACTCCGGAGGGTCCGAGATCTGTCCGCTCTCAACCCTCAAGGACCACTACGAAATCGTGCGGGACTCGGACAAGGTGCTGACCTTCTGAGTGTTCGAGGTCTCCATGAAACTGCGTGAGAGCGGCATGCCCGAAGAGAAGTACTGGGAGAGCCTGTTCAATGTCGAATTGATCCTCGACCGACTGGGGATTGACCGGAAAACGCGCGACGTGGCAGAATTGGGCTGTGGTTACGGCACTTTCACTCTGGCAGTGGCCCGGCGCATCAGCGGTGTAATCGAGACATTTGACGTTGAGCAAGCGATGGTTGATCGGACTGTCCAGCGAGCCCAAGAAGCCGGACTGAGCAATGTGCGGGCCGAGGTACGCGATGTGCTGGCCGAGGGCTTCCCTGGTGAGCCGCAAGCCAAGGATGCCTGCCTGCTCTTCAACATCCTGCATGGTGAGGAGCCCGAACGCCTGCTGACACACGCGGCCCGAGTCGTCCATCCAGGCGGACACGTGCTGGTGATTCACTGGCGCTATGACCCGGCCACACCGCGAGGTCCCAGTATGGAGATTCGTCCCCGGCCTGAACAAATCATCGAATGGGCACAAAGAACCGAGATCTTGCGGTTCGTTGCGCCCGTGCTGGATTTGCCGCCGTGGCACTATGGGCTTCGATTCGTCAGTACCACTGCGTAAATACACGAGGATCGCAAGTGGATGTTGCCGAAATGTCGAGGATCGCGGAGCAGAACCAACCAGGGACGCGTGTGCCGACCGTTCGTCTGTTCTTGGCGTTTCTTCGTCTTGGCTCGACGGCGTTCGGCGGACCGACAATGGTTGCATACATCCGCGATCTGGCGGTGAAGAAGAACCAGTGGCTCTCCCAGGAGACCTTCGAGGATGGCGCAGCTTTGTGCCAGTCCATCCCCGGCGCGACCGCCATGCAGGCGGCGGCTTATACCGGGCTTCGTGCCGGTGGGCCACTCGGTGCTCTGGCCGCCTTCGTGGGATTCGGCCTGCCCGCCTTTGTACTCATGGTCGGCCTATCGGTGGCGTACCAGGCGGGGCGGGACCTTCAGCCGGTGCTGGCGGCCTTTCATGGCCTGCGCGTGATCGTGATCGCCATCGTTGCCAACGCCGCCTTGAACTTTGGCCGTAGTTCGATCAGGAACGGGCGAGACGCCATCCTGGCGGCGGGTGCCGCGGTATTCCTTGTTCTCCATGGTAGCCCGATTCTCGCTATCGTTGCCTCCGCCGGACTGAGCATCTTATTGTACCAAGGCGTCGACCTTCCCACCAGGACCTCCATCGCCAGCAGCCCCGAGAGCGGCCGGCGCACGCTCGCCTTCGCGGGTATGCTGGCGCTGCTGTTTGCCGCCGGGCTGGTGGTGCTGTATGCGTGGGAGCGGCCCCTGTTCGACCTGGCCACGCTCATGCTCAAGGTGGACCTCTTCGCCTTCGGTGGCGGCTTCGCCTCCGTGCCGCTGATGCTCCACGAGGTCGTGGGCGTGCGTCATTGGCTGGACAGCAGGACATTCATGGACGGCATCGCTCTGGGTCAAGTCACACCGGGGCCGATTGTCATCACGGCCACGTTCGTCGGCTATCAGGTCGCGGGCGTGCTGGGCGCTCTCGTCGGCACGATAGGCATCTTCACACCGTCGTTCCTGATGGTGCTCGTGACGGTTCCGTACTTCGACCGGCTGCAACACTCGGTTTCGTTTCGCCGAGCGCTTCGCGGTGTGCTTGCCTCCTTCGTGGGACTGCTTGTGGCGGTGGCCATCCATTTCGGTATCGCTGTATCCTGGTCAATTCCGGCGGTTGCGTTGGCGCTGGCGGCATTGGCGGCCTTGCGTCTCAAGGTGGACATTCTCTGGGTGGTGCTGATGGGTGCCGCCGTTGCAACCCTTACCCTATGAGCGACCAGGAACACACATCGAGCGAACAGTTGATGCGGGCTCTGGCCAGTGGTGACTTGGCCGCCTTTGACCAACTTGTTCTTCGGCACCAAAAGTCAGCCTGGGCCATCGCCTGCCGCTTCCTGAGGGACCGGCACGAGGCCGAGGACGTGGTGCAGGACGCTTTTCTGAGACTTTTGGCGGCCGCCGGGCGTTACCAGCCGACCTGCTCGTTCAACACCTACTTTCATCAAATCATCTCCCGCCTGTGCCTGGATCGGGCGAAAAAGAAACTACCGCGCTGTCTGGATGCGATGCCGGACGTGTCTGACTCGGGGCCGGACGCCCTCGGCGAGATGGAGAAGCGACAGGACGCGGAAGCGGTGCGTGCTGCTCTCGCTGCCTTGCCCCCACAGCAGCGACTCGCTGTCGTGCTGCGGTATTACGAAGGTCTGAGTTATCAGGACATCGCATCGGCCCTGGAAATCACCCCGAAGGCTGTCGAACACCTGTTGGCTCGTGGCCGTGACCATCTCCAGGCGACTCTGAAGACGTGGAAAGATTTTTGACGCTACGCGGGGGTTTTTCCTTTGCGCGTCGTTTAAGTGTACAGAAAGGTCATTCCTATGTTTGGGTGTTCGAGAGTTCGAAGGCAATTGGGCGCTTACCTCGATGGGGAGTTATCCCCCAAGAACCGGATGGTTGTCGAGCGTCATTTGGTGCGCTGCCAGCCATGCCGCACCGCTTTGGAGAGCCTTCACGGGCTGGAGCGAACCTTACAGATCGCGGAAGTCCCGCCTGCCCCGCCGAGTCTGGCCGGGCAGATCATGGCCAAGGCGCGCGAACGCCAAAACACCGAGGCAGAACGAAATGGGATTCGTCGCGGGCACGAGCCAACAGGTGTT
>JAMCWO010000114.1 GCA_023481165.1 Planctomycetota bacterium | reverse complement strand
TTGCTTTGCCCGGTCGAACCCCTATAATCGCCGCAGGTCCCGTTCGCAGGCACTTGGGATCGTTTTATGTTATGCAGGAGGAAAACACGTTTTGGGCCGCAGGGCCTCGTGAGTACATTCAGCGAACAAGATTCTGCAAAAATCGCGATGAGAAAGGAGCAGGTATGAAACTCGACCGGAAGTTGAGAATGGGTTTGATTGGCGGAGGCCCCGGGGCGTTCATCGGCGAGGTCCATCGCAAGGCCTCCCGGCTGGATGGGGAGATCGAGCTGGTGGCCGGCGCCTTCGATATCGATCCGAAGAAGTCCCAAGACATGGGCATAAACCTTGCCCTGGACCCTAAGCGCGTCTATAACACTTATACCGACATGATCAAGGCGGAGTCCGCCCTGCCGCCGGAGCAGCGGATTGATTTCGCGGCCGTCACCACGCCGAACAACTGGCACTTCCCGATCGCGCGGGACTTCCTCAAGGCGGGCTTTCACGTGATGTGCGAGAAGCCCATGACCCTTGACTCCAAAGAGGCCAAGGAGTTGCAGGAGTTGGTGAAAAAGACGGGCTTGGTCTTCGGCCTGATGCACAACTACACCGGCTACCCCATGGCCAAGCTCGCCCGGGACATGGTGAAGAAGGGCGATTTGGGCAAGATCCGCAAGATCGTCGTGCAGTACCCGCAAGGCTGGCTGGCCACGGCCTTGGAGAAGACCGGTCAGATGCAGGCCAGTTGGCGGACCGATCCCAAGCAGACCGGTGCCGGCGGCTGCGTCGGCGACATCGGCACGCACGCCGCAAACTTGGCGGAATACATCTCCGGCCTGAAGATCACCCACATCTGCGCCGATCTGACGACGTTTGTCCAAGGACGCCAGGTGGACGATGACTGCAACTGCCTGCTCAAGTTCGACAACGGGGCCAAGGGCGTCCTGCACGCCAGCCAGATTTCCATCGGCGAAGAGAATAACCTCGCGATCTGGGTCCACGGCGAAAAGGCCAGCCTCGAGTGGCACCAGGAGCATCCGAACTACCTGTATTTCCGCGAGATCGATAAGCCGGAACAGGTCTGGAAAAGAGGCAACGGGTACGTCGGCGCCTACAGCGCCGCCGCCGGACGGGGCACGCGCATTCCCTCCGGCCATCCGGAAGCTTTCCTCGAAGCTTTCGCCAACAACTACATGAACTTCTGCGAGACCGTCAAATGCAAGATCGCCGGCGAGCAGCCGAGCGAGCTGGCCCTGGACTTCCCCAGCGTCGAGGCGGGTGTCCGCGGCTTGCTCTTCATCGAGACGGTCGTGGCCAGTTCGCAAAGCGCCCAGAAGTGGACCGCGATGAAGAAGTAGCCCGCGTTCCGTCAAATCTTCCTGTCACGATGGGAAGAGATTGCTTCGCTACGCTCGCAATGACATGCTGTGGACGCGCATGTCATTGCGAGGAGCGAAGCGACGAAGCAATCTCCAGACGCACGAACGCAGGGAGATAGCAGTAGGTAGATAGGAGCACCCACATGCAAGATCATCAGAACAATTCCGCCATTTCGCGCCGGAGCTTCGTTGCGAGCGCTGCCGGGGCGGCGGTGGCAGTCTCGGCTGTGCCCTCCGTGACCAAGGCCGCCGAGCCACCGAAGAAGTTCAAGCTCAAGTACGCACCCGATTTGGGTGCTTTCCGCCAACATGCCGGTAACGACCCTATCGACAACCTGAAGTTCATGGCCGACGAGGGCTTTTCCGCGATGTTCGACAACGGCCTCATGGGCAAACCGCCGGCGTTGCAGGAGAAGATCGCCGGGGAAATGTCCCGGCTGGGCCTGACCCTGGGACCGTTTGTTATGTACGCCGATTTCAGCAAGGCCACGCTCGTGACGGCGGATGAGGAGGTCCGCAAGCAGATCGTCAGTCTCACGAAACAGGCGGTGGAGACCTCCAAGCGGGCCAACGCCAAGTGGGCGCTCATCGCCCCCGGCTGCTGCAGTCAGCGGCTGGAATGGGATTATCAGACCGCCAACCTGATCGATAATCTGCGCCGCTGCGCCGAGGTCGCCGAGCCGGCCGGCATGGTCATCGTGATCGAACCCCTGAACTGGTGGGCCAACCACCCGGGCCTGTTCCTCCAGAAGATCCCGCAGGCGTACCAGATCTGCAAGGCGGTCAACAGCCCCTCCGTCAAGATCGTCAACGACCTGTACCACCAGCAGATCACCGAGGGAAACCTCATTCCCAATATTGACAAAGCCTATAGTGAGATCGCGGCGTTCCACCTGGGCGACAACCCCGGCCGCAACGAGCCCGGCACCGGCGAGATCAACTACAAGAACATCTTCCGGCACCTGGCCCGCAAGGGCTACCAGGGCACGCTATGCATGGAGCACGGCAAGAGCAAGAAGGGCAAAGAAGGCGAGCGCGCCGTGATCGACGCCTACCGGGCCTGCGATAGCTTCGAAGTTTGAAGTGTAAAGTGTGAAGTTTGAAGTGAAGGGCTGGAAAAGGATCCGCTTCAAACTTGAAACTCCACACTTAGAACTAAAAAAGAAGTCGCGCCATCCTTGGCACGACTTCTTTTTTTTCTGGCGAATCAACGACCCACATCCTTGCGGGGTCGATTCGAATCATTTGTCGGAATCGAGCAGATCAATCTCGGTGAACTCGATGAGGGATTGCTGCGTGTCCGGACGCGCCGCGATCGGGCCCACCAAGCCGACCTTGTGGCCGATGTACTTGCTGAAATCCGTGCTCGCGATCGCTCCGGTCGGCATCACATAGCAGATCGTCTTTCCGGACTCATCCAGCACGCGGAATCGCTTGGCTGCTCCGGCGTACACGCTGGAGGTCTCCAGCTTGCCCACCAAGGCATATTTGTCGCGCCGAACGATCCCTTGCAGTTGCGTAGTCCGCGCCTCATCGATCTTCGATGTCGTTTTCTGCAACTCTTTGTTCTGATCCTCCAGTTCCTTGCCGACTCGGCAGGCCAGCTCGTACCGCTCCACCTGCTTGAGGGTGTACTCTGCATAGCGGGCGGCCCGCCCACCATCTTTGTTCGCGGCGAGTGCCGCCAGCTTCTTCTTGAGTTCCGTGTAGTTCTGCTCGCTCAGTTTCTTCTCGTGCTCGGCCTTCACTTTTTCGCTCAAGGCGTAGTACAAATCGAGGCCGGTCAAGGGCGCGTTCGGATCGGTCGGCTTCTTCTCGGTCACCGTCTTAGCCGCATCAAGCGCAGGCGTTTTGATCAGCGACTTATCCGCCGGCTGGAGAAACTGGCTGCTGACCCACAGGTAGGCTCCTTGCGGCGGGGCGATCTTGTAGTAATCGTCCTTCTCCTCGCCCAGCAGCTTCACGGTCTGCCCGCGGCTGAGCACCACCTGCTTGCTGGTGGAATACTTCGCTTCCTGCGTATCCGAGCCGGTATAGACCCCGACATTGTCGCCCGTGAGCACGCCCACGGTGGGGTTCTGCGGATTGATGCTCACGTACTGCATCGCGATCCACGAGAAGCAGCCCGGCGGCGGAACAATGCAGGACCAGCCCTGCTGCGACTTGACAACCTGGACCCGGTCCCCGCGATAGAGCTTGCTGCACTGGTAGAAATTCGTGCCGGGGCCGGAACGGACGTACACATCGTCGCCGATGACCTCGGCCACGTAGGATTCATTCGCTGGCGTTGGGGCCGCCGCCGCTCCATCGGGCAGCGACACGGGATTGCGCGGCGCGTTCGGCTCCGGCGTCTGTCCCGCGGCTGGCAAAATCAGCACGACGACCAGCAAAAGGGCGAAGAGCCAACCAGACAAGAGTGTCGCACGTACCCAGCGCACAGGTGAATGGACGCGAGCCAGCATCTTTCAGCCTCCTTACAAGACGTTCCCACAGAGCCTTGGAACAGCCCGCAGACAGGGCGATCCTTCGAGCAGCACACTACCGTTCCTTATCGGGCGTGTCAAGCCCTTTGCGCATTTTGACACGACAATTATGCAGAAAAATGCGCTCGCACACGGATTCACCTCATTTTGCGTAGTCGATCAGGCGCCCAGTCGCACCAATTCGTCGCGACACATCCGCACTTGCCCGGGGTCGACCAGCTTCGGGGCGGCGTTGCGCAGATGCTTGATGGCCTCTTCGGGCTTGCGGAGATACCGGGAATAGAGGATGCCGAGCATCAATTCCACCTGCTCGGTGTATTCGTATAAGGAACGGTAGTGCGTCAGGAATTGCTCGTAGGCGTGGGCAGCCTCGACAGCGCGATGGCCGCTGGCCAACTGGTTGGCGATGTCGAGCAGATGCTGTCGCGGCAATATCTGCTCGGGGTCAAGCTGCATCAGCTCCATGTAGAGATCGGCGGCCGCGGACAGGTTGCGCTGCTCGATTCGACTGCCGATCTCCTGGCGGATCTCCTCGATCCTGGTCCGGTCTTCGCGGTCGGGCGGCACGCTCGGAACTTCCCGCGAGGGCACCCGCCGACGGCCCCCGACGGCCAAGAACGGGTCGTAGCTCCCCGCCACGGCGTCGCGATATTGCCGGCGCCGGTTCCACTGCCGGATCATCACCCACAGGTCGTACTGGGTCCCGCTGAGAATCCGCGTCGCCAAGAGCAGTAGCAGCAGGCCGATCCCATAGGCGTACCCCACCAGGTGCGCCTCGTACGCCACATGCGGGCCGATGCGAGAGACGATGTTATCCCAGATAATCAGCTTCAGACCAATGAAGTACAGAGCCGGGATCTCGAACGTTCCAATGAAGAAAATGATCCAGTAAAGAACCGTGATCTCGGTCTGCGGGAACAGGACCAGGTACGCCCCGGTGACGGCCGCGATCGCGCCGCTGGCCCCGAGCGTCGGGTCCAGCGAAGACGGGTGCAGCAGCGCAAAACCCACGCCGCTGACAATGGCGCCCATCAGGTAGAAGAGGACATACCGGACGTGGCCGAGCTTGTCGTTGATGTTGGCCCCGAACAGGTAGAGGAAGAACATGTTGCCGATGATGTGCAGGAGGCCGCCGTGCAGAAAGGCGTACGAGAGAAACTGCCAATAGTGCCAATGGCCCGGCAACAGGATCCAGTCCATCGCCCACGGGCGGATGGGCAGGGAAAGCATGTGGCCATTGATGAGAACAATGTTGCCGTCAATCCTGAAGGGATATTGCCGATTGAACGAGTACGAGAGAAAGAAGATGATGATGTTCAGGGCGATCAGGATGTAGTTGGCGTAGGGGGTCCGCCTGGGCCAGATACTCGTGCGAATCGGCAACAGTAGCAGCATGGTTCAACGGCTTTTCCAGAACGACGAAACGGCGATTCTGTCGGATCAGGCGGGCATTCTAACCGACGTCGGCCCGGGGAACAAGACAGGAAAAGAACCACCGCCGTCCTCCTCGTGGGGATGAGTCTCAGCAGAAGGTCGCTCGTGCCGGGCTCCCGGAACGTGAAGAATCACGTTCCGGTGGCCCGAGTCCGGACGCGAGGTGTCGCGTCCGGGATACTTTCTCCCCCGCGGAAAACACCGCGCGCTGCCCGATCCCTCCTCGCATTCCTCCTTCGCCCCTCACCATGTAGAATATAGTAAACAAGAGAGCACGCCGCCAACCGGCCGGTAGCAATACCGGCTCTTTCCCCGGACCACACCGAAGCGGGTCGGGGCATGCGGTGCGTTACGAATGCCGGCAAGAAGCTTGCCCTGCCCCCGTGTCGGAGATAGACTGCTGTCGCCGGCTCGGAGGAGAGAACAACAGGAGCGAGCCACCCGATGCAGAGGACTCAAGGAGGCACGGCGGAAACATGAATGCGAAGAACATCACGCGACGCGTCAGAAACATTCGAACGGATTTGAGCAGCAGAGGCATCGACGCTCTGGTCCTCACCAGGCCGGCCAACGTCACCTATGTGACCGGCTTCTTCGGAGAGGATAGCTGGGCGGTGGTGACCGGGCGGGCGGTGTACCTTTTGACCGACAGCCGGTACACCGAACAGGCGCAGAAAGAATGTCCTTTGGCGCGGATCGTCCAGCGCAAAGATCCGATTGCCGAGGCGGGCGGCAAGCTCCTGGGAAAGCGGAAGCTCGCGAAGACCATCGCCGTGGAGAAGTCCATTTCTCTCGGAGAGTACGACACCTTGAGAAAGAACATGAACGTCCCTCTCAAAGCGGTGGACGGCCTCGTTGAAACCCAGCGCAGTGTAAAGGATGCCCAGGAGACCGCTGCGATCCGATCCGCCGCCGCCATCGCCGCGACGGCCTTCCAAAGGGCCGTACGCCACATCAGACCGGGGATGACGGAGAGCGAGCTGGCCGGCATACTCGATCTGGAAATGCGAAGACAGGGCGCCAAGGTCGGCTTTGAGACGATTGTGGCCTTCGGACCCAATGCCTCCCGACCGCATCATCAGCCCTCGCCAAGGAAGCTCGCCTCCCGAGACACCATCCTGATCGACTTCGGAGCCAAGTACAACGGCTACTGTTGCGATATCACTCGATCCTTCGCCTTCGGCCGGCCCACGGCCGCCTACCGCCAAGCCTATGAAGTGGTGGAGGAGGCGCAAGCCGCGGCGATCCGTGCGGCAAAGGCGGGAGCCAAATTAGTGGACGTGGATGCGGCCGCCAGGAACGCCATTCGGGAAAGCGGCCTGCCCGTCTACGGCCACGGCACCGGTCACGGCTTCGGTCTCGAAATCCACGAGATCCCCTTCCTCAAGGAAGGGGCAAAAGGCGAGCTCCAAGCCGGACAGATCATCACGATCGAGCCTGGTATCTACCTCCCCGGCCGGCTCGGCGTCCGTATCGAGGATGATCTCCTCATTACGGAAAGCGGCCCAGAGATCCTCACAGACCGATGTCCGCGCGGGCCGGCGCTAGCGTGATTCAGCAATGTCCGACACGCGGCCGGACTCACGAACAGGTTTCCTCAACCTCCAGCCCGCAACGCTCAAGCCCAAGAAGGCAAGCAGACAAGCGCCCGGAACAGGAACCACGTTCTCCGCCTCGAGGTACAATCCTTCATTCAATTGAAACACGTTGAAACTGAAGCCCGACGGGCCCCCGAAGAATTCGTAGGAGAACACGGATGCAGACAGAGAGTCCGGGTTGCCTTCGACGTTCAAGAACTCCAGCGTCCTGCTCTGTCCGGGGGCCAAATCCGCGAAAACATCGCACTCAGGCAGGAAGGAGAAATGAACACTGCCGCCCGCCGGCAAAGGACCCGTGCCATCCGGACCACCCGTCAAGTCGCCGGTGACCGTGAGGGAATCGAACAGCCCCGGCGCCAATCCGCCGATGTCGATTTCCAGGACGCCTGAATCCGATTGAACGAGGTCGCCGATCAGGGTGGTGTTGAGGATGGCCCCCCGGCCGCCGGGCGAGAGGATTCCCTCGTTGGTCAAGGTGTTGCCCGCGCCCAGGTTGATCGTCGGTCCCGCGTCGAATCGGGCGCCCTGCTCATTGTGGAAGGCGTTCATCCCGCCACCCAACTCGACCGAGCCGCTGACCGTGCCACTATTGATAATGGTGTCGTTGCCGGTGCTCCCCTCAATCGCTCTGCCACTCAAGGCGGAAATGCCTCCCGTGTTGTTGAGCGTGTTGTGGGCTCCGCCGTCGAAATTCACGCCTGCGCCGGCGCCCGAGCCGCCGCGGATCGTACCGCCATTGTCGATCGTGATATTACCGCCCCCGCCCACGCTTTGAGCGTGGATGCCGTCGGAATTCGCACCGTTGGTCGTAATCTCGCTGTGCAGAGTGACGGTGACCGGACCCGCCGTGCCGTAGGGCGCCACACTCTGGGCGAGAATGCCGTGAGACATGGCGCCGGACGTTGTGATGCTACCCGTATGCGTGACGCTGACCGCGCCCGCCGAACCGCGACCGCCGGCGCTGCCGGCAAAGCCGACCCCAAAGCCCAGCGACCCATCAGTGGAAATGCCGGCGGCGGTGAGAGAATCAACGAGCGTACTAACGCCAACATCATCCTTGATCCCGGCAAAGCCCCCTCCGCCACCGATGCTCTGGGCGAGGATGCCGTGCGCAAATCCCCCGTGGGTCGTGATGTTACCACTATTGTTGATGTTGACCGCAGCGCCACTGCCGTTGCCGCCACTGATGGGTTCGAGTTTCAGAGAAGACGCCAGTTGAATCAACCCGTACTTGTCTTTGATGCTCAGTCCGGCCACACCCCCTCCGCCACCGACGCTCTGGGCAAGGATGCCGGTGGCAAAATCCTCCTGGGTAGCGATGTCGCCGCTATTGAGTACGGTGACAATGCCACCACTGCCGCCGGAGCCGCCACTGGCGCCTATCTTGACGCCGCCATCGAGAGCGAAGGACCTAGCGATCTCCAGTAGTTCGGCAGGGTTGGGAATCACGGAGAAACCCAAGGAAATGTCGTCGCCGCCGGCGCCGCCGCCGCCACCGATACTCTGCGCCAGGATGCCGTGGGCAAGACTACCCTGTGTGGTTATTGGGCCCTTGTTGGTGACTTCAGCTTCGCCGCCCGTGCCGCCCGAGCCTCCTGAGCCTCCCACCGACGAGCGCGGACTCATTTTGGGCACGAGGGCTTGTTGCACCAAATCCTGGAGGCCAGGCAAGGCGATAGTCAGTGCGACACTGTTGCCGCCCGCGCCGCCGCCGCCACCGACGCTCTGGGCGAGGATGCCGTAAGCGGAATCGCCTTGCGTATCGATGCTGCCAGCGCTGTCAACGAAAGCCCTGTTGGCTGCGCCCCCATCCCCGCCGAACCCCCCCATAGCCATGTTCGCGACGATGCTCTTGAAACTCAGACCGCCGCTGACACTGACGCCGCCGCCACCACCGCCACCGCCCACGCTCTGGGCGTGGGCGCCGTAAGAGCGGGAGCCGGAGGTGGTGATATTCCCAGTGCTGGTAATTGTCGCTGCCTGCCCATTGCCTCCGTCGCCCCCCCAACCACCGAGGCTAAGGCCAATGCCCACTCCCGGGAGTCCTTCCACCCCCCCGATCGTCGCAGACAGAGCGACAGCGTCGCCTCCGGAGCCGCCGCCGCCGCCCACGCTCTCGGCATACAGGCCGTGAGCCTGTGCGCCTTGTGTAGTGATCGTACTACCGCTGGTGATGTTAACAGCAGCCCCGTCACCGCCGGCGCCGGCCCATCCCCCGAACGCGGCAGTCTCTGAGAACTCCACCCCGAGTGCTGCGGTGTAAGCGTTTCCCCCGCTGCCGCCGCCTCCGCCCACACTCTGGGCGTGGATTCCATGCGAGGATATACCGGCCGTGAGGATGGAAGCATTGGCGCTGTCGACATCGACCTGCCCACCGTCGCCGCCGCCGGTACTGCTGCCCCCCAGGGAGATCGCAAACCCGAATCCAACGTCGTAAGTCGTCCCCCCGGCCCCGCCGCCGCCGCCCACGCTTTGGGCGAGGATCCCGCTAGAGTTGCTCCCGGAGGTCTCCAAGTCGCCTCCATTATTGGTGACGCTCACGGTGCCGCCATTGCCCCCGGAGCCGCCACTGCCGCCATAGGTGAAAACAGGGCTGTACGCGTTTCCGCCATGGCCGGCGACGACTCCGCCACCACCGCCAACACTCTCGGCCAGGATGCTGGCCGAGCCGTCCCCTGCGGTCGTGATGGCCCCCGTGTTGGTCACGTAGACGGCGGCGCCGTTGCCGATACTCTTTCCTGCGCCGCCCACGGCAGCAAGCCCGTACGAGGCCCCTCCGGACCCGCCGCCGCCGCCGACACTCTGGGCCAGGATCCCAAAGGTGTCACTGCCGGAAGTCTGGAGCCGGCCGTTATTCGCGACGTTGGCCGTGTCGCCACTGCCCCCGGCCGACCCCTTACCGCCGAGGACAAGGAGTCCGTAGGAGCTGGCGGCGTCGCCGCCGCCGCCGCCGATGCTCTGGGCCAAGATGGCGGCGCTGACGAGTTCCTTATCATCGCCTGTCTGTGCACTGCCGCCCGTCACGGTGACTGTTCCGTTGTTCGTCACCCCGACCGCCCCCCCGTTCCCGGCACTGTTCTCGCTGCCGCCCCAACCCACCACGCCGGCGCCGGTGCCAACGCTGCCGGCGAATCCGCCCACACTCTGCGCAAAAATACCGCGGGAGTCCAGGCCGGAAGTCGTGATGTTGCCGTTGCTGTTGACCA
>JAMCWO010000284.1 GCA_023481165.1 Planctomycetota bacterium | reverse complement strand
CTCAAGCCGCGCAGCAGATGGGCGTCGACGTAAGTGCCCCGGATCTCGCCGCCGCCCTCGCGCACGTGGAAATGGATCTTGGTGAGCGCATCGATCGCCTCATCATACTTGCCCGCCAGCACCTGCACGCTGATCGCGCGTTCGAGACTGTCGTTGCGCTGGGCGGCGGTCGCGCGGTTCTTCTCGAAGAGCGCCACGCGCTTCTCCACCGGCGCATTGCCCAGCTCATAAAGTTGGTCCAGTTCGGTGAACAGCCGGGCATCCTTGTTATTGCAGGCAACGGCCCTCTCGTAGCTGGCCGTTGCCTTGGCGACATCGTTCTGCGTGCGATAGTAGGCCCAGCCCAGGTTGCGGTGCACCAGCGCGAACGAGCCGTCGAAATCGCGGGACTTCTCCCACTGCTCGATGGCCTTCTCGGGCTGCAAGTCGTAGAGCAGATTGCCCAGATAGTAGTGCGCCTTCGCATCCGATGGGTTGTGCTCAAGGGCGGCTTTCAGAACCTCCGCCGACTCCGCGCGGAACGGGAAGCAGTAATCGGCCGGCATCGTACTCGCCTGTCCGTAGAAGGTGTCGGCCACGTTCGTATCGCCCTTGCGCGCGTGCAGAAACGCCAGGTAGTAGTAGACGAGCGGATACTTGCCGGCGGGGTCGGTCTTGTCCCGGCTGATCCGCGCCAGGACCTCAATCGCCTCATCCCAGAACCCGCAATTCATATAATCCGTCGCCAACGCCAGGTAGACTTGGACATCGTGCCGCATCGCGGCGTCCAACTTCTTCGCCGCCTCGCTCTCGGGGCGACGGGCGCCGGGCCTTTGCTGAAGGAACAGCTCGTTCATCGCGAAGAAGTCGAGCGGGTCATCCTGAAGCGACTTCGCCAAGAGGGCCGCCGCCTGCTTGATCTTACCCGTACGCCGGAGAATGGCGGCCTTGAGATCGCGGGCCTTGTTGTCCAGCGCGTTGGTGGAGAGTGACTGATCGACCTGCTCCAAGGCGGCGGCGAACTCCCCCTTGCGGCAGGAGAGTTCCGCCAACTGGTACTGCGCCGGCGCGTGGAAGGCGTAGTCCCACGACGCCCGCGCAAAGGCCTCATAAGCTTCGTCGCACTTGCCCTGCGCCCGCAGCGAAACACCCAGGTGGTAAAGAGCCTCGGCATTGATCGGTCGAGTGTAGTCAATCGAGAGCCGCTTCACCGCCCGGCGGAGATGCTCCTCGGCCTTCTCGTACATGTACCGGCGGTTATAGTTGATGCCGACAATGGTATTGGTTCGCGCATCGTCCGGGTCACGCCGGAGAGCCTCTTCATAGTAGTCGAACGGATCGACTCTCGGATTGCCGATCTGCTCGACGCGCAGGCCCGTCAGGTACAACTCCTCAATGGTCTTGATGTCCTTCGGAGCCGGCGGCGGCTTGACGGTCTCCGGCAGCTTCGGATCGGACACGATCTCCACCGGCCGGTACGAAATCAGGGTCTGGCCGGAGTTGGTCAGAAGAACCGCCTTGAGATCGGTTCGCTTGGTGCCGCCGGGCACCGGGACTTCCTTGGTGAAAGGCTTGTCCGGCCCAATGGTGACCGTCTCTTCCAGGAGCGACTTGTCGCCGGCCTTGAGCGAGACCTTCGCTTTCTCATGCCGGGCGGTAGTATTGAAGCCGAGCTTGGCGGTGCCATTGGTCGTCAGCTCCAGGTTCACAGCACCCTGGAGATTGGCGTACTTGAACCCGCCGATCGCGCGGGCGGGATACCAGTACTGCTTGAACGTCTTGACCTCGTGCGGCTTGATCCAGGAGTAGTCGGGCTGGTTGTCGGAGAAGGCCCCCACCATCAGCTCGGCGTACGGGCCATCCGCATCGGTCAGAATCTTGTCCCACATCCGGCCGGTCGGCCCGGGGCTCCACTCCCAGAGCTTGGCCCCGCAGACGACATGATGGTCGCCGACGTGGACAACACCGGCCCGCTTGCCATGGTCGTAGCCACCGCTGAAGTCCTCCTGCTTGTCCCAGGCGAAGAACGACACCGGCTCCGGGTGATTCTTCCACCAGGACAGGTCCACGCCCCGGTAGTCCACGCCGCGATAGTTCTCGTTCGCGATCGGCCAATGGGCGAAATCGTTCTTGGAGTGGTACGTGGCCGCGGTGACGCTCGGCGGGAAGATCACCTGATAATCGTCGTTGACGTGCACCGCCACGTTGGCCCAGTAGAGGATTGAGTTCGGATAGGCCGTCGGATTGTCCAGCTTGACCGAGGCCTCGATGTAGGACTTGCCGGGGTAGAGCGAGATACCGATGAGCCATTTCATCCGATGCCGCCGCTCGGTCTCCCCGAACCAGATCGTCTTACTGCCGTCGGCGTTCTCGGCCAACGTGTAGTCCACGGGCATATAGGTCGTGTTGCGATGATGATGGAAGACGCACCATTCGATGCCGCCGGAGATCCAGGCGCCGAGCATGCCGATCAGGGCGGGCTTAATCACATGCTGGCGATAGAAGATCTCGTAGCCGTTGGTCTTGTCGGTCGCATAGAAGAGCCGCCCGCCCAACTCCGGCAGGATGCACAGCTTGATGTACTCGTTCTCCAGGTACAGGGCCTTGTAGGTCTTCTCCTCGCGGATATCGGTCACACCATCCTGCATCGGGTAGGGATAGACACGTTTCTGCGCGCCCTGGTAGGACTCGTGCGTGTAAAAGCGGGGATTGAGGTCCGGCGGGTCCAGCCGATACGTCGGCAGCGTCAGCGGCTCCTCCCAAACCTTCACCGCCGCCTGGGCCGAGGTGATCGTGAGCAGAACGAACAGACACGACACACAGGTGAACTGCTTCTTCGACATAAGACTGCCACTCCTTTCTGCACGTCCAACGGTCGATCCCGGGACCGGACCAAAGCCGGCCGCCATCTTAACAAAAGCCCCCCTGGCCGGCAAGTCACGGTGTGGGAACGTATAGCAAGACGCGCCTCAGCGTGGCATGGGCTTGGGGTCCCCAACGCAGAATCCCGCGTTGGGGGCCGGCAATCCCCTTGATGGGGAGGCGTGTTGACGGTAGGCTGGGAAGTCGTGTGGGAGAAGCGTAAATGAACGTTTGGGAGAGACATCATGGGACCTAAGCAACGGAAATCATCGACCTCACTCCTACCGATCTCAGCGGTCATTATCGTATTAGCGAGCGCGTGGTCAGTCGCCCACGGCGAGCCCGCCGCGCTGATCATCCGAGAACAAGGCAGTTTCGCGGTCGGCGGAACGGCGATCCGCACTCCGGGCACCTTCGATCCTAACAAACAGACGCCTGAAGGGCAGACGTTTCACGGGGATCACGCTTACGTGTTCTACCAGATCCCGGTAAACGCCCGCAGATTTCCTCTCGTGCTCTGGCACGGCGCCGGGCAGTTTTCGAAAACGTGGGAGACTACGCCGGATGGACGCGAGGGGTACCAGAACATTTTCCTGCGCCGCGGCTTCGCCGTCTATGTCATCGACCAGCCCCGACGCGGCAATGCCGGACGCAGCACTCTGCCTATCACCATTCAGCCGACACCCGACGAGCAAGGGTGGTTCAACCTCTTCCGCGTCGGCATTTGGCCGAACTACTTCCCCGGCGTGCAGTTCTCCCGTGAGCCGGAGGCCCTGAACCAGTATTTCCGCCAGATGACGCCCAACACGGGCCCCTTCGATATCGAGGTAATCTCAGACGCCGTGGCGGCACTATTCAAAAAGATCGGGCCGGGAATTCTCGTCACCCATTCCCAAAGCGGCGGCCCGGGGTGGCGCACCGCCATCAAGAGCCGAAACGTCCATGCCATCGTTGCCTATGAACCGGGCAGCAATTTCGTCTTTCCGAATGGCGAAGTGCCTGCTGCGATGCCGAGCTCCGGCGGGCCCCTGGAGGCGGTGGGCGTACCTCTGTCGGAGTTCACGGCGCTCACCAAGATCCCGATCATTCTCTTCTACGGCGACAACATTCCCGAAAAGCCGACGGCGAATCCGGGTCAAGACTTTTGGCGCGTACGTCTGGCGCTGGCCAGGCTGTGGAGGGATGCGGTGAACCGCCGCGGCGGCGATGTTACGGTCGTGCATCTGCCCGAGATCGGCATTCGTGGCAACACGCACTTTCCCTTCTCGGATCTGAACAATCTGGAAATCGCAGACCTGATGTACAAGTTTCTTGAGAAGCAGGGCCTGAACTGAACTATCATTCGGCGTCACCCGATTCTGCGGATGAAGGAATGATTGTCGGCAGCCGGCAACCGCTTGGTTCGACGGCCGGGGGAATTTGGGTTCCGGCCCAGGCGGCAATGACAACGCTGTCCTCCATGTTCCGTTCACGTCCCCTGCTCCCGCCGGGCCGGGCGGGTCCGGCGGACAATATCCCTGCTGAAATGTTGCTTTTCTATGAAACATACAGGCGTGGCGAAGCGTCTAAATGCAAAAGTGTACCCCCCGGCGGCCGCGGGCGATTGGCGCCACCTAGCTACGAGATCCGGTCTCTTGACCAGAAAGAACCAAAGCGAGACATGAGAGCTTCCCGCTCTACTGACTGCCGTTCTTTTTGTGATGCCTGTCACAACACCAGAGGCAGCGGCCTTTGATTTATGATTGGTGATTTGGGTTGGACGCCTGCGGAGGGCGAAATGTGCAAAACGAACCCAATTTCCGGCGGCCAAGACACCCCATCATTCCAATATTCCACTGTTCCAGCAGTCCTGTCTTATGCCTTTTATGCGAAACGAAGCCAATCCGCCTCCGTATACCGGCCGCCACCGCACCCGACTTCAGCCGCAGGGCAAACGCAAAATCATTCGAGGGCCCTGCTCCCCATGTCATTGCGAGTGCAGCGAAGCAATCTACCACCCGCCGGATTGAGATTGCTTCATCGCGGGGCTCCTCGCAATGACATAAATGTGATCCGCCCAGCGACTTTGCGTCCGCCCTGACTTCGGCCGGAGCGGCTATTGCTCTCTCCGTGTCCAGCCAGTAAACTGATGGGCTTTATGAGCCCATCAGTCTTCAGGGAAACCATGACAGAATCACAGAAGAAACTGAATCGAGAGATCATGCCGATTGGGCAGTGGCTGCCGCATGATCATATTCCCTGGGTGATTGCCGGACCGTGCAGCGCCGAGTCGGCGGAGCAGATGCTGGCCACGGCCCGAGGCCTGGTCGGCTCGCCGCACGTGAAGGCGTTCCGCGCTGGAATCTGGAAGCCGCGGACCCGCCCGAACTCGTTCGAGGGCATCGGGGAAGCCGGTTTGCAGTGGCTCGCTCAGGTCAAGGCCGAGACCGGTCTGCCCACCGCGACGGAGGTCGCCAAGACGGAACATGTCGAGCTGTGCCTCAAGCACGGCGTGGACATCCTCTGGGTCGGCGCCCGGACGACAGTCAGCCCGTTCGCGGTCCAGGAGATCGCCGAGGCCGTCAAGGGCGTCGATATCCCGGTGCTCGTGAAGAATCCGATCAATGCGGAGTTGGGCTTGTGGGTCGGGGCCATTGAGAGGCTTCATGCCGTGGGCGTGCGGAAGCTGGCGGCGATTCACCGGGGCTTTTCCACGTACGTCGAGATGGAGTTTCGCAATGACCCGAAGTGGCAGATTCCGATCGAGCTGAAGCGTCAGTGGCCCGACCTGCCCCTGATCTGCGACCCCAGCCATATCTCCGGCAACCGCCAGTTCATCGAGCCGGTTTCGCAGATGGCCCTGGACATCGGCATCCAGGGCCTGATGATCGAATCGCACATCGACCCGGACCATGCCTGGAGCGATGCCAAGCAGCAGGTCACGCCGGAGGTCCTGTGCCGCATGCTGGACCGGCTCCGGGTCCGCGATGCCCCGATCACCGACCGCGATGTGAAGCAGAAGATCTCGCGCCTGCGGGCGGAGATCAGCCATATCGATGCCAAGATCATCCAGGACCTGGCGGAGCGCATGAAGTGGGTGGCGGAGATCGGCCGGCTCAAACAGCAGCACAACATTCCCGTTCTGCAGCTCGAACGCTGGGAGAACCTGCTGGGCAGCCACATCGCCAAAGGCAAGGAGCTGGGCTTGGACGAAGAGTTCATCAAGGACCTGTTCGAGCTGATCCACGCCCAGGCCGTCAAACAACAGTTGTAGCGAATTCTGTGCACAGGAAGCCACATGGGAATATTTTCGAAGACCGCGGAATACTTGAAGGAACGGCTGGGCAAGACCCGGGACAAGATCAGCAACTCGCTTTCGGCCGTCCTGAGCATCGGCCGCAAGATCGACGACCAGTTGCTCGATGAGCTGGAAGAAACGTTGATCAGCGACGACCTGGGTGTCGAGACCACCGAGAAGCTGATCACGGAACTGCGCGAGGCCTACCGCAGCCGCAAAATCTCCCAATCGGAGGACATTATCCCGTTCCTCAAGGAGCACATGAAAAGCTACTGGCCGCCGGAGGATCGGCAACTGCACACCGCCGCCAGCGGCCCGACGGTGATCCTTGTCGCCGGCGTCAACGGGACCGGCAAGACCACCAGCATCGCCAAGCTCGGTTACATCTTTCACCGCAACGGCAAGAACGTCATCCTGGCGGCGTGCGACACGTTCCGTGCGGCGGCCGTCGAACAGTTGACCATCTGGGCCGACCGGATCGGCGTGCAAATCGTCAAGCACCAGGCCGGCAGCGACCCCGCCGCCGTCGCCTACGATGCCTGCGAAGCGGCGGTCGCCCGTGGCGCGGATATTCTCGTCCTCGACACCGCCGGCCGGCTGCACACCAAAAAGGATCTGATGCTGCAACTGACGAAGATCCGCGATGTTGTGGCAAAGAAGATCCCCGGCGCGCCGCACGAGGTGCTACTGGTCCTGGATGCCACGACCGGCCAGAACGCGATCTCGCAGGCCCAACTGTTCACGGAGGCTATCAACGTGACCGGCATCTTCCTGGCCAAGCTCGACGGCACGGCCCGGGGCGGGATTGTCATTGCGATCAAAGAGAAGCTCGACATCCCGGTGAAATTCGTCGGCCTGGGCGAAAAGCCCGAGGACATCGCCGAGTTCGATCCCGCCAACTTCGTCGAGGCCCTCTTCGAGCCGGCAGGTCAAGTGGCGGGGTAATGGAATAATGGAATGGTGAATATTGGAATGTTGGGGCCAAGAGCCCCCCACCCGCTATTCCAACATTCCAGAGCGGCTCGGCGCTTCCCACCGCCGCGTTCCTGCAAAACACAAATGGAATGGTAATCTGCAAGAAATGATCCAGCGACTGGCCGCCAACCTGGTCCGGGAGCGTCTACGGCAGTCTCCGGCCGTAGGCTTGGTCGGGCCGCGCCAATGCGGAAAAACTACCCTGGCCCGATCCTTCCCAGGACGATACTTCGATCTGGAGGTGGAGGCCGAACGGCTCCGCCTGGATCTCCAGTGGGCCTCGCTTGTCCAAGGAAAGGAGTTGATCATCCTGGACGAGGCGCAGGCTTGGCCGGAAGTATTCCCTCGGCTCCGTTCCGCCATCGACCAGGACCGCAAGACGATGGGGCGATTCCTCCTGCTGGGCTCGGTTTCACCGGGATTGGCCAAGCAGGTCTCCGAGTCTCTGGCCGGCCGGCTCAGTCTGGTGGAGCTGACGGCCAGCCCCTCCCTGAGCGACATCAGACATCTGAACAAGGTCGCAGACCCGATCCAAGCCGACCAGCGTGTCCTGGTCGCCAGAGTTCAAGAGAGCCTCGAATCCGAGGGCCTTCTGGTCACCAACCTGCCTGGTCTGCTAGAGAAGCTGCGTGCGCTCAAACCGTAGGCTCCGTCAGATTCACAACGGCATTCGATACTGCAGGACAGACTGCGTGGCTCATGCTTGGCCCAGAGTCAACCGAAGGTGTTTCCAAGAGGCGGGAGGATTTCCACAGACAATTGCTGTTCTCTTCGGGTGGTGATAGAATATGGTGGCGGCGACAGCAGTTCACGAACTGTGCAGTGCAACCCAGGAGAAGAGGTAATGTTGGACTTGGACCGAAGAATCGGTGAGATTCGGCAGAGAGTCTCCAGTACCGGTCCGTTCCTCCAAGCACGGGTCAATGCTGAGAGGAATGCTCGGCAGCTCTTGGATGCACGGGCAGGCTTCTTCACGACGGAGGACCTCGCCCATTTCCTAGATCTCTGCAATACGGAACTGGTCCCTCCGCACGTGTCCGATGAGTTTCGCGCGGCAGAGACGCGCACTCGATTTCAACTTGCCTTCATAGGCCAGAACCGATGTCTCATGCTGCGGACAATACAAGAATGCAACAAGTGGATAGCTCTCCTTTGGAAAGCCAGGGCCGACGAACTCGGTACGCTCGATTCATTCTGGCGGTCTTCGCGCATCAAGGGAGCGGGTACTGGTCTGCCTACGATGATTCTCTATCTCAAGCACCCGGAAACCTACTCAGTGTGGCTTAGTTTCCTGAGTGAAGCCCTGTCATCCATCGCGGGACAAGAACTCCCAACCTCCCGGACGGTTCCTGATTACTTGCGGTACAACCAAGCCGTAGATACGTACGTACGAAAGCGCTTCCCCATACAACCGCAGGAGATCGACTATATTCTGTACCGGCTCTTGGCCGAGGGCTCCCTCGGGAGAAGCGCATAACCGTGGCGCTCGCGCGAACGAGCATCCGATCGGCCGCGACCGGTCCTGTTGGCTGCCATGAAACATTATAAGAAAGGTGAATTTAGAAATGGCAATTCCTAAACCTCGTTTTGTAGTTGATGACCGTGGGGAGAAGACGGCTGTCATATTGGATATCGCGGAGTACAGGAAGCTCCTCGAGGACGCGGAAGAATTGGAGGCCATTCGGGCCTACGACTCCGCCAAAGCAGCGGGTGACGAAGCGATTCCATTTGAGCAAGCTGTCGCTGAGATCGAGCGAGACCGCAAGTGACCTACGCTCTCACCATCTTGCACCGTGCACAGAAGGAATTGTCCGATCTGCCACAGGAACATTATGTTCGGGTACGAGATGCCATTCGAGGACTTGCGGAGAAGCCAAGGCCGGACGGATCGAGGAAGCTGGCTGGACGCACCGGATGGCGAATCAGGGTAGGCTCATATCGCGTAATCTATGAAATAGATGATTCCAATCACGTGATCACCATCCTGCACGTCGGTCATCGACGAGATGTCTACCGATAATTGCTCGGTGGCTGGCTGCGGGCAAGATGGGATCGGTGCGAACGACAAAGGAGGCAAAGCCGTGCCATCTATGACCACGAGGTCGGTCCCGAGCCACATTGCTGTTATGTCGCTCATCTGGTGCGCTTGTGCCATAGCCGCAACGGAACACAAAGAAGGGCAGCACTTCAAGCCGTTTGTCTGGCCGTCGGAGCCGCCGCAGGATTGCCCGTTCGAGCCGTCAAAGGATATCGTCGGCATTGCCTTCTTGGGCGTTCACAGCGACTATCATGTGGCCGACACGTGGTACCCGAGTTGGGCCTCGGACGGGAACCTGTACTCGCCCTGGACGGATGGGTCCGCGCCGCGTGCCGATGGCTCCCGCGAGAACTCCAACAGCGGGACAGGCAAGGACGCGACAACGGGGCAGGCTGTCCTGATCGGCGACGACCCGCTTTCCCTCAAGATCGTCAGCCTGGGCTTGTTCAAGGGCGATGCCTCGCCGTACAAGGGCCGGTATCCCTGTGGCAGTCTCGTCTACAACAATATATGGTACTACGGCACCTACTGCCTGGCGCCGGACGGCAAGGTGGACTACGGCAAAGATGCCTACAACTGGCCCTGGCTCGGGCCGTTCGTGGGGTTCCGCTACTCGACGGACTTCGGCAAGACGTGGACGGATACGCCGCACACGCCGGCCAAACCGCTCTTCGGCGAGACCGGCATGTGGGGCTACCCGGTCAAGATCGGCTCACCCCACTTCGTGGATTTCGGCAAGAACATGCAACATTCCCCGGACGGGAAAGCCTATCTCGTCGCCCACGGTGCCCCGGAGCCCGACCCCAAGCCGCGCTTCGGCAACCTGAGCTGGATCAGCGGCGACCAGATCTACCTACTCCGCGTCACGCCCAGCATCGCCAACATGAACGACGCTTCCAAGCACGAGTTCTACGCCGGTCGCGATGCCCGGGGCAGGGGGATGTGGACCAGCAACTTCGCCAAAATCCAGCCGCTGATCGACTGGAACAACAACTGCAAAACGAGGTTTAGGAATT
>JAMCWO010000167.1:1082-10186 GCA_023481165.1 Planctomycetota bacterium | reverse complement strand
GCTGTGCGAGATCTGCGGCGAACTCGGGGCCGATTGGGTCAAGACCTCCACCGGCTACGGCACCGGCGGGGCGACCATCGAGGATCTCAAGCTGATGCGACAGCACGCGCCCCGGCAGGTCCAGGTCAAAGCGGCAGGGGGCATCCGCGATCTGGACAAGCTGTTGGAAGTTCGTGCTCTCGGTGTAACACGCGTCGGCGCCACGCGCACGGCGGATATTCTCGACGAGTGCAAACGCCGGCTCGGGATGTAGGGGCAATCGGGACCCCGAACGCGATAAGATCGCGTTTGGGAACCCGACCCTGTGATTGCCCACAGTAGAGGCGCATCCGGGCAGGCACGGGGGCCTGCCCCTACGGGGCTTTCGGCTGAATCTCGGACGGGACGACGTCTGTCTGCTCGTCGAAGCTCCAGACGCTGGTGACGCCGTTCTTTTCCTTCACTTCGATCACCTGGTGCGGCACGAGCTTCTCTCCGTCCCAGACCCAGCGGACGGAGACTTTGCCGTACAGCACGTCCTTGTATTTCAGGCGGCCACAGTTCCGTGCGTCCACCATACCCATCCGTTTTTGGGATTGTGACGGCACGGTGGAGTCTGTGCTGCTGTTATCGGGCGTTATGCTGTTCGGCGAAGGGGTGATCGTTGGGGTCTGGAGACCGGGCGTCCGCTGCTCGTCCGCCGGGGGAAGCGGATCGGATGCAGGGCCGCTATTTGTCTCCTGTGCCGCGTCCTCTGTCCCGGGCGTGACCTCCTGCGTCGCCGTGTCCACGTCGGTACGAACGTCGGCATTTCCGGACTTGGGCGGCTGGCGGCACAACACCAGGACCAATAGCGCGGCCGCGACTATGGTCAACTCCAGCTTCGCAGTTTGTGAGGACATGATCGGCATACCCACCAGCGTCCCGTTAGACTCGCGGTTTTCATCCCCAATCTCCGTGCGGATTGCCGCCACGGCAGACTGCTACACTATCTTGGTCCGGTTATCGGCAATATCAGGACCCTGATTAAACTATAGGCAACGTTTTCTGGCAGGCCAAAGCAGCCGCTGGATTGCGGATTGCGGATTTGACTCGCTGCTCGAATCCGGAATTGGGATTACTGCCCGGGAGCGTTCGGCTCGGCGGCGGCGAAGTAGTAGAGAGTGGGATGTCTGCCTTCACTGATGGTGAAGTAGCCTATGCCCTTGCTGTCGAAGCAGATGGCTTCGCCTTGGGGCTCTGCGGCAATGGGAATCGCCTTGGCCTGGCCCAGGAAGGCGCGCCACAAAGGCGCGCCGAGGGGCCGTTCCCAGAGGGCGGCCCCGAACATACCGCGAACGATCACCCAACGGCCGTCGGGCGAGACGTCGCCGCCGGTGGGAAATAACCCAAGCGGCAGAACGGCCACCTGTTCCAGCTTGATCGGCTGCGTCGTCGATTGCGGGTAGGCCGCACGGTACACCCGGGGGGCCAACTCCCGCTTGGAGAGGATGTAAAGATCGCGGGTCAGGGGATCGACGAGCAGGGTCTCCGCATCACGCGGCTTGTCCGGATAGACGAGCCGCAGCGCCTCGGCCGGACCGATGGTCATCTGCCCGAAAGGCGTGACGGCATCCACTTTGGGCTCCGGCACCCGGTACACGATGATCTCCGGACGTTTGGCCGCGTTGTCGCCGATGTCGCCGATGTACACCCAGGATCGATTGGGATCGGGACCGGGCCCGACGGCGATATCCTCCCAATCCCGCGCATTGGCGCCCTTGGTGCGGCACGTGCCGAGCAGTTGGCCCTTCTCGTTGATCGCGTAGATTTGTGGAGCGTCGCCCGAATCATTGTGCACGTAGAGGACGCCGGGGTTGCGGCGGCTGGCCGCGATGCCCGAAAGCTCGCGCAGCGCATCGTTCTCGATCTTGCCCATCGGCCGGCCCGACTGGAACGCCTCCGACTTCGCGAACGAGGCGCACGACGAGCTTAGCGACACCAAGGACAACAAGACGACAGTACCAACGTGTGGCCGACGCATTGATCCTTCGCGGTTCCTATGCCTGCTTACCATTTCGTTCTCCATGCCCTTCGGGCACAGTATAGTATACCGATTACGGTTGTTCACCAGGGATGGATGCAAGAAAAAGGCTGGCGCCTTATATTAATCGTAACCTTGAATTCGTCATCTTTGCGACGAGCGCTTGGGGCACGGTGCTCGACGCACCGGGGGATTCCTGGTAACATGCCGCCGTGCTGTTGGCGTAACCGTACATGCATTCGGAGGTCTGCTATGATGAGCCGCCTGTCCTTTGTCGCGTCGCTGTGCTTTCTGGGTCTCTGTGCCGTGAGCGAAACTGCGGTGGGCAATGCAAGCCAGCCGTATGTCCGTGTCAGTCCGCGCGACGCACGCTATCTCGAATTGTCGGATGGCAAGCCGTACATTCCTATCGGGCTGAACATGATCGCCCCGCCCGGTCGTGATGAGAAACAGGCCTTGGCCACCATGGAGGACTGGATGCGTAAGCTCTCGGCCAATGGCGGCAATTACATCCGCCTGTGGCTGAGCAATCCTTTCTTCGACGTCGAGCACGCCAAGAGCGGCGTGTACGACGAGGACAAAGCCAAACGGATCGACGCCGTGCTAGCGCTGGCCCGCCAGTACAATATCCGTGTCAAGATGACCCTGGAGCACTTCCGGCACCTCGGCGACGCCAAGCAAACGTGGGCCGGCAAGCCGATCTATCGTGTATCCCAGGGCGGACCCGCCAAGGACATCGCGGACTTCTTCGCCAACCCCGCCTCCCGGGAGCAGTTCAAGAAGAAGCTGGACTGGTACGCCAAGCGGTGCGGCGATGATCCGACGATCTGCGCCTGGGAGCTCTGGAATGAGTTCGATGCGGTCCAGGATATGTGGAAGCCCGAGGCCTGGAAGCAGGGCGGCCTCGCTCTCGACTGGACGCGCGACATGCTTGACGCCCTGCACCAACGCTTCCCCAAGAATCTGGCCGTGCAAAGCCTCGGGAGCTTTGACTCCGCCCCCAAGACGGAGACCTACCGCACCTTCTGCCTGATGCCGAACAACGACCTCGCCCAGGTGCACCGCTACCTGGACCTGGGAGCGCGGTTGGAGGTCTGTCACGGGCCGATGGATGTTTTGGCCGCCGACGCCGTGCAGACCCTGCTCTCTTTCAACTCCGGCAAGCCGGTCTTGCTGGCGGAGAGCGGGGCGGTCGAGCCGAGTCACAGCGGGCCCTTCAAGCTCTACGACAAGGACAAGGAGGGCATTCTCCTACACGATGTTCTCTTCGCGCCTTTCTTCGCGGGAGCGGCGGGTTCGGGACAGTGCTGGCATTGGGATTACTACGTGGCGAAGAATGACCTCTGGTGGCAGTTCGGCCGATTCGCGCAGGCCGTAAAAGACCTCGACCCGGCGGCCGAGGAATTTCGGCCCGTCCGCATCGAACACCCGCGTCTGCGAATCTACATGTTGGCCGGGCGCCGTACGCTTCTGGCCTGGTGTCGTGACGGTCAGAACACCTGGAAAGATGAACTGGCGGAGGGCAAGGCCCCCGAGACTTTGAAGGGCCAAACCGTTGCTTTGCCGCAGGACATCCGTCTGACGTCATCGGCATCCGTTCGTATCTATGACCCTTGGAGCAACACCTGGTCACAAGGCAGGGTCCAGGACGGCAAGTTGTTCTTGCCGCCTTTCACCCGATCCATCGTCTTTCGCATCGGTTTGTAGTGACGCCGTGAGGCGTTACCTCTGTTTGCCGCTACGGCGTGACTATGATGCTGCCGTAATCGGGGACGGGCTTGCCGTCGAGGATTGCCTGGATATCGCTTGGCGGCAGGGTCCGCCGGTAGACGCGGACGTCGTCAATTGACCCGTCCCAGAACTCCGCCGCATCGTTGACCTGCCGGCCGATGTGAACGCGGTTCAGCACCAGGTTCCAGGTCTTGGGGCTCGCAGCGACTTGCCGGCCGTCCGCGTACAGGCGAGCCGTGGTCCCATCATAAGTCAGGCAAATGTGGTGCCACACGCCCGGGCTCCAGAAGCCGCTGAGTTGCAGGTCATCGGCGTAGCCACCGCCGAAAAGAGCATTGCCGTTAGCGCCGATGAACATGGCCTGGCCCTGAGCACCGGTCCCGTAAGCCACGATCCACCGCCAGCCGGAGGCGACCGTGTCCGTCTTTGCCCACGCGCAGATGCTGCGGACCGCGCGGTCTGAGGGGAGATCCTGCGGGTCGCCCAGATCCACGAAGTCATCCTTGCCGTCGAAGGTCAAAGCGCCGCCCCGCATGCCGGTTGTCCAGGTCGGCCCGCCCTGGAGCACGCCGGTGTGCTCATTGCCGCTGGCATCCGTCACGACGGTCCCGGACATCTCGTCGAGTGCCCAATAGGCCGCGATCTCGCCGGGCGGTGTCCAGTCCATCTTGTACGGCTGCTCGTATACGTAGGCGTCGTTCACGGTGCTCTGGACGCTCGCGAAAGACTCCCGCTTGTAGCCGTTCTCATCCATCATGAGACCATAGCTGTTCCTGAGGATCAGGTAGCCGCCCCATCCCAAGTGGGATCGTATCGGTACCCGATGGCGGCCATAGAATGGGCCCGGCCGATCGCTACAGGAATTCCGCGTGCGAGGTAGGAGAGGATCGCGTCGAATTGCTCCTGTGTCGCCCCCGGCTCACCCAGCGGTACGACGAAATGCCCCTCCAAGCGCAGGCCATGCTGCAGCAGGGACGTTCCCTCCGCGTACATCTGCGGCGTGATGGTCACGGCGTTGAAATCGTAGATTCGATTCGGATTGTAGACCATCCCGCCCTCCGCGATGATGCCGAAATTCTCGTACCCGACGGCCACCGAGGAGAAGAAGTCGCCGTCGTCCCTCTTGCCCACGGCCACGTTGGTCACGTGGTTCAGGTATTCCTCGGACAGATCCGCATAGCCGCTGCCGAGCATCTCGGTGTACGCATACTCCAGCAGGAATGTCATGGCAAAGACCGAGCCCGTGCCCCGCGCTCCCTGGTTGCGGATGATGATGCTTCGGCGGGCGATCTCGGAGCGAAGGTCCCTCGACCGGCTATCGATCGCGATGAGCCCGTTTTCACACCTTTGGTACCATTTGTCGTCGATGGTGTAGGGGTCTTCTATCGGATAGCCGTAAGACCCCCGTTCCCCGCTGCGGTCGGCCCACTTTTGCAGGAGCGGGCCATAGAAGTAGTGGGCGCCGCGCCCGGGAAGGTAGTGGATCATGCCATACTGGAAGCGATGCAGAACGCCCCGGCCTTCCAGGCTCTCGGCCTCGGCCGTCGGATACCCCAGCGGTCCACCCTCGGCCCCGAGCTCTACCCACTTGTCCTTGACGACTCCGGAAACAATGTAAGCGCCGAGCAGCGGAAACCAGTAGATCGAGCCATTCGCAAAATGGTTGTATCGTCCCACGCCGTGGGCGCCGGCCATCTCGCCGGTGCGCGGGAAGCCCAGAGTGCCTGAAGGTCCTCCCGAAAGCAGGTACTTGACGAGAATCTCACCATGAACTTCGCTGGTTGCGCCGGGATTCGCATTGTCATAGTAGATGGTGCCCCATTCCTGTTCCCGCTGGTAGCCGCCCGGTATCGCCGCAATCGGTTTGACGGCGTTACCGATGGCGGGATGGTTCCGCGCGACGGTGTCCATCGAGTCTTGGACGGACCCCAGCGCCGCCGGCTGACCCTGCACCACAAGACACAGACCAATCCACACCGTGAACCACGCCCGACGTGCACCTCTTCCGCTCATCACAGGTCTCCCATCCTCGCAACCGACTTGATCCGCTGGTTCGCAGTACCGCCTTCAGGCGGCCTGAACCGGCTGAAGCCGGTACTCCAAACGGCCATTCCACGCTACGGGCGCATAGTATCACCGCCCGGTAGAAATGTCCACAACGTGTCCGGAACGAACACAAGATGAGAATACCGAGGCCCATGCCACGCAGGCATGGGCCTCGGTTCTGTCGTTGGTAGTGACGCCGTAAGGCGTTATCTATGTGCTCTTACGAGCACAGTACGAACGTGGTTACGGCTTAATCACGCGAATGTCATCGATGTAGATGCGACCGCTGCTGCCTGCTGTCGGGTTAGCGCGATCGCCCACCCCGATGTACAGTTTCTCGACCTTGGCCAGATTCATACCGGCGAAGCTCGAGAGCGGAATCGTCCACCGCGTCCAGGCGTCCGTGTTCGCCAGGGCAGGATCGGAGACCACCGCCACCTTGCCCGCACTGTCCTCGAGCGCGACGTACATGCTCGTGGCGCTGTTGAACCGCGGGCTGGTGATGGCAGCCCCTTGCCACGATCCGGTGACGCCGCCGGTCGTGGTGATGTTGTCGAACTCGAAGGTCCGGTCCTCGCCGGCCGCATGCGAGGTCACGCACAGGCCGATGTAGACAGGAGCAGCCATCTCGATAGTCTGCGTCATGCCCAGCGTTCTCCACGTCTTGCCGTCCGCGGAGTAGTAGGCGGAGATGTCATTGACGCGGCGCTCAATCTTCACCCAGTAGGGGGCCGTGACCACCGAGACGGCGTCTGCGCCGTCGCCACAGGCGCCGTCGGCCGCCAGGCGGTACTGGGTGCTGGCGCCGTTGCCGCCGCCGCCGGTGATGACCATATTGGCGAACGTCGAGCCGCCATTCAGGCTGTCGCGGATCATCACGCCGCCTTTGGCCCAGGTATTGGACCCGGTACCCACGCTGGCCACACGCGCGATGATGGAGCCGTCCCCATCCAGCGTCTTGTAAGCGAAGGTGAACTGATCGGAGTTGTTCCAGATGTCCGTGCCGTCGCCGGTCAGGGTGATCTTGCCGGCGGCCTCGGTAACCGCCACCGTGGTCAGCGGCGGATAGCCCTGGACCCACAGACTCAACGTGTTCACATCGCCCGCCGTCCAGTTCTGGACCGAAGCCAGAGCCAACTCCGCTTCGCTGTAGAACGGCGATTTGGAGTTGTCGAAGTCCATCGGCAGCGACTGTTTGCCGCTGTGGACGATCGTCTGCTCGGCGAACGGAGCGGTCGTATTGCCCACGGTGGAGCCGGTGCCGTTCGTCCAGCCATCGACCCAGACGTCAAAGATGCGGCCGCCCTCTTCGTCCGTGTAACTCTCGAAGTCATCGACGAGGATGAAGGTGGTGAAGCTCCACACCGGCCCGGTCTGCGTCTGACCGGCGGCGGTCACCTCGTCGACGCGCCAATAGTAGGTCGTGGCGCCCTGCAGATCCTTGGGGGTATACGTGGTTCCCTCCACCTCGCCCTTGTCCGCCTCGGCCGCACCCTGGGTGACGGCGTCTTTGCTGTCGCCGAGGTACAAGTGGTGCTTGGCGGCATTCTGGCCCGGTTGCCAACTCAGAGTCGTCGCGGGCGAGATGCCGGCGGCCTGATCCACCGGCGCAGGTAGATAGGCGGTCAGGGCTTGGGTGACAAAGTTCCAGACGTCGCCGGTTGTGACGGTCCCGTCGGCGGCAATCTCATCCACACGCCAATAGTAGGTGGCACCCGGCTGGAAACCCGCCACGTTATAGAACATGGCGAAAGGCTGGTGCGCGGCTTTGAGGTCCGCCGCGGTAAGGTCCGGGCTCGTGCCGACGTAGACGTCGTGGAACAGGGCTTTGTCGCCCGCGGCCCACTGCAGCAGGGGCGTGTTGACGCCAACGGTCTTGTTCGCCGGATTGGGTTTTCGGGCCTTGAGCTGCGGCGGGACCAGGTCCTTGATCTCCGCGGGCGTCAGCGCGCGGCTGAAGAACATCACGTCGTCCAGCGAACCGTTCATCTGCCGACCCGCCCAACTGGCGGGATCATCGCCGCCCAGATGGACCACGTTGTCCCAATTCGCCGCCGCGTGCGTGACATTATTCGAGCAGATCATGGCGCCATTGACGTAGAACGTCGCTTTGGTGGGCTCGATCGTTACCGCACAGTGGGTCCAGTCATCGGCAGCGTAGTAGGCGGTGCCGCGGTAGCTCCAGGTCTCGGCGGCATCCGCCCAGTGATAGGCCAGTTGCCGGCTGGCCAGGAAGTTGAAACCGTGAGCCAGGCCGGTGCCGCGGTGCATGATCATGGACGCCCAGTCATTCTGGGTGCCGTTCGGCAGGAACCAGCCGCACATGGTGGCCTGGGTCAGCGTCACCTGGAGCGGCGGGACTTCCACCAGCGTCGGGCCGGCCAGCCGGACGGCACTGCCGTTGACGCCGTCGGTCCACGCGGGAGCCCCGTTGACGAAGGTCCCGTCATGTTTACCGGGGCCGGAGTCACCGACCACACTACCGGAGCCTTCGTCGCACTTCCACCAGGCGATGAGGGCCGAATCCGCGAGCGGATCGAACGCGCCGTATACGGCCCCTCCCAGCATCATCAGCAACAACACAGAACACACACATCGTTTCGACATAAGATTCCTCCTTCACGCCAGATCGTTGTGACGACGCTCCGACCACACATCAGAGCATTGGGGTCTCAAACGCGGTTCATGCTATTCGGGGGCCTTTCTCCCTCCGCGCTACAGGGTCAAACCGGCTGGGCCCCAAGGCCACGTCCGGGGGTCCATCCATTTCTCTATATGCCCGTGCTGCCGCGGGCGGGTGTTGCCTACCCTCCTCTGAATGCTCCAAACCGTGTGTTGCCTACCCTCCTCTGAATGCTCCAAACCGTACTATCGGCCGAATCGCCTCCTTCCTGTAGAAGATGGCCTGCATCCCAGAGCACACAGCGCCAGGTCCTCCGAGGTTGATTGAGTATGCGATTTCACGCCCGTTTCGGGTATCCAACGCCGGCCCTTCTCCGGTGCGGTCGCCGCCGCAGGCAAACAGGAAACCTGCTCCTGACGATCCTCTCTATTTCTACCAGATGGGGCCACGATCTGCAAGCACATTTTCTCGGACGTCGCAGCCGGAAAATAAAAACGCCGAGACCCTTACCGCGTAGGCAAGGGCCTCGGCTTTCGATACTGCAACCTGTTGTCGGCCACGGAGACGCCAGATCCTGCGTCTGAGCGGCCTCGCCAACGACCGTTACGGCGTCACTACGTGGATGTCATCGATGTAGATACGGCCGCTGCCGTCCGCGACCGGAGTCTTCTTGTCGCCCACACCGATGTACAGTTTCTTGAC
>JAMCWO010000167.1:0-1072 GCA_023481165.1 Planctomycetota bacterium | reverse complement strand
AGCTACCGCGGCACCGCCTACTACGCTGCCGATGACTGGACCCACTGTGCGGTAACGATCGAGCCCACCAAAGCGACGTTCTACGTCAATGGCGCCCACACCGATGTACAGTTTCTTGACCTTCGCCAGATTCACGCCGGTCAGACTGCTGAGCGGAATCTTCCATTCGGTCCACGCACTGACGTTGACGGCCGCCAGATCGGGATTGACCGCGACCGCACTCTTGCCGGCACTGTCCTCGACCACCGCATATAGAGGGGCGGTGCTGTTCGTGCGGTCCGGATCGTCGCCGACCCAGGCCACTTGCCACTGGCCCGTGACGTTACCCGTGGTGGCCGCACCGGAGTATTCCGCCGTGGTAGTTGCCCCAGTGTTGTGGCTGGTGGTGCACAGACCGATGTACACGTTGGCACCCATCAGGACCGTTGTGGAGACGGCTTTCCCGGCGGTGTCCTTGAGGTCCGTCCAGGTCTTGCCGTCGGCCGAATACTGGGCCGTGAACGCATTGCCCGTACGGGTCAGCTTCACCCATTGCGGGGCTTTGATGCCCGACTGGGTGGCGCTGCCGCAGGTGCCGTCCGCGACCTGCCGCCAGCCGAAGGAAGCACCACTGGAGAAGCTCTGGATCATGTACGCCATGGCGGAGCCGCCGGCGAGATTATCACGAATCATTACACCGGCTTTCGCCCATCCATTCGTGTTGACCAAGCTCTCGACTTTGACCGTGACCGAGCCATTGCCGTTGAGCTTCTTGTAGACAAAGCGGAAGTCATCGGCGTTGTCCCAGATGTCATGGCCGGAGGCGCCCACGGTAAACGTGCCGTCGCCCTTATCCGCGAACCGGACTGGGTTGCCCCGGAACCACAGGCTCAGATCGGTTACTCCGCTGCCCGTCCAGTCCTGCAGTGGCGCGAACGTCTGCACAGCCTCGCTATAGAAGGGCGTCTTGGCGTTGTTGAAGTCCATCGGCATGGCCTGCTTGCCGCCATGGACTACCGTCCGCTCGGCGAACGGGGCCTGGTTGTTGCCCACCACCGAGCCGCTCAGTCCGACGGCACCACCATCCACAAGG
>JAMCWO010000280.1:38063-39942 GCA_023481165.1 Planctomycetota bacterium | reverse complement strand
TGGACCTTGCCCGTGTGAGTCGCTTCCTGCTCGCGTTCCAGAATCGCGCGGGACGCGACACCGCCGGTGTGGAAGGTCCGCAGCGTAAGCTGGGTGCCGGGCTCGCCGATGGACTGGGCGGCCACGATGCCGACCGCCGAGCCTTCCTCGACGACCTGGCCCGTGCTCATGTCCCAGCCGTAGCACTTCGCGCACACGCCGAACGGGCTGTCGCAGGTCAGCGGGCTGCGGACGCGGATGGCATCCAGGCCCAGGGCCTCGATCTTGTGCGCGATCTCGTGCGTGATCACTTCATTCTCATGCACGATCATCTCGTCGGTGATCGGATTGCGGATGTTGTCGCGCGCCGTGCGGCCGATGATCAACTGCGACAATGGGATATCGACCTGGTCGCCGCGGCTGATGCTGGTCTTGGTGATTCCTTGCAGGGTCCCGCAGTCCCGCTCGATGATGATCACGTTCTGGGCCACATCGATGAGCTTGCGGGTCAGGTAGCCGGAGTTGGCCGTTTTGAGGGCCGTATCCGCCAGACCTTTGCGGGCCCCGTGGGTCGAGCTGAAGTACTCCAGCACGGTCAGGCCTTCGCGGAAGTTCGACTTGATGGGCGTCTCGATGATCTCGCCGCTGGGCTTGGCCATCAAGGCGCGCATGCCGGCAAGCTGCTGGATCTGGTCGATGCTGCCGCGGGCGCCGGAATCCGTCATCAGGTAGATCGGGTTCAGGTACGGCGTGCCGTCCTCTTTGGTGTCCTCTTTCAGGCCGCGGATCATCTCGTTGGTCACGGCGACGCGGGCGTTCGTCCACGCGTCGATGACCTGGTTGTACCGCTCGCGCTCGGTCAGGACACCGTCCTCGTAGTTCCTCTGGATCTTGCCGACACGCTTCTCCGTGTCCGTGATGATATCCGGTTTTTTCGCCGGGATCTTCAGATCGGTCAGGCCGAAGCTCAGGCCCGCGAGCGTTGCGTACCGGAAGCCCAGGTCCTTGATCTGGTCGAGCAAACCGACCGTGGCAGCGCCGCCCGCATACACGAAGCAGTCGCTGATGACCTGGCTGAGCTTCTTCTGCGCCATGGTCATGTTGTAGAAGGGCATGCCTTTGGGCAGGATGTCGTTGAAGATGCACCGGCCAACCGTCGTTTCGACCACATACATCTTCCCATCTTCGCCGATATTCTTGACCTCGCCCGGTTTCTCTTTCAGCATCCGGTGCGGGATCCGGACCCGGATCTTCTCGTGCAGGGTGACCTTGCCGAGATCGTGGGCCATCATGGCTTCATGCGTATCGCGGAACAGTCGGGGCTTGCGGACCGGCCCTTTCTGCGGAGCGCCGGCGGGTTTCAGATCCTCCAGGACGACGGTCAGATAGTAATTGCCCATCACCATGTCCTGCGAGGGGCCCACCATGGGTGCGCCGTTGGCCGGCGAGAAGATGTTGCCGGTCGTCATCATCAGGACGTGGGTCTCCGCCTGCGCTTCGACGCTCAACGGCAGATGCACGGCCATCTGGTCGCCGTCGAAGTCCGCGTTGAAGCCCTTGCAGGCCAGCGGGTGCAGCATGATCGCGTTGCCTTCGACCAGCACCGGCTCGAAGGCCTGGATGCCCATGCGGTGCAGCGTCGGGGCACGGTTCAGCAGCACGGGGTGCTGATGAATGACCTCTTCGAGAATGTCCCAGACCTGCTCATCGCGGCGCTCGATCATGCGTTTGGCGCTTTTGATCGTGTCCGCGTAGCCGTGCTGCTTGAGGTTGCGGATGATGAACGGCTGGTACAGCTCCAGGGCGATCTTCTTCGGCAGCCCGCACTGATACAGTTGCAGGTCGGGGCCGACGACGATCACCGAACGGGCGGAGTAATCGACGCGCTTGCCGAGGAGGT
>JAMCWO010000280.1:0-38053 GCA_023481165.1 Planctomycetota bacterium | reverse complement strand
GAACCGCCCCTGCTTGCCCTTGATCATGTCGGTCAGGGACTTCAGCGGCCGGTTGTTGCTGCCCAGGACCGGCCGGCGGCACCGGCCGTTGTCCAGGAGCGAATCCACGGCCTGCTGGAGCATGCGCTTTTCGTTGCGGATAATCACTTCCGGCGCGTTGAGATCGATCAGCTTCTTGAGACGGTTGTTCCGGTTGATGATGCGCCGGTACAGGTCGTTCAGGTCGCTGGTCGCGAAGTTGTCCCGCTCCAGCAGCACCAGGGGCCGCAGGTCCGGCGGGATCACCGGGACGGCCTCCAGGACCATCCACTCCGCCTTGTTGCTGCTGTTCTTGATCTCGTTGATGGTCTTGAGCCGCTTGGTCAGGTCGCGGATCTTCTGCTTGCTGTTGGTCTTGGCGATGGCTTTGCGCAGATGGGCGCCGAGCACATCGAGGTCCAGATTCTCCAGCAGCGCCTTGATCGCCTCCGCGCCCATCCCGGCCTTGAACGAGTTGCCGTACTTGGTGCCGGCGTCGCGATATTCCTCTTCGCTGAGAAGCTGATTCGCTTTCAGACCGGTCGTCCCCGGATCGGTGACCACATAATCCTGGAAGTAGATGATCTTCTCGAGATCCGAACTTTTCATCCCCAGAATCGTGCCGAGCCGGTTGGGGATCGACTTGAAGAACCAGATGTGCAGCACCGGGGCGGCCAGATTGATGTGGCCCATGCGCTTGCGGCGGACCCGGCTGTGGGTCACCTTGACGCCGCAACGGTCGCAGATGATCCCCTTGAACTTCGTGCCTTTGTACTTGCCGCAGGCGCACTCCCAGTCGCGCTCCGGCCCGAAGATTCGCTCGCAGAACAGACCGTCCTTTTCCGGCCGGTACGTCCGGTAATTGATCGTCTCGGGTTTGCGGACCTCCCCGAACGACCAGCTTCGAATATCATTGGGGCTGGCCAACGAGATCTTGACCGAACCGTAATCATTAATTCGATCGTAGATGTTTCCCAACATGTAAAGCCCCCTTATGGACTCTTAACTCGACCTTCCGATCTACAGCGCCGTGCGTCCCAGCCGTTTCTTCTCGAGCTGAATATTCAGACCCAGCCCGCGAATCTCGTTGCACAACACATCGAAGGACAGCGGCGTGCCGGCCTCCAGCGTGTTCTGGCCCTTGACCATCGACTCGTAGATCTTCGTTCGTCCCTCCACGTCATCGCTCTTGACGGTCAGCATTTCCTGCAGGGTATACGCGGCGCCGTAGCCTTCCAGCGCCCAGACTTCCATTTCGCCGAAGCGCTGGCCGCCCGTACGGGCCTTGCCGCCCAGCGGCTGCTGGGTGATCAGGCTGTACGGACCCGTCGCCCGGGCATGGATCTTATCATCCACCAGGTGATGCAATTTCATCATGTACATGTAGCCGATCGTCGCCTTCTGATCAAAGGGCTCGCCGGTACGACCGTCGTAAAGCTGGGTTTTCAGCGTCTTCGGCACATGGATGAACAGCTCGTTCGCCGGCGGCGCCTCGCCCCGTTTGTCCAGATCCTGCTTCCTATGCTTCATCAACTGGTTCGCTTCTTCGGTGAGGTTCAGAATGTCCTCTTCCGTGGCGCCGTCGAAGACGGGCGTCACCGCATTGAAGCCCAGCACCTGGGCCACCCAGCCCAGATGCGTCTCGAGAATCTGGCCGACGTTCATGCGGCTCGGCACACCGAGCGGATTCAGCAGGATATCCAGGGGTGTGCCGTCTTCCAGGAAGGGCATGTCCTCCTCGGGCATGATCTTGGCAATCACGCCCTTGTTGCCGTGCCGGCCCGCCATCTTGTCGCCGATGGACAGCGTCCGCTTGATCGCCACGTAGATCTTGGCCATCTGCAAGACGCCGCTGGGCAGCTCATCCCCGTGCTTGGCCCGTTCGATCTTCCGCTTCTTCTCTTCTTGGGCCTCGGTGATCTTGGCCCAGAATTTGTCCACGATCTTCTGGACGTCCTCGCGCTGGGCCGCGGGCTTGACCCACTTGATATCGAAGTTCTCGATCTGCTCGTAGACGACTTCGTCATCCTCGCTGGCCCCAACCTTCTGCTTCGTGTTCGGGTCGACGAGGGTCACGTCCAGCTTCTCGTGAATGGCCCCGATCATCTGCCGGAAGATGGAGCATTCCTTCGTCCGGGCTTCCGTCTCACATTTTTTGGTCTCCTCGGCCAGGACTTTCTTCTGGTCTTCGCCGCCGACGCCGCGACGGGTGAACACTTCCGTCTTGACCACCACGCCTTCGTAACCGCTGGGCAGCTCGAGGGAGTCGTTCTTCACGTCCTCCCCGGCGCGGCCGAAGATCGCGTGGAGCAGCTTCTCTTCCGGCGTCAGCTCGACTTTGCTCTTGGGGACCACTTTGCCCACCAGAATATCGCCGGGGCAGACGCGCGTGCCTTCCCGGACCACGCCGCGCTCGTCGAGGTTCCGCAGGGCCTTTTCGCTGACATTCGGAATATCCCGCGTGAACTCCTCTTTGCCCAGCCGGGTCTCGCGAACTTCCGCCGTGAATTCGTCGATGTGAATGCTCGTGAACCGGTCGTCCTTGACCAGCTTTTCGCTGACGATGATCGCGTCCTCGAAATTGAAGCCGTCGAAGGAAACGAAGCCGGCCAGCACGTTCTTGCCGAGGGCCAGGATGCCGTTAGAGGTGCCGCCGCCGTCGGCGATCACCTGCCCGGCTTCCACCTTCTGCCCGAGCTGCACCACAGGCTTCTGGTTCAGACAGGTGCGCTCGTTGAGCCCCATGAACTTGTCCAGGGGGTACTCATCCGTGTGATTGATGATGATATGGGTCGCGTCCACCGCGGTGACCACGCCGGCATGCTCGGCCTTGACCACCATGCTCGAATTGCTGCCGACCACATCTTCCATGCCGGTGCCGACCAGCGGCGGCTCCGTCTTGAGCAGCGGAACGGCCTGCCGTTGCATGTTGGAGCCCATCAGGGCGCGGTTCGCGTCATCGTGTTCCAGGAACGGAATCAGCGAGGCGGAAACGCCGACGATCTGCTTCGGGGAGATGTCGATGTACTCGACCTCTTCCTTCGAGGTCTGGGCCAATTCGCCCGCCTTGCGAGCCAATACCAGGTTCTCCGCGATCGCCTTGGTCTTGGGATCGACGACGCTGGGCGGCGCGAAAACCGCCTTCATTTCCTCATCGGCGCGCAGATAGGCCACGTCGCCCGTGAGCTTGCCGTTTTTGACCTTGCGATAGGGGCTCAACAGGAAGCCATACTCGTCGATGGTCGTGAAAATCGCCAGGGACGAGATCAGGCCGATGTTGGTTCCTTCCGGCGTCTCGATGGGACAGATGCGCCCGTAATGGCTGATGTGCACGTCGCGGACCTCGAAGCCCGCCCGCCGCCGGTTCAGACCGCCCGGCCCCAGGGCCGAGAGACGCCGCTCGTGGGTGAGCTGGCTGAGCGCGTTGGTCTGATCGACCACCTGGCTCAGCTCGCCCCGCCCGAAGAAGAAATTGATGCTGCTGGCCACGCTCTTGGAATTGATCAGGTCCGCCACTTTCGGCGTGCTTTCCGCCTCGCGCTTGATGCTCATGCGCTCTTGGGCGGTCCGGCGCAGTTTCAGCAGACCCTTGCGGATCTCGTCCGCCGCCAACTCATCGATCGTCCGCAGCCGGCGGTTGCCGAGGTGGTCGATGTCGTCGACCTCGCCCTCGTTGTTGCGCAGCGCCAGCATGTACTTCATCGTGTTGAGGAAGTCTTCGGGCCGGAGCGTCATCTCGTTCTCATCGACGGACTGGCCGAACTTGCGGTTGAGCCGGAAGCGTCCCACCTTGCCCAGGCGGTAGCGGTTCGAGTCGAAGAACTTCTCGGCGAAGAAGGCTTCCGCTTTCTCCTGGTTGGGCGGGTTGCCGGGCCGCAGACGCATGTAGAACTTCAGCAGCGCCTGATCGTGGCCCGGACAATCGTCCTGCGCGAGTGTGTTCATGATGATCGTATCGCGCATGTCCTCGATGATCTCGACCTTCTTGAGGTCGCTCTGCTGGATCGCCGCGAGCTTGTCGCCAATCTGGCCCGCCGCCTCCACGAGGATCTCGCCCGTCGTGGTGTCCACGATCGGGCTGACCGCCCACATGGTCGACGTCAGCTTGTTCGTCGGCAGGGTTTTGGTCTCATAGAACAGCTTGAGAATCGCGTCGGTCGTGCCATAGTCGGGATTGATGGCCCGCAGGAAGACCGTGGCCGGGATCTTGCTGGACTGGTCGATCTTGACGACGAGAATATCCTTCTGTGTCACACCGATCTCGATCCAGCTTCCCCGTTCGGGAATGATCCGGCCGCCGTGCAAGACGCGGTCGCCTTCCTTGCTCTCGATCAGGAAATCCACGCCGGGGCTGCGGTGCAACTGGCTGACCAGCACGCGGACGGCGCCGTTGACGATGAACTCGCCGCCCCCGATCATCACGGGCATTTCGCCCAGATAGATCGCCTGCTCGGCCATGTCCGCACCGCCCTCCGAACGCAGACGACAATGGATCTTGAGAGGATAGGCGTAGGTCAAACGCAGTTGCCGGCACTCCAGGGGTGTGTAATGAGGCTTCTCCAATTCATAATAGAGGTATTCCAGGTTCATCTTCTTATCGTAGCTTTCGATCGGGAAGATTTCCCGGAACAGGGCCTCAAGGCCCAGGTCGGCGCGCTTCGTCGGCGGCACATCTTTTTGCAGGAACTTGGCGTAGCTATCCCTCTGGACCGCGACCAGATTGGGGATTTTCACCGCATCCTGCATCTTGCCGAAACTGCGAAAAGTCCGCACAGCCATCTAATGCTCCTATGGTAAGATAGTGAATCTCGCGTCTATGATTCCGTGTGTGGGCGCATACCTTTTAGCTATACTCACCAGAGGCGGTTCAGGTTCACTTGATCTCAACGGTGGCACCGGCGGCCTCCAATTGCTTCTTGATGGTCTCGGCGTCTTCCTTGCTCGCGCCTTCCTTGACCGGCTTGGGCACGCCGTCGACCAGCTCTTTCGCTTCCTTGAGGCCCAGGTTGGTGATCGCCCGGACTTCCTTGATGACCTGGATCTTCTTATCGCCGAAGCCCGTGAGGATCACGTCGAAGGTGGACTTCTCGGGGGCCGCTTCCGCCGCTGCCCCGGCGCCCGCCGCCGGGCCCGCGACCATCACGGCACCGCCCGCCGCCGGCTCGATCCCGTAGACTTCCTTTAGATAATCCGCCAATTCCTTGGCCTGCATCAGGGTCAAAGCGACGATCTTGTCGCCCAGTTCCGTTACCTGACCGCTCCACGTCTTGCCTTCATCTGCCATGGGAACAAACTCCTGTACCATCAGGGCCCTGTGGTAGCCGAGACTCCGTTGTCTCGTTTAACCCGGTGCGGGACAGCCACCTGGGCCATTCGTAGAAATCGATGTTTGCTTGTTTATCGTCATCCACACCCGCGCCGGGCGGGTGACAAAAGACATGATCAAGCCGCCTGTTTCTCCCCTTTTTCGATGATGCTCTTGAGGCAGCCGGCAATGACTCCCGCCGGCCCCATCAAGGCCCCCGCCACACGGGCGCCGGGCGAGCGCGCGCACGAGACGACCCGGCCCTGCAGCTCGAGACGCGTCGGCATCTTGGACAATTGCTCCGCGCCCTTGTTGTCGAAGGGGGTGCCGTCCACAAAGGCCCCCTTGAGCTCCAGCACCTTGAGCTTCTTCACCCAGTTGACCGTCTCCTTGGCGACGTCGACGATGCTGTCACCGCCGTAGACCACGGCGCAGGGCCCGCTGAACAACTGGGCGGCCCCGTCCATCTGGCGGCTGCGCAAGGCCCGGGTGAAAAGCGAATTCTTGACCACGCTCATGCGGATACCCTTTTTCTTGAGCTCACCCCGCATGAGATTGTTGTCAATCCCCCCGATCCCCTTGGCGCTCACGACCAGAAAATCCGAGATTTTCTCGTCGCCGATCTTCTTTTCCAGTTGCGCCTGCACCAACTGCTTTACGTATTTGCTCATTTGATCTCAGTCTCCCATGCAACAGGGTTGCCGATGACCTCATACAGCCGCGCTGGGCCGTCCATGAAAGTCCTTTGTGCGTCGGACCTCAGGGCCGACCACTTCAGACGCTGACTTCCACCGCAGGGCTCATCGTGGCGGATAGACAAGCTTTCCGGATGTAGGACCCCTTGGCAGAGGCCGGTTTGACCCTCTTGATGTGATTGACGAAGGCCTCGATGTTCTCCCGAAGTTTCTGCTTGTCGAAGCTCTGTTTGCCGACGACGGCATGCACGTTGCCGCCGGCGTCGTTGCGGAACTCGATCTTGCCGGCCGTAAACTCCGCCACGGCGGTGATCACGTCGTCCGTTACAGTCCCGTTCTTGGGCGAGGGCATCTTGCCCTGGGGGCCGAGGACCCGGCCGAGCTTGCCCACCTTGCCCATGACCTTCGGCGAGGCGATGGCGACATCGAAGTCCGCCCAGCCGTCCATGACCTTCTTGACCAGGTCATCGACGCCGGCCTCGATCGCTCCGGCCTTCTTGGCCGCCTCAACCTGGGAATCATCGCAGAAGGCGATGACTTTCTTCTGCTTGCCCACGCCGTGCGGCAGAGAGAGGGACCCGCGGATCAGTTGGTCCGTCTGCTTGGGATCGATCCCGAGCAGCAGGACGCACTCGACCGTCTGATCGAACTTGACCCCCTTGAACGATTTGATTTTGTCGATTCCTTGATCGAGGCTCACCGGCCCTTCCGACACCTGCTCGGCCTCTTTCTTGTATCGTTTGCTCCTGGGCTTCATAATCCTAATCTCATTCCCACAGCGATCGAGGACCCGGCTCCTCAATCGACCACTTCGATTCCCATGCTGCGCGCCGTGCCGCGAATGATCTTTTCCGCCTTGTCCAGATCGTAGGCGTTCAGGTCCTTGGCCTTTGTCTCGGCGATCTTGCGGACCTGGGCGGCGGTCACCTTGCCGACCTTCTCCTTGTTGGGCGTGCCACTGCCCTTGGCCACTTCCGCCGCCTGTTTCACAGCACGGCGGCCGGGGGGACTCTTGACCTCGAATGAAAAACTCCGGTCGGTGTAAACCGTGATCACCACGGGCACGATCGTGCCATTCATCTCCCGGGTGCGCTCGTTGAACTGCGACACGAACTGCCCGATATTGACGCCATGCTGGCCCAGAGCCGGCCCGATCGGCGGCGCGGGCGTAGCCTGCCCACCGGGAGCCTGCAATTTGATCTGCGTCGTTATTTCCTTAGCCATCTTCTACCCTTATTGCACCGCAAATTCCTGTTACCGCCCGCAGGCGATTCGTCCGCTTCCCTGCTCTACACTTTCTCGATCTGCCAATACTCGATATCCAGCGGGGTGCTGCGACCGAAAATCGTCACGATCACCTTGACGATGCCGCGCTCCGAGTCGATCGAATCGACCGTGCCCTCGAAATTCTCGAACGCCCCCTCGCGAATCTTGATATGGTCGCCCTTTTGGAATTCGACCTTGATGCTGGGCGCCTCTTCCGGCTTCTCCGCTTCCAGCAGCATCTTGGCTACATCGGTATCCCGCATCGGCGTCGGCATGCCTTCGGTGCCGATAAAATCGCCCACGCCGGCCGTGCCTTTGATCAGGAACCAAGCCCGCTCGGGCACGCGGCCGTCGTCCGTGGTCTCCATCTCCATGAAGACGTAGCCGGGGTAGAGCTTACGCCGGTGGACCGTCTGCTTGCCGCCGCGGATCCGTTTGATCTGCTCGGTGGGGACCTCGATTCGGCCGATGATATCGGCCAGGCCCTCCTGCTCGACCTTGCGCGCGAGGGCATCCCGCACCTGCATTTCCTTGTTCGCCGCAACTCGTAAAACGTACCATCGCATCTGTTTCAATCCACACCCGCGTTTCGGCAGGCGACATCCTTTCGGGCTTACGCCCACGCAGCTCTCGCCGGACTGCTGCTCCCGACCGTTTCCGTCCGCCGGCAGCGTTTCTCCCCGATCCGCTCTTGCAGAACAACCGGCTCTACCCGATCAGCTTCTGAAAGACCAACTGGAACACGAAGTCCGTCGTTCCCAACAAAACCGCCATCAACAAGACAACAATAATGACGACGAACGTGGAGACCGCGACTTCCTTGCGGCTGGACCAGTTCACCTTCTTGAGTTCCCCTTCCGCCGCAATCAGGAAATCCGCCACCGCCGGCTTGTTCATCAGCCAGAGGGTGAGTCCGGAAAGGACCGCAAAAATTGCCGCTGGGACCAGCGCTGTGATCAAGAAGTTCAAATCCGAGGCGTTGAGCATCTCGTACAGCCGGTAACAGCCAATCGCGACCGTGATCACCACGGCGAAGAGCGTGCCCAGTCTCGAATATTTCCCTTGTCCCGGTTTATACATCTGCATTGGCATAGTCGGTCCTGTTTAACCCACAGTTCGACGCGGCGTTGGCCCGGCAAGGTCGCCAACAACACGCCAGGAGGGAATCGAACCCCCAACCTTTGGTTTTGGAGACCAATGCTCTACCAAGTTGAGCTACTGGCGTATGCCGTGACTCTCCGAACGAGAGTGTCAGCCTTTCCTTATTATTCTTATTTGCGCCGGATCTTGTGCGTGGTGCGCTTGCGCTCGCTCTTGCAGTACTTCTGGAGCTCCAACTTGGGCGCACCTTCCGCCACGCTGATTTCCGTGCGATAGTTTCTCTGGCCGCAATCACCACACTCGAGCCAGACGTACTCTCTCTTGCTTTTCTTCTTCTTGGCCATGATACCCGCATTCGACTCAGGCAATAACCTTCGTGACGACACCCGCGCCGACCGTGCGTCCGCCTTCCCGAATGGCGAACCGCAGGCCTTCTTCCATCGCGATGGGGTTGATGATCTCAATGTCCATCGTGATGTTGTCGCCGGGCATGCACATCTCGGCCGTCTTGCCGTCCTCACTCATGAGGGTCAGCACGCCGCCGGTGACGTCGGTTGTCCGGAAGTAGAACTGCGGCTTATAGCCCGGGAAGAACGGCGTATGACGGCCGCCCTCTTCCTTCGTCAGCACGTACACTTGGGCGTGGAACTTCGTGTGCGGGGTGATGCTGCCGGGCTTGGCAATCACTTGCCCGCGCTCCAGGTCCTTCTTTTCCACACCGCGGAGCAGCACGCCGATGTTGTCGCCGGCCTGACCCTCATCCAGGGTCTTATTGAACATCTCGACGCCCGTCACCACGCTTCTGCGAGTATCCTTGGCCAGACCGATGATCTCGATTTCCTCGCCGACATGAACCTTGCCACGCTCGACGCGGCCCGTGCCGACCGTGCCGCGGCCCTTGATGCTGAATACATCTTCGATAGGCATCAGGAAGGGCAGGTCCGTCTCCCGCTTCGGGACCGGGATGTACTCGTCCATCGCTTTGAGCAGCTCGACAATCGGTCCGCAGGCCGGATCGTCGATCGACTCCGCCCTCATCGCGGCAACCGCCGTGCCCCGAATGATCGGCGTCTCGTCGCCCGGGAATTGGTACTTGTTCAGAAGCTCACGGATCTCCAGCTCGACCAAGTCCAGCAACTCGGGATCGTCCACGAGATCCACTTTGTTCATGAAGACGATGACCTTGGGTACGTTCACCTGCCGGGCCAGCAGAATGTGCTCGCGGGTCTGGGGCATGGGCCCATCATAGGCGCTGACCACCAGAATCGCACCGTCCATCTGGGCGGCGCCGGTAATCATGTTCTTCACGTAATCGGCGTGGCCCGGACAGTCGATGTGGGCGTAGTGCCGGTTTTCCGTCTCATATTCCACGTGTGCCGTCGCTATCGTAAGGATCTTCGTCGCATCACGACGACCTTGGGACTCAGAAGCCTTGGCGATATCGTCATACGACTTGAACTTCGACAACCCCTTGAGTTCCATGACCTTCGTCATCGCAGCCGTCAAAGTCGTCTTGCCGTGGTCCACATGCCCGATCGTTCCCACGTTTACGTGCGGCTTGGTCCGTTCAAATACTGCCTTAGCCATTTCAACTATACCTCCAATGAGCAGCTATCTGCATGTTCCTTGATGGTCTCCGGTGTTAATCTTCACGTCCAACTCAAAGCCCGGCTCAGGCACTATCACTGGCCGCGTCCTGGCTTGCTTGCATGTAGCTGCTGCTGGGATTTGAACCCAGGACCTCGTCCTTACCAAGGACGCGCTCTACCGACTGAGCTACAGCAGCGATCCATCCTGTCCTGTTCACCGCGACGCCGAAACGGCGTCTCTAAGGACAGTAATACCTTGCCCGCAGGTGTGGAGTTGATTCCGTCCATCCACACTGATCTCCGCACCGGCGGCAAGGTTTCTATCTTGGCCCTAGTTGCTGAGGACTATAAATCGATGAATATAAGGTTCTGCCGGGGCCAGTGCAAACAGAAAAAAACAAAAAAATGCAAAAAAACACCCCACCCATGTCAACCCAGTCGTATCCCGGCCGCCGACCCCGGATGGGATTCCTCCTCTTCCGCCAGCCGCCTGCAGATCTGCCCGCGCCCGGCGACCGACCCGGCACCGCTCTCAATTATCCATCCTGCCGGCATCTTCGCTCTTTTTGGCTCGGGCGAATCTGGACCACCCACTTAGCAGAGCGCGCCAATCCTGCAACGTTCCTGGATCCGAGACCTTGATCGGCTGAAGCGAGGCCAGAAAGACGTTGGGATCCGTCGTCGTGGGGCTGTTGAGGTATTCCTCAACAATCTTGGCCACAGAACCCGTCGGCCGTACATCCAAGTCCTTGGCGGACAGTCCCTTGGAGATCAGCTCGACCGCCTGATCCACGCTTCCTGAGCCAAGGTAAGTCCGTAGAAGTTGTCCTTGGATCTGCTGCCTCTCTTCTCCGGGCGCAACGACGTCGAGCAAGGTCTTCCAGTACTCCGAAGCCTGCTTGAGATTCTTGCTCTCAACGTACAACTGGGCCAGCCTCACCCGGGCATCTTTGAGGACATCTGCCTTGTTCTCGCTCTTTGCTTCCTGCTCCACCAGTGTGAAGAACGCGATTCTCTGCTCCAGGGAGACCTTTCCTGTCGCCGCCAGAGCGTCCAGCTTCGGCCTCCAATCAGCCAAGGCAGCCAATTCCGATCTCTGCAAAATCTTCAGCATGGCCTGCCAAGCCTGCTCACTCTCGCCGGCTACACCCAGTTTCTCAGCCAGCCAATTCAAGTCCGGAGGTCCGCCAATCTCGCCGGCAAGGTCCACCAGCTTCTGCCGAATAGCTACGCTCGTATCGTTCGCCATGTTCTCGCGCAACTTACGCAAGGCGCTGGACTTATATATATTCACAAACCCGTCGATGGCGTTCTGACGAACTACGTCCGCCTTGTCGGTCAGAGCCTGCTCGAAGGAGGCACCGTAAAGCTTCACCGCCTGCTCTCGACAGGTGCTCCTGGCGGAACAAAGACCAGCCATGGCGCTGAGCAGATATCCCCGCATGGCGGGATCCGCTCCGGCGCCGGCCAAAGCGTACCTGTCCAACAGGGCCCTGAGATACCTGTCAACCTCTTCCGGCTTGAGACCATCCTGCTCCAGTAGCTTGCCGAGCGTCTCAGCACCGGTACGGACCTTCTCCACACCCGGCTCGCTCAGGAATCGAACCGCCCATTCCAGGGTCTCCTTTCTGATGTCATCGGGAACTTTGCGCCCCGCCGTTGCCAGGGAGCCGACGTAGCAGGCCTCGCGGAGGGCTACGAGGATCTCACGCCGGACCTGATCGTCCGTCTCGGCCTTCAGTTGCTTCAGCAGCGGCTGCGCCACGTTCAGCTCGCTCACCAAGGCCAGCAACTTTGCGGTCCCCAGCCGCACCTGTTTGCTCGGATCCGCGATCAGGTTCAGCAGAGTCTGCTCAAGGTCCGCTAATTTCAGCTTGCCGGTCCCTTTCCGCAGTTCCTGAAGCTTGTCCAAGGCCCACGACCGCACGGCGATCTCCGGCGAGAGTAGTTGCCGGCCGAGAAAGCTGGTCTTGGCGGCCTCATCCGCCAGAGAATCGTATTGATCGCCCATGGCGGTCAGGCAGCGCTTCTGCCAGGCGGAGAGATCCGTCTGCAGCTCCCGCAGCCGGGTTTCCTGCCAGATCACCCGCTCGCGCAGAAAGGCCTGCACCCCGCGCGCCCGTATTTCGGCCACCATCTGTTGCCGGACCGCCGGGTCCGGGCTCACAGAGATGCCGATGGAACTGAGGGCGGTCCGCGCTGCGTCCACGATCTGCGGATCGGAATTCTCCAATAGACTGACCAGCTTCTCCACCGCCTGCTCGTCCGGATGCCGCTTGATCGCATAGATGATGTTCATCCGCACGTTGAGGGGCAGGGATGGGTCCATCACGGCGTTCTCGAGATCCTGCTTCACCTGGTCGTAGCCGAAAATCAGCGTCGCTTCGGCGGCGGGCTGGGCGATCAGCGGGTCCTCGACGGAGGTGAGAATGGCGATCAAGGGTTTAACGAAACTTCCCTTGTTCTTCAGCGGCTTCTGCGCCACACGCGCCGAGTTCAAGGCGTCGCAGACCGCCGCCCGGGCTTGCGGAATGTCGGTCCGCCGCAGCACATCGAGCACGATCTCCCGGGCCGCCGGATTGTCACTGGCCAACAGCAGACCGGCGGCATCGATCTGGTTCCGGTAATTCTTGCCTTCCAGGAGCGTGGTCTTGTTGATTCGGAGCTGCGTGTCCATCCCGGTATCCGGGCCCGCTTCCTCCGTCATCGGCGGCAGTTCCTGGGCGCCGAGGGCCGATGGCTGGACCCAGAGGTTCCCGGTGGCCGGGCAGAACACCATCAGAAACGATAGAAGGATGTGAATCCGTGGTGCATTCATCCGGATAACCCTGCCGATTTCTTCCATGGCTCATCATAATGATTCCGGGGCGCGAGAGTCAATCGTCTTACCGGCAATTTCCCAGGTTTTTCGTAAAAAAACAGCCCGGCGTCGCGACACATTTCAGGGCCTTGGATGGAACTTCTTGTGAATCTGTCGCAAGCGCTCATGATCCACGTGGGTGTAAATCTGCGTGGTTCCGATATCGACATGCCCCAGCATCTCCTGCACACTCCGAAGGTCGGCCCCGCCGCCGAGCAGGTGAGTGGCGAAGCAGTGACGCAGCGTGTGGACGGTCACGTTCCGTGGCATGCCCGCGCGCACGGCGTACTTCTTCACCAGTCTCCAGATCTCGATACGTGACAGCGGCCGGCCTGTTCGTGACAATAATAGAAACGCTTGGCTCTGCGGCTTGGCCAGCCGGGGACGCAGGTCCCGCAGATAGTCGCGCGTCGCCGCAATCGCTATCTTGCCGACGGGGACGACTCGCTCCTTGTTGCCTTTGCCAAAACAGCGCAAGTACCCAATGTCCAGGTTCACGTCGGTAGTCTTAAGGTTCGCCAGCTCGCTCGCCCGCACCCCGGTGGCATAGAGCAGCTCCAGGAGAGCCTTGTCCCGGAGGTAGTACTTCTCCTTGGCCGAGGGGGCCTCCAGCAGCCGGAGCACCTGCTGCTTGTTGCACACCACCGGCAGCCGCTGCCAGATCTTGGGCGTATCCAGCACCTCGCCGCCATCGTCCTCGATCAGACGCCTCAGCTTGGCAAAGCGCAGGAACATCCGAATCGCCACCAGGGCCCGCTTGGCGGAGCTGTCGTTCATGAATTGCGGATTGAGGATTGCGGATTGCGGATTCGCAGCACCGATCTTCTTCTGGGGGACTTCGGTCCCGGTTGCTGTGCGGGGGCCGAAGTACTTGCGGACCAGCCAGGGCTTCACGTCCTCGATCTTGCCGATCCCGTTGTCCCGGCTGTACTTGAGGAACTCCCGCAGGTCGCGGCCGTAGGCCAAGACGGTGTTCTCGGACAGACCCGCTTCGACCACGAGATAATCGAGGAAGTCCGCCACGATCCGTCCCAGGGGGAGTTCGCGAAGGTTTGCGACGATGGTTTGCCGTTGCGCCAAGGACATTGGTTCACCAGCCTGGGATTCCGCGTTCCTCGTCGGCGTGGGCGACATCGCCCGCCCCAGTACTGAAAACACGGAACTACCCTCTCTATCGACACCGGGAGAATAGTGCCTTTAGCACATACTGAGACGTACCGGCGGATATGTGAGAAATTGTGGCACCGACACAGATCGTCGGGCGTCAGGCGGTCACGCGGCTCGTTTCGCCTCGTTCGTAGTGTGCCCGTAAGGGCATAGAAGAAGAAACGCCTGACGGCGTCACTACAAACGAGCTTCGTAACCACAACCGCCAAACGATCAGTTCCCCACAGCTTCCCACCACAGGCGCGGGTAGTCCTTGCCTTCGTCGATCCACCACAGGTCCTCTGCGCCGTTGGTCACCTCGTCCACGAACTCCCAGCCAGCAACAAGGAACGTCTGGGCCCTCTGCATCTCGGTCGTGGTCTTGCCCATGCCGCCAGCACTGGCCATCTGGCCGGGGGCGGATAAGACCAGCCGACCCGCGTAAACGCGGTACTCCAAACTGCGATTGCCCACCTTGTCACATAGGTGCATGCATACTTATGTTGCCCATTGACAGCCTGGCTGTCAACGTTTGTGCAACAGTTGAAAAGGTAAAACACCCCGCGTGCGAGAAATTCTTTATTCCTTGGGGCGCAACGAGTTGCGCGATTCTCAGGCCTCGCCCGCGCACAGAATTCCGGCACGATTCGTGCAACACGAAGCAAGGGTAGAGGGACAGTCTGCCCCCGGGCGGCCCCCTCGGAGTAATGATTCATGATTTGAAGGCGGAAGGAAGAGACATGAGGACACGGGCCAGATGAACTGCGGATTGCGGATTTCCGGAACGGCACCGGGCAACCGGCGTCCGCCTTCGGCGGCGTTGTCGGATTGTGGATTGGGGACAGACCTATGGCCGAACACCGGCCTACGGCGGGCAAAACGCGCAAAACGAACCCAATTCTTCGATTGCGGATTGCGGATCCAGGAAGGCCTGCGTCTTGCCGCCGCGACTCCGGCGGGCCGATCATGCGACATCGCCTCGATGCCCCGCTTCGGGAAACAAACCCAATTCCTGCCGACGGGACCCCGCTCCAAGGCGGGAACTGCTGTCGTGCAAAACAAAGCCAATTCGCACCACGATGCCGATCAGGAGATCGGCGTTCCCGGGGGCCAAACGTGCGAAACGAACCCAATTGGCAGTCGAGTCTCCGTAGGGTGGGCTGTGCACCAATCCGCCGGGACCGAGCATAACAACAAATGGTGGGCACAGCCCACCCTACGAGGAGGGGTCCCCTAAAGAACAAGCGTGCAAAACGAAGCCAATTTGCCCCCCGAGCTGACGGGAGTTTGCGGTTGCAGGTGGCGGGGCAAGACCTACAATGCTGGCAACGGCTCGGAATCGTGCCCGTCCGGACGAGCCACGGAGAAAGGGAGCAATAGAATATGAATAGCGAAACGATCGGACGCCGGGAGTTCCTGAGATGGGTGGCAGGATCGGCCGCCTTCATTCCGATGTCCGGCCTGGGCCCAGCGGCACAGGCAAAGGACGGGGTCGGTCCGGCCCCGGTCCGGGCAATCACGCGGGGCCCCAAGTTCCACTGGTTCGGCTACTATGACAAGCTCCAGGTCGATCCAACGGGCCGGTACGCGCTCGGGATGGAGGTCGATTTCGAGCATCGAAGTCCTCGGCCGGACGACATGATCCGTGTCGGCATGGTCGATCTGCGGGACAACGACCGCTGGATCGAGCTGGGCACGAGCCGGGCTTGGAACTGGCAACAGGGCTGCATGCTCCAGTGGCGACCGGGCCATGAGAACGAGGTGATCTGGAACGACCGCCAGGAAGGGCAATTCGCCAGCTACGTCCTGGATGTACGGTCCGGGAAGAAACGGACGGTGCCGCACCCGATCTACGCATTGAGCCCCGATGGACGCTGGGCGGTGAGCACGGACTTTCGCCGGCTCAACGATACCCGGCCGGGCTATGGATACGCGGGGATCGTGGACCCGAACCGCAACATCGCCGCACCGGAGAATGCCGGGATCTGGAAAGTGGACTTGGAGACCGGGGAACAGTCGCTGCTGCTGTCGTTGGCCCAGGCGGCGAAGGTCCCTCAACCCGGCGGGTTCTCCGAAGGGGCCAAGCACTGGTTCAACCACCTGCTCGTCGCACCGGACGGCCGGCGGTTCACCTTCCTGCACCGCTGGCGGGGCCAAGCGGAAGGGAAAAGCTGGAAGACCCGCATGTTCACCGCCGGAGCCGATGGGCGGGACCTGCACCTGCTGATCCCCAGCGGCAAGGTGTCCCACTTCATCTGGCGCGATCCGTCCCATATCCTCGCTTATGCCGGCTACGGCCCCGAGGCGAAGCAGTGGCGCTTCCAGGTTCTCGAGGACCTGATGGACAAGGCCGAGGTGGTCGAGGGCATGCCCCAGAGTGATGGTCATTGCACGTATCTGCCCGGCAACCAGTGGATTCTGTGCGACTCCTACCCGGACAAGGAGCGGCGGCAGCACCTGTACCTCTTCCACCTGCCCGCGCACAGGCTTGTCGCGCTGGGCCGGTTCCTGTCGCCGCCCCCATACACCGGCGAATGGCGCTGCGACATGCACCCGAAGTCCAGCCCCGATGGCCGCAGCGCCATCTTCGATTCGCCGCACGGCGGCAACGGCCGGCAGATGTACGTCGTTGATCTATCGGGTGTTACCGGGGCATAGAGGATGTGGATTGACGATTCGGTATCTGCGCTTTACCATTCCGTTTGTATGCGAACGGCCGGAACCAAGATAATGTCATACACGCTCATCGCTGCCGCGTTGTCTCTACTGGGCTGTGCGGAGCCAAATAAGACCGCGTCACCGGTCCCAATGATCTGTGCGGAGGGCGTGACGAGGACCGATGTGGTCCAGGCGGCCGGCGATGTCCTGACACGGATGCACTTCGCCATTGAGAAGCTCGACGCCGAACAGGGAATCGTCCGGACCCGGCCGCTGCGCGGCGGCCAGTTCTTCGAGCTCTGGCGCAGCGATAATGCAGGCACCTACAACTGGGACGAGGCCAATCTGCAATCGGTCCGAAGGGCCGTGGAGTTGCACGTGAAACCGGAGAGCGGAGGCGCTGGCGGCCTATGCGTCGAATGCGAGGTCTCGATCCAGCGGCTGAGCCTGCCGCCCAACGAGGTTACCGGCACATCGGAGGCGTACCGCATCCACTCCGCGAGCAGGCCGACGCTGCCACGGATTGAAGTGACTCCGCAGCAGCGCCGGGCGATGGCCTGGATCGACTTGGGTAAGGACCCCGACTTGGCCGCCCGAATCCTGGCGCGCGTCGAACAGAGGCTCAAACGCGCGGATTGAGGATTCACGATCTCGCGTGATTCCTGAGAACCCTGTGCCACGCCCTGTGCGTGGGTGAAATCATAAATCCTAAATCGAAAATCATAGATCATGAACGTTCTCGTCTGCGGGGGAGCCGGATACATCGGCAGCAACATGGCGGCCCTGCTGGCCCGGGAAGGCCACAGACCCATCGTCTTCGACAACTTCAGCAAGGGCCACCGGGCCGCCGTCCAGGACATCCAGGCGGTCACGGGCGATCTGGCGGACCGCGCGCTCCTCCTGAGGACGCTGCGTGAGCTCGGCATCGAGGCGGTCATGCACTTCGCGGCCTATATCGAGGTCGGCGAATCCGTCCAACAGCCGCTGAAGTACTACCAGAACAACCTCGCAAACACGCAGAACCTGTTGTCGGCCATGCAGGAGGCCGGCGTGGCGAAGTTTGTCTTCAGCAGCACGGCGGCGGTCTATGGGATGCCCGCCCGGGTCCCCATTACCGAAGATACGCCGAAGGAGCCCATCAACCCCTACGGCGAGACGAAGCTGGCGGTGGAGCGGATGTGTCATTACCAATCCCAGGCCGGGCGGCTGCGGTTCGTAGCCCTGCGCTACTTCAACGCCTGTGGCGCCGGCGACGATGGGGCGCGGGGCGAAGACCACCGCCCGGAGTCACACCTGATCCCGCTCATCATTCAGGCCGCCCTGGGAAAACGGCCGGACATCAGGATCTATGGCACCGACTACCCGACCCCGGACGGCACCTGCATCCGCGACTACATCCACATCGACGACCTGTGCCGGGCGCACCTGCTGGCGCTGAAGAAGTTGGAGGAGTGCGCCGAACTGACCTACAACCTGGGCAACGGCCAGGGCTACTCAGTCCGGCAGGTGATTGACACGGTCAGACGCGTCTCCGGCAAAAGCTTCAAGGTCGTGGAGGTAGGCCGTCGGCCGGGCGACCCGCCGGTCTTGACATCCGACGCCTCAAAGGCTAAGAACGAGCTGGGCTGGCGGCCGGAAAAGCCGCAGTTGGAGGACATGGTCGCCACCGCCTGGAGATGGCATGCGGAACACCCCAACGGGTATTCGGAATAATGATGGAGGTCATTGTGGAGAAGATCAGACGGCGGGTCAAAGAGTTCCTCAGCAAGCAGGGCATGTATCACGGGGACATCAGCATCCCCCAGACGTGCGAGGTCTTCCTGAGCGAGATGGACAAGGGGCTGGCGGGCAAGAAAGGCTCCTTAGCCATGCTGCCGACGTACATCGATATCGAGCGCGAGTTGCCCCGGGATAAGCCCGTCATCGTGATGGACGCCGGCGGGACGAACTTCCGCGTGGCCACCGTCTCGTTCGCGCAGGCGGGCCTGGCGCAGATCGCGGAATTCAAGGTCTACCCGATGCCGGGCATCACGGCCGAGGTCGGCAAGGAAGAATTCTTCGGAACGATGGCCGGCTACGTCCGGAATGTCATCGACCGCAGCCCCAGCGTCGGCTTCTGCTTCTCCTATCCGATCGAGATGTTCCCGACCAAGGATGGCCGGGCCCTGTACTTCTCCAAGGAGATCAAGGCGCCCGAGGCGGCCGGCCAGATGATCGGCGAGAACATGGGCCTGGCCCTGACGCGGCTCGGCTGCCCGGACCCCAAGCATTTCGTGCTGCTGAACGACACGGTGGCGACGCTGCTGGCCGGCCGGGCCGAGACCAGCGGCCGCCGCTTCGACAGCTACATCGGCTTCATCCTGGGCACCGGCACGAACACCGCCTACGTGGAGCAGAACGCGAACATCAAGAAGGCCGCGGACCTGGCCCCGAGCAAGAGCCAGATTGTCAACGTGGAGTCCGGCGGGTTCGGGGAGGCCCCGCGCGGCAAGATCGACCAGGCGTTTGACGCCGCCTCCGTCAGTCCCGGCGTGAACACGTTCGAGAAGATGATCTCCGGCGCCTACATCGGTCCGCTCTGCTTAGCGACGGCGCAGGCGGCCGCGCAGGCGGGACTGTTCTCCTCGACGGCGGCCGCGCGGCTGACCGGCACAGCGGCCGCGGCCAGCAAGGACATCAGCAACTTCCTGATCTGTCCCGAGCGGGGCGACAATCCCTTCTCGCAGGCGCTGGCCGACACGCCCCGGGAAGACACCGCCCTGCTGTACCACCTGATCGATGCGCTGGTCGAGCGAGCGGCCAAGCTCACCGCGGTCAACCTGTCCTCCGTGTCCCTCAAGTCCGGCAAGGGCCTCGATCCCTGCCGGCCCATCTGCATCGTCGCCGAGGGTTCAACCTTCTACCGGCTCAAGTCCCTGCAGCCCAAGATCGAGTACTATCTCAAGCAGTTCCTCGTGGACAAGAAGCACGTCCACTATGAGATCGTGAACATCGAGAACGCTACCCTGATCGGCGCCGCCATCGCCGGCCTGACCAACTGAGAAGCACATGAGCAGGTCATCAGCGAGAGGCTACCGGATGTCCCTGGTTGGCCAACTCGTAGGTGTCTTTGGCGATGGCGACTTGCTCGTTCGTCGGGACGACAAAGACTTTCACGCGGCTCGCCGGGGCACTGATCGGAGCCTCGGTGCCGGTCGCCGCCTCGTTGGCTGTCCGGTCCAATTGCACGCCGAGTTGGCTCATGCCGCCGCAGATCTGCTCGCGCAGGCGCACGGCGTTTTCGCCGATGCCGCCGGTAAAGGCGATGGCGTCGAACGGCTCGAGCACCGCGGCGTAGGCGCCGATGTACTTGCGAATCCGGTAGCAGAAGACGTCGATCGCCAGCGTCGCGCGTTTATTGCCCTGGGCGGAAAGCTCCAGGAGATTGCGGATGTCGTTCGACAGGCCGGAGATGCCGAGCAGACCGCTCTTCTTGTTGCAAAGAGTCTTGAGAGACTGTGGGTCATACCCTTTGTCCACGAGATAGAAGAGGATGGCCGGGTCGAGGTCGCCGGAGCGGGTCCCCATCGGCACGCCTTCCAGCGGGGTAAACCCCATCGACGTGTCAATGGAGTGGCCGTTCTTGACCGCGGTAATGGAACAGCCGTTGCCCAAGTGGCACGTGATGGCATTGACATCGTATTTGCCCCGGTTCATCAGCGCCGCCACTCGGCGGGCGACGTACCGGTGGGAAATGCCATGAAAACCGTATCGGCGAATGCGGTACTTCTCGTAAAGCTCGTAGGGCAGGCCGTAGAGGTACGCGACCTTAGGGATCGTGGTGTGAAACGCGGTGTCGAAGCACGCCACCTGCGTCACGCCGGGCAGCTTGGCCCCCACCGCCCGAATCCCGGCCAGATTCGGAGGATTGTGGAGCGGAGCCAGATCGGCGAACTTCTCAATGGAAGTAATGACGTGCTCATCGACAAGCATCGAGCCGGTGAACTCCTCACCTCCGTGAACCACCCGGTGCCCCACCGCACCGACTTCGGAAAAGTCGTCGAGGACTCCAACGTCCTCATCGACCAGCGTATCGAGCACCAGGTGGACCGCCTCATCGACGTCCGGCGTGCTCACATCGCTCGCATAGGTTTGGCTGCCGAAGACGTGCGTGAGTTTTGAAGTCTTCTCCCCGATTCGCTCAACAGAGCCCCGGGCCAGGACTTGGGCCTGGGGCATTTCATACAGATAGTATTTGACCGAAGAGCTACCTGCATTGATCACCAGCACCTTCATCATCCCGTGTTGTCCTTCCGCGTTGAATCATACTAAGCTTGCTGCATGCTGTCCTAGAGTAGCTGCCCCAGCGTCAGGATCACCGTGGACACAACGTCCTCGGCCGTCGCTCCGCGCGAGAGATCGGTGATCGGCTTGGCAAAGCCCTGGAGGAAAGGCCCGATGGCCCGTGCCCCTCCGAGGTGCTGGGTCAGCTTGTAGGCGATATTGCCGGAATTGAGGTCGGGGAAGACGATCACATTGGCCTTGCCGGCCACGAGACTCTCGCCTTTGACCTTCTTGGCGGCCACTCTGGGCACGACCGCGGTATCCGCCTGGAACTCCCCATCAATCATCAGGCCGGGCGCGCGGGAGCGCGCGATCACGATGGCCTCCTTGACCTTGTTGACGCTCGGCGCCGAAGCGCTGCCCTGGGTCGAGAACGACAGCATGGCCACACGCGGTTCTTCGCCCAGAATACGCCGGGCGCTGACCGCCGAGGCCAGTGCGATATCCGCCAACTGCTCGGGCGTCGGGTCCACGTTGACCGCGCAGTCGGCGAAGATGAAGGGCTTATCCTTCTCGCCGAGAAAGTTGGGGATAATCATGAGGAAGTAGCTGGAGGGCGTCTTGATGCCGGGCAGCAGGCCCACCGTCAGCACACCGGCCTGGATCAGCGTCGCCGTGGCGCTGGCCACGCCGCCGACAGCCGTGTCCGCGTCCCCGCGGGCGACCATCATGCCGCCGTAGAACAAGGGCTTGCAGACGACATGCCTGGCCACCGCCGGCGTGATCCCCTGCCTGTGACGGCTGTACCACTCGGCATAGGCGTCGAGCTTCGGGTTCGACTGCGGGTCGATGGTCTCGATGCCGTTGAGGGCGACACCCGCTCTGGCGCTGGCTGCTTGGATTTGTGCGGGGCTTCCGAGAACGATGGGCCTGGCAATTTTCTCGCGGTGCAGTCTCTCGGCCGCCTGAATCACTCGCTCGTCCCGGCCTTCCGGCAATACCACCGAGAAGTTCTTCTCCCTTGCCTTGGCCTTGAACACTTCTATAATGTCCACGACTGGCGCTCTCCGTAGCAGAACCGCGAATAGGTGGCGTTCTGCTCTATTTATATGATTCCTTTTACATGTATATCGACAGGCCGCGCCAAATGCAATAGGAAACTGTCCCTCAGTGAGGGAGTGGCGTGTTCGAGTTTACATCGTAGGCAAGAGGTTGCTGCATCCGTACCAATGAGAGAGAATTCACAAATCGGTTTGACCCCGGTGGAAAAGATCGCCGTTCAGGCTTCGTCTTTCGATATTCTTTATGGTCCGGGCGAGAAGATTCCCACGATCGTGGTAGAGAATTTCCCCGCGCTGGGCAAGCTGGCGGCGTTGCGGTTTATTGAGTGGGTCCAAGGCCATCCGGGCGGCGTGATCTCGCTGCCGACCGGCAAGACGCCGGAGCATTTCATCAAGTGGGTCCAGCGCGTGCTTGGGGAGTGGGAGACGCCCGAGATCCGGAGGACCCTCGAACAGGCAGGCGTCGATCCGGCGAAAAAGCCCGACATGGGCAACCTGCACTTCGTGCAGATCGACGAGTTCTATCCCATCAACTCCGCCCAGCACAACAGCTTCACCCATTATGTGAAGCATTTCTATATCGAGGGCTTCGGACTCGATCCGGGCAAGGCCCTGTTGATCGATGCCTGCCGGATCGGCATGCAGTCGTGCGAGAACCTCGCCGACGTGTGGCCGGGCAACCGCGTGGACCTGACCCTGCGGTATCATCACGCCACGAGCCAATTAGAATCCAGGCAAAAGGCCCTGCTGGAGCAGATCGACCAGTGGTGCATGGAATACGAGCGGCGGATACAGGAATTGGGAGGCATTGGCTTTTTTCTGGGCGGGATCGGCCCGGATGGGCACATCGGGTTCAATATCAAGGGCTCCGATCACCATTCGACCACTCGGCTTTGTCCCACCAATTACGAGACGCAGGCCGCCGCCGCGACGGATCTGGGCGGGATCGAAGTCGCCCGCCAGTGCCTCGTGATTACCATCGGACTGCAGACCATCACGCGGAATCCGGACTGCACCGCGATCATCGTGGCCGCCGGCCAGGCCAAGGCCGCCCTGGTCGCCCAGGCGATCCGGTCCGAGCAGCACATTGACATCCCCGCAAGCTGTCTGCAACAGTTGCCGAACGCGCGCTTCTACATCACCCGGGGCGCTGCGGCCAACCTCGTCGAGCGGCAGGTCAGCGTCCTCCAAAGTGCGCCCGCGATCAGTGATGCCGAGGTGGAGAGGGCCCTCGTCGAATTGGCCGTCCAGCAGCGCCGGCGTTTGCTCGATCTGACCGAGACTGATTGCCGGAGCCATCCGCTCGCCGCGGTCATTCTGCAAAAGCGCTCGGAGCCGCTGCCGGAGTTGGCGAACATGGTTCACGAGCAGCTCGTCGCCAAGATCGAAAACGGCCCGCACGTCTGCCGCAACAAGCGTTTTCTCCACACGGAGCCGCACCACGACGACATCATGCTCGGCTACTTTTCGGAAGTCGTGCGTCACTTCCGCCAAGCAAGCAACGAGCACCATTTCCTGACGCTCACCAGCGGCTTCACCGCCGTCACGAATCGCTTTATGCGTCAGCAAGTAGCCTGTCTGCGCCGCTTCCTCAGCCTCCCCAAGTTCAGAACGCTGCTGGCGCAGGGCTACTTCGCGCAGGGCAACATCGTCGAGCGCAACCGCGACGTCTGGCAGTACCTCGACGGCGTCGCCGCCCAGGACGAAGATGAGAAGGCGGAAGGCTGTGCCCGCCGGATGCTGCGCAACCTGGTCGAGCTGCTCGGGGATGACTTCCTGAATGACATGGACCATTGCCTGGCTGAACTGGAAGATTACTTCATCAACACTTATCCCGGCCGCAAGGACCCCGAGCACATCCAGCAGCTCAAAGGGATGTGCCGCGAGTGGGAGGCCGAGTGCCTCTGGGGCTATTACGGCTGGCAATGCCAGAACGTCCGACATCTGCGGCTGGGCTTCTATACCGGCGATATCTTCACCGAAGAACCCACGATGACCGAGGATGTCCCGCCGATTATCGCGGAGCTGCGGCGTGTGAATCCTGATATTATCACCGTCGCGTTCGATCCGGAGGCCAGCGGACCGGACACCCATTACAAGGTCATGCAGGCGCTGGCCGAAGCGCTGCGGGTACACCTGACCACCTGTGACAAGCCCAACCTGCGAATCTGGGGCTACCGCAACGTCTGGTTCCGCTTCGACCCCTCCGAGGCCAACGTCTTCGTGCCCGTGACTCTGGCGATGTTCTCGGTCATGCACGACGCCTTCATGGATTCCTTCATCACCCAGAAGGACGCCTCCTTCCCGAGCCATGAATACGACGGCCCCTTCTCGCAGTTGGCCCAGCGCATCCAGGTGGAGCAGTACCAGAAGATCAAGATCTGCTTAGGCCGCGAGTGGTTCTACAGCCACGCCAACGCCCTGATCCGCGCGACCCGCGGCCTGGTCTTCCTGCGCGACATGTCCCCCGAGGAATTCCTCAGCTCCTGCCGCGAATTGCGCAAGTCCGTCGAAAACCGCTGAGCAAAGGCCATGGATCAGGTCCGACGCGGATCATACGGATTCATCCATACGCTGCGCTCCGTTCAGGGTGACAAACAAGGCGCAAGCGTCGTTCTTGATCTATGCCAGTGCGTGCCTCCTGCCGACCATGCGTCTGGCACAAAGCGGAAAGTCTCGGGGGTCCGGGGACGGAGTCTCCGGCGAAGACGTCCAGGGCAGTACGAACATCCGTGCCGGCACCCTTATTTTGTCCGGTCGGCGAAGCGAATCGCGGCGGTAATGGGGAAGTGGTCGGAGGGGTAGCGATGATCCTTGCTGTCGTGGAGGATGTCCGCCTGGAGCACTTCCGTGCCGGGCGTGACGAAGATGTAGTCGATCTTGTTGCCGCTACGGCCGCCCTTGAAACTATGGGCCGTGCCGACGGCGGAGGCATCTTTGTGCAATAGACGGAAGGTATCCACCAGCGGCAAAGGATTCTCCGGTGCACCGTTACGCACCACCTCCAGTCGCCGCTCGCCTCTGAGGTAGCGCACTACGGCGTTGTTCTCGCCGGAGTTGAAATCGCCGGTGAGGACGATCGGGTCCGGGTGCTTGCGACTGCTGAGCCGCGACATGATCAGGGCGATGCCCTTTTCCCGCGAGAGTTGCGAGATATGGTCCAGGTGCGTATTGACCATGTAGAAAGGCTTGCCCGACGATTTCGGGAGAAACCGCGCCCACGTGCAGACGCGCGTGCAGGCGTTGCCCCAGGTGATCGAGCCCGGGACCTCGGGCGTGTCCGAGAGCCAAAATGTCCCCGATTCGTCCACGTCGAAGCGGTCCTTGCGATAGAGGATGGCGGAGTACTCCCCCTTGGTCTTGCCGTCCTCGCGGGCGGCGCCGCTCTCGCCATACTCGGGCAGAGCCGACCGCAAGTCGTCGATCTGGGAGCGGAGGGCCTCCTGAAGTCCAACCAGATCGGGGGCCTGCCGCCGGACCACGTCGCACGCCAGGTCCTTGCGCTTGTCCCAGTTGTTCTCGCCATCGTTGGCGGCGCCATAGCGAATATTGAAGCTCATCACGACCAAGTCCGCCTTGGCACGGGGCTGCCCACCGGCAACGGCGGCACGCGCCGGCCAATTCAGAGTCAACGTGAACAGCACGACAAGAACAACCATGCGAATGAACCACACGCGGGACATTGGCACCTCCAATTCAGGATGATCTTACGTGAACCACCTCAGACACCCATCCCGGCCTTCTTCTGCTCCTGGGAGAGGGCCTCATTCAGCGAGCCGGAACGGAAGCCCTGTAAGTCGATTGTCACGAACTGAAATCCCAAGGACTTGAGCTTCTCCACCACCTGTGAGCGGACTGGCTCGACGATGAGTTTGGGGACATCCGGCGGCCGAACCTCAATGCGGGCAATCCTATCATGGTGGCGGACCCGGAACTCGACAAAGCCCAGCGACCGCAGGAAGCTCTCCGCCTGATCCACCTGCTGGAGCCGCTGCTCGGTGATCTCCAATCCGTAAGCGATGCGCGAGGCCAAGCACGGCGAAGCCGGCTGGTCGGCGGTCGGCAGACTCACTTGGCGGCTCAATTGCCGAATGTCATCCTTAGTCAGCCCCGCCTCCGCCAAAGGCGAGCGAATACCAATCGCCTGGATCGCCCGGTTGCCGGGTCGGAAGTCGTCCAAGTCGTCGCGGTTGGTGCCGAAGATCACGTGCTGGATGCCCCGCTCCTGCGCGATCTCCAGGAGCCGGTGGCCCAGGTGGGACTTGCAGTGGAAACACCGGTCCGCGTTATTCGCCGTAAAGCACGGGTCGTCCATCTCGCCCCCCTCGACGGTCATCAGCTCGACCCCGATGCTCTTTGCCGTCTTACGTGCCCGCTCATAGAGATGACCGGGCTCAGCGATCCCGATGCTGGTGCACGCCAGTACGTTCTCGGCCCCCAGCGTGTCCACCGCCGCCTTGAGCAGGAAGGTGCTATCCACGCCGCCCGAATAAGCGACGATCACTCGCCCCAGGTCCTTCAAAATCTTCTGCAACGATTCATGTCTTTCTTTCAGATTCATGCCCAGTCCTACGTTTCCGCCTCCGCCCTTGCTCGGCTCAAAAGCTCCTCCAGCCCCAATTCCCGGGCCGAAGCAGTCAGATACTCGAAATCCAAGGCGTCCCCCTGCACCGCCAGCACGCCCAAAACATCGTCCCACGGCCGCTGCGACGTGCCGCCGGTCATGTCGAACCATCGTAGCTTCAGTAGAATGATGTCCTCCGGAGACACCACATAAAGGTCCCTGCGGCCAGTATCACTCAATTTCGCCTTTCTCCTGCGTGCCAACAGCCGCTGCTCGAACTGACTCGGGCCTTGAACGAAGATATCGATCTTGATGGAGGCCTCGAAGTGGATCACATTGAAACTGCCGTAGGAGCGCAGGGCCTTGCGCATCGCCTCCTCACTGATGTAGAATTCGTCCTTGACCAAGCCGCAGAACTCCTCGGCAACATGGTCGAAAGACTGGACTGTAATGTCGGCGTTCTGAGTGAAACGCGCCCGGCCATAGGCAGAACTGGCCATGGAACCGCCTATCGCGTAGATGATGCCCAAGCGGTCGAGTATATCGATAAGCCGCTCGACCCCCTCAATATGGCGCGTCTCACCCACGCTTCTCGCCTCCGTAGACTTGTTCGAACAACTCCGGTCCGAGATGCTGCCTGGCCCAAAGCCTCTGCAATTCCTCTTCCGTCGCATGCGGATGCCGCATCCGTAGTCCGGCGATCGCCAATGCTCTGCCGGTGTCGCACATATCAAAGACAAGCTCCAGTCTGCGTCCCAACGGCATCCGTCGATAGAGGTCGTACAGCACCCGCTGCGCCTCCGGCGAGGTGTCGCTCTTCACCCGATTCGTCTGTGGCTCCGTCATCGGTTGTCCAACCCACCTACGACGCGATTACACAATAACAGCATTTCCAAAATACAGCAGAGCGGCCCTTTGTGGTAGGTGAAAGTGCTCGTCTCCCGAACCCTGCGAGGGAATTGCGTTTGTCGCTTGGTGGCTTCCAGCAGGTGAAGTCGGAGGACGGATGGCCGATGGCGGACGACAGATGACGATGGGCCGTCCTCCATTTTCTCTCTTCCCCTCCCCAGCGGTACCCCTAAAGCGATAAACGTACTCCGACGTCATCTGCGGGTCAGCAACTCGGCGTTGTCCACCCACATCACGAAGAACGGATGTTCTGCCCCCTCGCTTCTGCACATAAATAAGGAAAGCCGATGGTGGGATTTGAACCCACAACCCCCGCTTTACGAAAGCGGTGCTCTACCGTTGAGCTACATCGGCGTAACTTACCGTAAGAAAAGGACTTACACCAATCTAGCGGCTGTCCTCTTTCCAGCTTGCACAAGCCCGCGCACAACCATTACGTTGCTATCCTAACGGCTGTCGCCGGTTTTGTAAAGCGCTCCACCGGGCAAAAGATCCTCCCGAACAACCGTCAGACCCTTCGGGTTGCAGATGGTCCCTTTTCGTTCCGGGTTGGCTGAAAGGTAGATCGGCCCGAAGGACCGCCGGCTTAGTCGGCGCTGGCAGCAAATTACCTGCCGCCCTCCAATCGATCTGCGTCGAGCCGGTCCTTGTCCCGGCCCGTTGCACGCTTGTTGCGTATCAGATCATCCAAAGACAGAACGAGGATCGGTAGTCCTTCCATCTCGACGACTTGGCTGCGCTCGTAAGCCTCAGCAAAGCCAACACCGCTGATAGTAGTAATGATATCGATTCGTCGAGGCGCAACCCCGATTTGAAAGACGATACCTGGCGTGGCGAACGTACTTTCGTCAATCTCGTGGAGCGGAGCACCGAACACCACCATCGAGCGATAGACCCGCGCGGAATTCTCGGACGACGGCTCAACCCAAATGTCGATATCGCCGGTCGCACGCGGGAAGTGGTGCGCCCCCATCGCGTAGGCCCCGACCAGCAGGAACTTAACGCTGTTGTCTAACAAGACCTGCAACATGTCTTTGTAGTCGCTGTTGAGCACAGTCTTGTCCCCGCAAAGACCACACTTCGGCCGTCAGTTCCCACATCATGCCCAGACACTCTGCCGGCGACGCGTCTACGAAGTCGTCGTCTTCGTCGGTCAGTTTTCTGAGCCGGGCTTTGTCTCTCTGAAGCTTTAGCATACCTTGATTATACTCCAACATGGTCTGCGGGCGGAACCAAAATCGGCTCACACAAAGGCCTTAAGCCACAAAAGGAAGCCCGTATCCGTGTCCTGCACAGTTCACGTTCTCGAAAAGATAGAAGCCGCATTTCGGTTCTTCCACCTATCAATCAAACCACTCGCCGGGTCGAAGGGCGGGATGCGGAGGTTGATGAGGCGGAGCGAGTCAGGAGGCCGTGCCAGCAAAGACAAAGGGCGGTGCGCAGGAGGCCCACAGCCCGCAAGGAAACCTTGTTGTCTCTCGGCTACAGCGTTCTATGTCGTCGCAGGCCGCCGACGAGGCCGGCGCCCAGCAGCGCCAGCAATGCGGCGCCGGGGGCGGGCACCGGCTGCGCGGTCGGCAGCGTCGCTCTCCATGCTTCCCATCCGCCACTGGGGTTTAGGCCAAAGCCGACGATGGTCAGCCCATCCGCGCCTATGGCATGAGCATCCGCCAACTGCCAACCCGTCAGATCCAAGCCGTAAGTGTTCGTGAGCAAGTCCTGAAGGGAACGCATACCATTAGCCTGATCCCAGATAAACGCCTCTTGGCTTGCTGCCGAGGAGCTATATCCGACAACCACCGAACCATCCGCCGATACACCCTCCGCCTGGGAAAAAACCTTTCCGGGCAAATCGCCCAAGCCGACCATCCCGCCGGCTTGCGTCCAGCGGAACGCCTCAGAGCCTGCTGCCGAGGAGCTAGATCCGACTACGACCGAGCCATCCGCCGATATACCAGCCGCGTAAGAATCAAAGTAGCCTCCGGGCAGATCGCCCAAGCCTTGGAAGGTCGCTGGACCGGCGAATACGGGCGATGTCCCCCACCAGACCGCCAGCATCAGCAGCCCCCAGCCCCTCTTACGATTGCTCGTCTTGCCCATACTCCTCCTCCAACTCAAGAGGTCTCTCTCTGTAGTTATTCCTGCCGGAATGCCGGCGCATGCTGTGCTGCGTTGGTGTGCCAGTCATCCAGCGGATGACACATACTTCCCATTTCCTCTACTTTATCCAGTTTAACAGTGCAGAGCGCCATGTCAAGAGAGAACCCAACGGATTCTCAGACGGATTAAGCACCGCCGACTCTGCAATCGACCTTGCGAATGATGCTCTGGTTCCACCATCCCGGCACAGAATCCGCTAATCAAACCACTCATCGGCCGGGTCGAAGGGCGGGATGCAGATGTTGACGATGCGGAGTTGGCCGACCGCCCGGTGGCGGCACAGGGGCTTGATCAGGACCGTGGTGAAAGGATGCAGCGGCACCACGTCGCCGTCAAGCTCCATGCGACCCTCGCCTTCCAGGACCAGGTAGATCTCGGTGTGGTCCTTGTGATAGTGGACCTGCGAGTCCTGCTGAATGTCCACGATGTGGACTGTGGCGGTGGCGTTGTCCGGCCGGGCGAAGGCGCGGCGGACGAAGCCGCATGGACACCGCACCGAGTCGATATCATCAAAGTGGTCTACGATGTAGTTGGGCATATTGGCTCCCCAGCGTTGCCGTGTAGCACCCTCGCCCCCGGGGGTGATCCGCCGTCGCATTCTCCGCAGCCGAGGGCGGCTGTGCTGCAGGATTCCAATCCTTCCGCACTTATACCTGAAAGCTCCATTCGCCCGCGTGCATGACTGGCTCGGTCTTGCCGTCGGGCAGGATTCCGTCCACCACCATCTGGTCGGAGCCCACCATGAAATCCAGATGCTCGGCGCTCTCATTACCGCCGGCGGCGGCAAACTCCTCCGCAGACATCGTCTCGCCGTCGCGCAAGGTGAACCGATAGCCGTTGCCCAAAGCGATATGGCTGGCCGCGTTCTCGTCAATGAGGGCGTTGTAGAAGAGGATTCCCGACTGTGAAACCGGGGAACTGTTCGGAACCAGAGCGAGCTCGCCAAGCCGAGAGGCTCCCTCGACATTTGCAGTCAGATTCTGGAGGAGTTCCTTGCCCTGGGAAGCTATCACCTCCACAATGCGCCCCTGGAAGAAACGGAAGCTGAAATCCTCGATCATCGTACCCCGATAGCTCAGAGGTTTCGAGGCCCGGATAACACCCTCCGCACGATCCTTGTGAGGCAGTGTGAAAACCTCCTCGGTCGGCATATTCGGGACGAATGCGATCCCGTTCCGGCTCGTGAGACGTCCCCCCATCCACCGGTGTCTTTCGGGCAGCCCAACGATCAGATCCGTTCCGGGAGCAGTGTACTTCAGACTCGCGTAGTGCTTGCGATTGAGGTATTCGCAACGGGCCTGCAAAGTCACGACGTGATCCCGCCAGGCGGCAACCGGATCGGCGTTGTTCAGGCGGCAGACCTGAAAGATGGCGTCCCACAGGCGCGCCTGCCGTTGCGCCGGCGGTAGATGGGGAAACACCTTGGTCGCCCACCCCTCCACAGCAGCGCCGATGGCCAGCCAGTTCGCACTGTTCCGCTCAATATGACTCATGACCGGACGGAGTTTCTCCATCGCTGCCTGGCTGGCCGTAGCGATGAGCTTCGGGTCCTGGCCATTGAGCAGGTCGGGATCTTCGCTAAGAAATACCAGGCTGGCATCCCCGCGCTTGAGATATTCCAAGCCGGCGCTTACCGGCCAATCGGGCGAGTCCCCGAAGGAATCACGCGGTGCATGCTGGAAGCGGAGCAAGTCCATCTGTTGGTCCCGCCACACGACATCCACATATCGGGCTCCGGCCTTATATGCGCTGACGGCGATCTGCCGGACCAGCACCGGGCACTCGATCGGTGCCTGAACCATGAGCAGGGACTGTCCGGGGCGGAGGTTGAGGCCCACGTTCACGACCACGTCGGCGTACCGTTCCAGCATCTGCTCGAATTCCGGCGTCTTCCTGTCGCCCCCTTCCGGCATGGCACGGTCGGAACGTCCGACCGCGTCCCGGTCCTTCTGCCCGGCCCCAATAACGGAATGGGCCGCCCCGAGGCCACCCAAGGCCCCGGCCGGCAAGTATTGGGTCAGAAACTGTCTGCGGTTGGGCGGGCGGGTGGCGATGGGACTATCCATGATGTCCTCCTGTGCACGGTCTCAAGCATTCCGCTTTCCGTCAGGCTGCGTTTGCCGGTCCCCATGGTTGCAGTCTTGGGCCGGATCGGGTATATTCTGGCCGGACACTCGCCTTGTGGCAAGGGTGAAAATTGTGTGCCAGGTACACCCGACCGGTCTTTCATAGGAGTGATAGGTAAATGCAGAATTTGTTTGACGTTTCCGGCAAAGTGGTGGCGATTACCGGCGGGGGCGGCATTCTGTGCGGCACGATGGCCCGGGCCCTCGCGGAAAGCGGGGCCAAGGTGGCGATCCTGGACCTGATCGAGATCGCGGCGGCCAAAGTCGCCAAGGAGATCCGCGCGGCGGGCGGCACGGCGGTCCCCGTCCAGTGCAACGTCCTGGAAAAAGCCAGCATCGAGCAGGCGAAGGACAAGGTGCTGGCGGAGTTCGGCCGGATCGATGCCCTGATCAACGGCGCCGGCGGGAATAAGAAAGATGCGACGACCTCCCCCGATATGCCCTTTTTCGACCTGCCGCCCGAGGCGATCCGGTTCGTCTTCGACCTGAACTTCCTGGGCACCCTGCTGCCGTCGCAGGTGTTCGGCAAGGAGCTGGTCCGCCAGGGCAGCGGCTCGATTCTGAACATCTCCAGCATGAACGCGCTGCGGCCGCTGACGAAGATTCCGGCGTATTCCGCTGCCAAGGCCGCCGTGAGCAACTTCACCCAGTGGCTCGCCGTGCATATCTGCCAGAACTACTCGAAGGAAATCCGCGTCAACGCCATCGCCCCGGGCTTCTTCCTGACCGAACAGAACCGCTTCCTGCTCACGGACGAAAAGACAGGCGCCCTGACCCCGCGCGGCAAAACCGTCACCGAGCACACGCCCATGGGGCGGTTCGGCGATCCTCAGGACCTGGTCGGCACAGTCATCTGGCTGCTCAGCGACGCCGCGAAATTCGTCACCGGCATCGTCGTCCCGGTGGACGGCGGCTTCTCCGCTTTCAGCGGCGTATGACGGCAACCGATCCGGCACAACCTTTGAGGGATTTCCAGCCCCAGACGGAGTTCTTCCTCGGCATCGACTCCGACGGTTGCGCATTCGCTACGATGGGAATCAAGCACCGGGAGTGTTTCTGCCCGTGGATGATCGGGTGCTTCGGCCTGCAACCGGTGGCGCAGGCGGCGCGGGAGTGCAAGGAGTTCGCGGACTTATTCTCCAAGACCCGCGGCGCCAACCGGCACAAGACCCTGAAGCGAATCCTCGCCGAGCTGTTGCCGGGCCATCCGATCGTCAAGGGCCGCAAGTTCAAAGTCCCGCAACTGCCCTGCTATTTCACCTGGGTGGACGATCCCGAAAGCGTGCTGAGCAACAAGGGTCTGAAGCACGCGATCGGCAAGGCCCGGCCGGACGCCAAGAAGGAGCTGACGCTGGTGCTCCAATGGAGCGAGCGGGTCGACTGGGCCATCGAGAAGATTGTCAGAAACGTGCCGCCCTTTCCGTTCGTGCGGGAGAGTCTGGACAAGGTGCAGGGCAAGGCGGATGTTATCGTCGTCTCCGCCACGCCGGGCGCGACCCTCGCGCGGGAGTGGGCCGAACACGATCTCGCCAAGTACGTAGCCCTTCTGGCAGGCCAGGAAATGGGGACGAAGACCCAACACCTGCAGTACGCCACGAAGGGCCGGTACCAGGAGAACCATGTCCTGATGGTTGGGGATGCGCCGGGCGACCAGGAGGCCGCGAAGGAGAACAATGCTCTATTCTACCCCATCAACCCCGGCGGCGAAGATGACTCGTGGAAGAGGTTCCACAATGAGGGCCTCGACCGCTTCTTCCGGGGCCGGTATGCTGGGGCCTACGAAAAGAAGCTGATCGAGGAGTTCGACCGGCGCCTGCCGGAGAAACCGCCGTGGATGAAATAGGAATCGCGGTGGATAGAACCGAAAACAAGAACCTTCTGATTACTCATAGGTACAATCGGTTGAGGCCATAAGCAGATGATTATCGAACGCCAGAACAAAGACAGCGCTGTGGATTATCGCCAGGCGAGTGAGGCGATGGGTGAGTTTTTCGCGCAGAACAATTATACGGGCAAGCGAGTCCTCGTACTGATTCCGGACAACACGCGCTCCGGCCCCATCGGCGAGGTTTTCAAGCTGCTCTACGAGCGGCTGAGGCCCCAGGCGAAGGCGATCGATTGCCTCGTCGCCCTCGGCACGCACCAGCCGCTGACCGACCGGCAGATCTGCAAACGGCTCGCCATGACGATCAGTGAGCGCAAGACCAAGTACGGCCCGGTGCGGTTCTTCAACCACGAGTGGGACAAGCGCGAGACGTTCGTCTCCATCGGCCGGATCGCCGCCGACGAGATCGCGCAGATCAGCGGGGGCCTCTTCCGCGAAGAGGTGGACGTCCGGCTCAACAAGCTGATCTTCGACTATGACGCCTTCCTGATCCTCGGCCCGGTCTTTCCGCACGAGGTCGTGGGCTTCTCCGGCGGGCACAAGTACCTCTTTCCTGGCATCGCGGGCGATGAGATCATCAACTTCTTCCACTGGCTGGGCGCGATCATCACCAACCCGGTCATCAACGGCTGCAAGTGGACCCCGACGCGCAAGGTGGTGGAGAAGGCCGCCTCGCTGATCGACATCCCGCACGCCCTGGTCGCGGTCGTGGCGGTCGAGGGCAAGCTCAAGGGCCTGTTCCTCGGCGACACTCTCGAAGCCTGGGAGAAGGCGGCGGACCTGTCCAACGAGGTTCACATCATCTACAAGGACCGGCCCTACCACACGATTCTCGGCCTGTGCCCGCAGATGTATGATGACATTTGGACCGCGGGCAAGGTCATGTACAAGCTGGAGCCGATCGTCGCCGACGGCGGCACGCTGATCATCTACGCCCCGCACATCTCCGAGGTCTCCTACACACACGGCAAGGTCCTCGACCGCATCGGCTATCACGTCCGCGACTACTTCCTCAAGCAGATGGACAAATTCCAGGACATTCCGCGCTCGTCAATGGCCCACTCGACGCACGTCCGCGGTTGCGGCACCTACGACAACGGCGTCGAAAAACCCCGCGTGAACGTAGTCCTCGCGACCGCTATCCCGAAGGAGCGTTGCGACAGGATCAACCTCGGCTACATGCCCTGCTCCCAGATCAAGATCGCCGATTACGAAAACCGCGAGCACGAAGGCGTCCTGGTAGTCCCCCACGCCGGCGAAATCCTCCATCGGCTCAAAGGTATCTGAGAAATCTGACGGCATCCTACCCGTGAGGCCCTGTGGCATCGGCATCCTGCCGATGTTTCATGGACTGGAAGCCCATGCCACGACTACAATGCAAAGAAACTCCTTGCACTTTGGCCATGTGATGGCTAAATTGCCAGGTATGTATAAAGAACGGATACTGACCGGAAAGCTGCTGAAGCTCGCGGAGGTCTTCCCCGTTGTAGTGATCAGCGGCGCGCGCCAAGTAGGCAAGACGACGCTGTTGCGCCACGTATTCCCGGACCATGACTACACCGTGTTCGACCCCAGCATCGATCTCGAAAACGCCCGCGGCGAGCCCGACCTGTTCCTGCGCAACCACTCCGCGCCGGCGGTCTTGGATGAGGTTCAGTATGCCCCTGAACTGGTTTCTGCCATCAAACGGCGGGTAGATGCCAGTGGTTCCAGGTCTGGAATGTACCTAATGAGCGGCTCGCAGCAATGGCAGGTGCTGCGTTCTGTGGCCGAGAGCCTAGCCGGCCGGGCCGCGTTTCTGGATTTGCGCGGCTTCAGCCTCCAGGAACTGGCCGGAGCAGGTGCCTTACCCTGCTGGTTGACACATTGGCTGGAAGATCCCCATGCCTTCGTTGACCGGGACAAGCAAACAAACGCCTATTTCACCGGCTCCTTATGGGAGTGGCTCTGGCGGGGATTCCTGCCGCGTGTCAGTGACTTGGACGAAGAACTCGTGCCCGAATTCTGGATGGGTTATCACCGAACCTACGTCGAGCGCGACGCCCGCCTGATGGCGGACGTGGAGGATTGGCAGCAGTTCGGCATGTTTCTGCGCCTGGTGACCGCCTTGACTGCCCAGGAGATCAACTACAGCCAATTGGGTCGGGAGATCGGCATGTCCCCCCACACGGCCCGCCGCTGGTTGAGGATTCTGGACGGCACTTTTCAGTGGTTTGAGATCCCCGCCTTCGAGGGCAATCTGCTCAAGCGGGTCTCCTCCAAACCCAAAGGCTATCTCGCCGACACCGGCCTGGTTTGTCACCACGCCCAGATCAGTTCGCCGAAGGCTCTGGGCGGACATCCGCTCCTGGGTCCCTTGTTCGAGACCGCCATGGTCAACGAGATTCTCAAACAAGCCGGCACGCTGCCCGGTCGGACCGGCTTTCATCACTGGCGTTCTGCCGGCGGTGCGGAGGTGGACCTGTTGGTCGAACGTGATGGCGTGTTGTATCCATTCGAGATAAAGCTGACGGCGAACCCCTCTCGATACGACGTCTCCGGCTTGACGGCCTTCCGCCGAGCGCATCGCAACCTGAAAATCGCACCAGGCGCTATTCTCTGCGCAGTGGATCGCCCGCGCTGGGTCACTGAAGACACTGCCGCCCTCCCCTGGAATATGATTTGACCGGTGAGACAGTCTCCCTCTATCGTGTCACGGTAAAGCACCAGTCGTAGGGTGCGCCGGAGGGAACGTCGGCCTTCTCTTTGCCGCCGTTGTCCTGGCCATCCTCGGAGATGCTGTAGAGACAATAGCCCGGGTCGACCCGCCGGTACCGGAGGGGATTCCCGTCGAACGGATCGCTCGGCACCTCGTTGAGGTATTGTGGCACGAGTTCCTCCAGCCGCTCGGGCAGCTTGCCGCTGGCGAGTCGGTACCGCTCAACTGCCAAGGCCGTTCGGGCCAATTCCAGGTGGGCCCGCGCCCCCAGGTCCAACTCGGCTGCGCGGGTGATCGCCGACGCCGTGCCCTTCATCATCGCGTGCAGAAACGAAAGCTCCTGTATCTCGCTGCTAATCTTGCGAAACCGTCTCAGGCGCTCCACGGGCGGCAGTTGACTCGCCTCGATGTAAGCCTCCATACAATTCAGGGTGTCGGAGAGCCACGTTCGCCTCATTCCCGGGAGCATCCGCACCGGGAGGCTCGGACGAGCCAGTCCGAGCCGCGACGGGTCTCGCCACGTGCCGATCATGGCGCATCGCTCTGTCACCAGGGCCCGCGTCAAATCCAGGGTAGCGCCCGTCCGCGTCAGCACGTTGCCGAGATCCTTCAGTTGTCCGTCCGTGAAGGTGGCCAGGCTTAGGCTGCGCTCCAGGGCGTTGAGCGTCAGGTCCAGGCACGCGATCCGCACTAGATGACCGATAAGGCTCGGCTCTTTTTGCAGGGAATCGCTCAGCCGCACTCCATCTTCGATGGCGGTGGCCGCCGCCTCGGTGTTCCCCTGGCCGGCGTGGTAGACGGCGCTGACGTGGAGCAACTGCTCACTGTGTCTGCAGGACCGCGTCCAAGGCAGCATCCGCCCGTAATCATGGTCATATCGGCAATGCGCGATGCCCGCCGCCTTGTGCAGCAGCGTCAGGCACTGCCGGTTGGCCGCCAGACACTCCTCGACAGCCTTGGCCTTTGGCTCAGGCAAAGGCGCTCCCCGGTCGGGCCATTGGACCTGGCCCAGAAGAATTAGTACGTTCGCGTCATCCGCCGGCGGCACGAAGGCAGCAAAAGCGATTTCATACGCGCTGGCCGCGTTTTCCACCCCTTCGGGCAGCCTGGTATATTCCGCCAGTTCGGCGAAGGTCGTCGGATACCCGGCCGCCCGCAACGCTGCGATGCGCCGCTCGCTCTCGCCTCGGTGGACCGCGACATACAGACCGATCAAGCCCACGAGCACTAGGAGAACCATCAGCGCTAAGTGCCAGCCCTTGAGCGTGAAACGTTTGCTCTGCACTTCGACATCGTCGTTCATGGTCCGCATCTCCCCAAACCGCACTGATCCGACTCTCCCGCTCATGCTCAGGTCGCGTCAACGCCTGAGACGCCACGTCCATTGTATCCATGCGTGCCGGGGCCGAGAATCGATAAACTCGGCAGCAGAAAGAAGATATGCATGACATATCATCCCAATGGCGTTCAGACTGCCGGGGGCTGAGCAAGCACAAATCCTTCTTTATCCACCACCCTCCATCAATTTCACGCGCCTCTACCCAACCGGCGGGTTTTGGGGTAGGATGGGCGGATGGGTGGTGGGCGAAGCCCACCCTACGTGAGATGACCGCAATCATGTGTCGCTTTGGATAAGGAGTTTGGGATTATGGCACAGGCTGATATCGGATTGATCGGGTTGGCCGTGATGGGCGAAAACCTGATCCTGAACATGGAGAGCAAAGGCTTTACCGTCGCGTGCTTCAACCG